>NZ_CP019630.1:4889665-5204598 GCF_001999245.1 Roseibium algicola | reverse complement strand
TCACTGCCTATTCCGAGGCATCCATCGGCGTGGCAACCGCTGTCTACAATACCCAGCCGTTCATCCTGGTCGGCTTCGGCATTCTGTTTCTGGGAGAACGGATCACCGTTAACAAGCTCGGCTGGCTGGTCATTGCCTTTGCCGGTGTCCTGCTGATCGTCCAGGCAAAACCCGGCGCTGTCGAATATGCCGGTTCAAATTATGCACTCGGCATAGCACTCTCGCTCGGTGCTGCCTTTTTCTGGGCTGTCGCAGCCCTGCTGACCAAGAAGCTGACGGGAACGCCTCCACAGCTGATCGCGCTGGTACAGGTCTGTGTCGGCATCCTGATGCTTGCCCCCTTCGTCAGCTGGAACGCTTTGCCGGAAGGTACAATGGCCTGGGGCTCGCTTGTCACGCTTGGCGCCGTTCACACGGGGGTGATGTATATCCTCATGTATGGCGCCGTGCAGAAGCTGCCGACCTATCTGCAAGGTGCCTTTTCCTTCATTTATCCGGTGGTGGCGATCCTTGTCGATTATCTTGCCTTCGGCCATCAGCTGAAACCGCTGCAGCTTGTCGGAGCGGCTGCGATCATCATTGCCGCGATGGGCATGACCTTCGGCTGGCGGCTGCTTCGGCGCAAGGCTACCGCCTCTCAATCATAGGGCCGAAGCTGCCTTCGCCCGGTCTTTTCCGGCCTTCGAAAGCGCGGCATCGCGAAGCTGTTTGGCAACCGCTTCCGCGCCGCCGCGTGTTTCCCGGATCATCGCCAGATCCTCTTCTTCGCTCCGGTTCATCGGGGCAATGGCAAGATCGGAATACGTCCGCCTGTCAGGCGATGCCTTGACCCTCCGGTAGATCCGGTAAACCCGCCAGACGGCAGATAGATAGACCCAATGTTTGGCGACGATTTCGGCAAGATACCGCGGATAGAACACCAGCGGATTTTCAAGCGGCAGCCCGCCGCGTCGGTCTGTGCGGCATTTCAGGCGGAAATAACCGCCCTCAAGCGGATGAACGCCTTCGCATTCGACCATCAGCTTGAACCACATCATCAGGAACAATTTGTTGCCCGGACGCCCCTTGCGATGCGCCGCGGCTCTGCGCAACACCGTTTCGATGTGGCCATCCGAATAATAGCTTGCCCAGGCTTGCCGGTAGGCCTCCTCCCAATCCTCATCGCTCATTTTCGGGTGATGGCTCACCCGGTGATTGAGATCGTACTTGTTGAGGTCTGGATCCATCCAGATGCCTTTGCTTAAAAGCACCTTGTGATCTTCGGATCCCGGAAGCGGCGTCAGATAAAAGAACTCGAGCAGATCGAGCGGAAGTTCCTTTTTGATGATCTCGACATCATGCAGGACCGACTCCTTGGTATCACCCGGAAAACCGATGATGTAACCGGCATAGGTTGTTGCCCCGTGGGCCCGCCATTTCTGCAGCATCTCCCGGTATTCGGTGATCTTGTTCTGCCGCTTCTTTGCGGCCATGAGATTGTCCGGATTGATGTTTTCCAGCCCGATAAAGACCCGGTTGACCCCTGCCCGCGTCGCTTTCTCGATGAAACCGTCAATCCGGTGACAGAGCGTGTCCACCTGGATGATGAACTTGATGTCGAAACTCTCCTGCTCCCTAAGCTGAATCAGCCGGTCGAACAGCGGCTCCCATTCCCTGTTGCGGGCGAAATTGTCGTCGGTGATGAAAAAACGGTCGATCCCCTGTGCAACGTTATCGCGAATGATCTGCTCCAGATCGTCGGCGGAACGAAACCGGCTCTTGCGACCTTGCACGTTGATGATGGTGCAGAAGGAACACTGGAAAGGGCAACCGCGGCCAAGATCGAAGCTGGAATGCGATCCGGCCGTGAAGCGAATGTGCTGGGTGGGCAGGATCGGGGTCGGCTCCCCCTCCAGCGACGGCAAGTCCGCCATGAAATTGTAAAGCGGCTTCAGATCGTCAGAAAAGGCATCGCGGAAGACAGCGTCCAACCGCCCGTCCTCGGCCTCGCCGGCAAAATAGACGACACCTTCCTTTTGCAACCGAACCATCTCTTCCGGCATTTCATCCAGCATGGATATGCAGCCGGAGACATGAAATCCGCCGATGGCAACCGGCAGACCAAGACCGAGAAATCTGCGGGCAAGGTCGGTCGCCCGGGGAAACTGGTTTGACTGAACCCCGACCAGCGCGATCAAGGCCTTTCCGCCTGCTTTTCGGATATCCCGGGCAATCTTTTCCGGACGAACCCGCTTGTTGGTTTCATCAAAGGTATGAAGATGGATGCGGACATCCTTCCCAAGAACCTGACGGTTGCGGGCCGCTTCTGCGAGCCCGTTCAGGCTGGCGAGCGTGTTGGAAGGAATTGCGGAGCGAAGCCACTGGATCGGATAACCGTCGTCGTCGTAATGGGTCGGCTTGATCATCACGAAATGGAAGTCGCGTCCGCTCATTCTTCCCTCCGCCTTCTGGCATGAGAGGCAAGCGTTGCACCAACCTGACGTTAGGTCAACAACAGATCGGATGAGCGATTAGTCCAGACGATGTTCCGGCGGTATGTGCTTGCCGGTCCAATGACCGTAACGCCAGGGCAAAAACCAGTGCGCATCTGGCGGCAAGGTGTCTGGAATCGGGTCAAAACCGGAGGAGCCCCAGGGATTACACCGAAGAACCCGGGACAAGCCAACCCACCCCCCGGCCCAAAAGCCGAAGCGGCGAATGGATTGCTCGGTGTAATCGGAGCAAGTCGGCGCGTAGCGGCAGGTGCGCCCCATGAAGAGCGACAGGGAATGGCGGTAAAGCCAGATAAGCCCAATCGCTACATATCCGATTGGTGACAATCGGCCATCCGGCTTTCGCGGTTCGTTATGGCAAGAACACATGGGACGCAGAACTGCGGTCACGCGACCGCGCTGTCTTCCTTGGCTTTTGCCTCGATCTGGTCGAGCGCGTCGACAACGGCATCAAAGGTCAATAGCGTCGAGGCATGGCGCGCCTTGTATTCGCGGACCGGTTCCAGAAACTTCAGGTCTTCGAAGCGGCCTGTGGGGGCCTCGCCGCCTTCCTTCAACATGGCGCGCATGGTCTGTTGCACTTCGCGCAACTCATCTGCGCGCGCGCCGATGATATTTCGAGCCATGATTGACGAAGACGCCTGGCCAAGCGCGCAGGCTTTGACGTCGTGAGCAAAATCCGTGACGACGCCGTCCTTCATGGAAAGGTCGACAATGACGGTGGAGCCACACAATTTGGAATGAGCTTTTGCGCTTGCGTCCGGATGCTCGAGACGGCCGATCCGCGGGATATTTCCGGCGAATTCAAGGATCTTCGCGTTATAAATGTCGTCGAGCATAACTCGCCTCTTCGTGAATGCCTGTGATGCGCGACACATTGATGGCGCACTGCTTTCATATATATACATCAGACGCCACGGCAAATTCGCAAGGGGCAGAGTGGTCGCAGTTGGTCTTTCGCATGACGTTTGCACGCTAGAAACCGGCTCCTCCCGCTCAGAAACTGTGCGTTCGCTTTTTGCCTGGAGTATGATAAGGGTCCGCGGCTTGAAAAGCCCGAACCTTCTGATCTGTGCACCAGCGGGCGCCGTATGACGAGTGACAAGGGTAAAATTGCGAGGATCCCCATGGACGCTGTCCTCAAGCCGGTAGAAAAAACCTTCGAAAGAAAGTCGCCGGATCAGTTGCATCGGCCAAGCCGTGAAGAAGCGGAAGCTGCAGTGCGCACGCTTCTGGCCTGGACCGGCGACGACCCGGACCGCGAAGGTCTGGTGGAAACACCGAAGCGCGTGGTCAAGGCACTGAGCCAGCTTTACAGTGGCTACTTCGAAGATCCGGCAGAGCATCTTGCAAGGACGTTCGAAGATGTTGGCGGCTACAAGGATATCGTCCTTGTGCGCGGCATCCCGTTCCATTCCCATTGCGAACACCACATGCTGCCTTTCATCGGCGAAGCTCATATCGCCTATTACCCGGCAGAAGGCGTCGTTGGTCTTTCCAAACTGGCACGCGTTGTCGACATCTACGCCAAGCGTCTGCAAACGCAGGAAAACTTGACTGCGCAGATCGCATCGGTCATTGACGACGCTCTGGCCCCGCGTGGCCTGGCCGTGATGCTGGAAGCCGAACACCAGTGCATGACCATGCGCGGTGTCCAGAAACCCGGTGTTTCCACGATCACCACCCAGTTTACCGGCGTATTCCAGGACGATCCCGCCGAACAGGCGAAATTCATGTCTCTGGTACGCGGCAAGGGTCTTTGAGTTTTCAGCCCTTGCGTTATCAATGACGACAAGGGCTTTCCTCCCATGTGCAATACCCACCTGACTGAGCGCGGCGACAAGGAAACGGTCGAAAACGGCGATCTGATGATGCCTAAGTTCGACCGGGACGGCCTGATTGTGGCTGTCGTCACCGATGTGGCGTCAGGCGAAGTGCTCATGGTTGGCTACATGAACGCCGAGGCCCTGAAGCGGACGATCGAGACCGGCGAGGCCTGGTACTGGAGCCGTTCTCGCCAGAGCTTCTGGAAGAAGGGCGAAACCTCCGGCCAGATCCAGACCGTACATGAAATCCTGACCGATTGCGACCAGGACGCCCTGGTCCTGAAGGTTTCGGTTGCCGGCAATGGCGCAACCTGCCATGTGGGATATCGCTCTTGTTTTTATCGTAAAACCATCAAAGGTGACGATGGGTCTGTGCGTCTGGAGCGCGTGGAAACCGAGAGGGTCTATGATCCCGACGAAGTTTACGGCAAGGGTTGAGCCCGGCAGTAGAGCCACCTGCCTTGAGCGAGGCTTATCCGCAAGCCATTGAAACATATTAACTTTCGAATTCTTGAAACAAAATTTTAAGTAGTATCCCGTATATCTCCACCCTCTCTCTTGTGCCTAAATTTCCATCAGGCGCGAACAACAAGATCAAAACCCCGTGCCTGATTCCCTATCGACCGCAAGCTGAGGGAGAGGCTATGGCGGACAACACTGTTCCAAGCAAACGGGACGAACGGATTGCGTTCATCCTGTTGGCCGTTTTGCTTGCCCCGGCGCTTTCCGTCGCAATTGTTGGCGGCTACGGCTTTATCATCTGGATGTCACAGCTGGTCCTTGGGCCGCCGACGGGCTGATGCCATGTCTCCCGACCCTCATTTTTCGGCCAGCCGCAGAGCATTCCTGAAACTGCCCAGCCAACCGGAGATCCAGAGACTTCGCCCACCCTGGACGGACGAAGCTCTTGTTGCCGCACGTTGCACAAGCTGTAACGCCTGCACCGAAGCTTGCCCTGAATCCATCTTGAGGCCGGACGACACCGGGCGGCCGGAAGTTATTTTCGACGGCGGCGAATGTACTTTCTGCGGCAAATGCGCAGATGCCTGCGCACAGGACGTCTTTGAAACGAAGCGCACGCCGGCCTGGCCGATGAAGGCTGAATTTCAGCCGGGTTGCCTGCAGGATCATGGCATTGCCTGCCAGGTGTGCCGGGATATCTGCCCCACTTCGGCAATCCGCATAGATCTCACCAAACGCCCCTTTGGCCAGCTTCGCATCGAAACAGATGCCTGCACGGGCTGCGGAGCCTGTCTCCCAGTCTGTCCGCAGGATGCACTGGCCATTGTCCATCCCAAAGAGGATGCCCAGACAGCATGAGCACAACAGTCCACATAGCCAGTCTTCTCGTTCATGCGCGGACAGAGGCGATATCCGATGTCGAGCGGGACATTCTTGCGCTCGGCGGCGCCGAGATCGCCCATTCCGATGATCAGGGACGCCTGATCGTGACACTGGAAACCGCGAACGAAGCGGAAATCGTACAGGCCCTCACGGATATCCAGCTGCTCACCGGCGTTGTGAGCGCATCCCTTGTTTACCACCAGACAGACGGTGCGCCCGAGGCGACACCGACCTCCCTTCAAGGAGACACACAATGAGCGGAATAAGCAGACGTGATGTCATCAAGGCGCAGGCTGTGGCGGCCGCCGCCGCGGCAGCGGGACTACCGGTGCCTGCGGCCGCACAGAACCTTGTTACCCATGCGCATTTGACTGACCTGAAGTGGTCCAAGGCAGCCTGCCGCTTCTGCGGCACCGGCTGCTCCATCATGGTCGCGACCAAGGCTGGACGCGTGGTTGCAACCCACGGCGACGCTGAAGCGGAGGTGAACCGGGGCCTCAACTGCGTCAAGGGCTACTTCCTGTCGAAGATCATGTACGGCAAGGACAGGCTGACGACACCGCTCCTGCGCAAGAAGAACGGCAAGTTCGACAAGGACGGCGACTTCGAACCGGTGTCCTGGGACGAAGCGTTCGATATCATGGCCGAGAAATGGAAGGCAACACTGAAGGCCAAGGGCCCGAAGGCTGTCGGAATGTTCGGCTCGGGCCAATGGACGGTCTGGGAGGGGTATGCGGCTTCCAAGCTGATGAAAGCCGGCTTCCGCTCCAACAATATCGACCCCAACGCTCGCCACTGCATGGCGTCAGCGGTCGTCGGGTTCATCCGTGCCTTCGGCATTGACGAGCCCATGGGCTGCTACGACGACTTTGAAAACGCCGACGCCTTTGTGCTCTGGGGCTCCAACATGGCCGAGATGCACCCGATCCTGTGGACCAGGATCGCCGACCGGCGCCTCAGCCATCCCCATGTCAAGGTTGCCGTGCTTTCCACCTTCGAACATCGCAGCTTCGATCTGGCGGACATTCCCGGCGTATTCGTTCCCCAGACGGACCTGATCATCGCCAATTATATTGCGAACCACATCATCCAGTCCGGCGCGGTGAACGAGGAGTTCGTGTCAAACCACGTCAATTTCCGGAAGGGCGCACAGGACATCGGCTATGGCTTGCGACCGGAAAATCCGCTTGAAGCCGCTGCAGCGAATGCCGGCAGCGGCGATTCCGAGCCGATGTCTCTCGAGGAATTCGCCGAATTCGTGAAACCCTATACTCTGGATTTTGCAGCGGAGAAGTCCGGAGTTTCAAGGGAGCGGCTTCAGCAGATCGCTGAGCTGTACGCAGATCCGGACACCAAGGTGATGTCCCTTTGGACCATGGGCGTCAACCAGCATACCCGCGGTGTGTGGATGAACAACCTCATCTACAATATCCACCTGTTGACCGGTAAAATTGCCCAGCCCGGCAATTCCCCCTTTTCCCTGACCGGCCAGCCGTCTGCCTGCGGCACCGCCCGCGAAGTCGGCACCTTCGCTCACCGCCTGCCTGCCGACCTCGTGGTTTCAAATCCGGAGCACCGGGCAACAGCCGAAAAGATCTGGAAACTGCCGGCAGGAACCGTTCCTGAATGGATCGGTGCACATGCCGTTCTGCAGAACCGGAAACTCAAGGACGGCGAAATCAACTGCTACTGGGTGCAGGTCAACAACAACATGCAGGCCGCCCCGAACATGATGGAAGAAGGCCTGCCCGGATATCGCAATCCGGAAAACTTCATCGTCGTTTCCGATGCCTACCCAACTGTGACGGCAGAAGCCGCCGACCTTGTGCTGCCAACCGCAATGTGGGTGGAAAAGGAAGGTGCCTACGGCAACGCCGAGCGCCGCACCCAGTTCTGGCACCAGCTCGTCGACGCACCGGAAGGGGCGATGTCCGACCTGTGGCAGCTGGTTGAATTTTCCAAACGTTTCACAACAGACGAAGTCTGGCCGCCCGAGCTTCTGGCCGACAATCCCGATTACAAGGGAAAGACGCTGTACGAAGTTCTATTCGAAAACGGCAATGTCAACGCCTTCCCCAACAGCGAACGGGCGGAAGACTACGAGAACCGCGAATCCGACGAGTTCGGCTTCTACATCCAGAAAGGCCTGTTTGAGGAATATGCCCAGTTCGGCCGCGGACATGGCCACGACCTGGCGGATTTCGACACCTACCACCAGGTGCGCGGGCTCCGTTGGCCCGTGGTGGACGGCAAGGAAACCCGCTGGCGCTACAACGGCAAATACGACCCTTATGTGAAAGAGGGAGCGGCGTTCGACTTCTATGGGAAACCGGACGGCAAGGCTGTTGCCTTCGCCTTGCCCTTTGAACCGCCCGCGGAAAGCCCGGATGAGGAGTATCCCTTCTGGCTGTCCACCGGCCGGGTTCTGGAGCACTGGCACTCCGGATCGATGACGCAGCGCGTACCTGAACTCTACAAGGCCGTGCCCGATGCCCTCTGCTACATGCATCCGGACGATGCCGAGGCTCTAGGCCTGAGGCGCGGTGCGGAAGTGCGCATCAAATCCAGACGTGGGGAAATTCTCACCCGCGTCGAAACCAGAGGCCGCAACAAACCGCCCAAGGGGCTGATTTTCGTGCCCTGGTTCGATGCCCGCCAGTTGATCAACAAGGTCACGCTGGACGCGACCGATCCGCTGTCGAAGCAGACCGATTTCAAGAAATGCGCCGTGCGCGTAGAAGCAGTGTGAGGTGAGCCATGAAACGCTTTGCAATCGGCCTTGCCTGCGCCGCCCTGTTGGTTGCCGCAGCTGCCGCAGCCGCCCAGGAACACATCGCCACCATGCGCCCCGCAACGCCGTTGGCGGAAAACGGGACGCCTGCCCCGATGCCAAAGCCGGTGAACTCCGACATTCGCCAGGTGCGGAACTATCCCGAGCAGCCACCGCTTATCCCTCACACGATCGAGGGCTATCAGATCGACAAGAACTCCAACAAGTGCCTGAGCTGTCATTCCCGTACAGCCATTGAAGTCAGCCAGGCGCCAATGGTGTCGATCACGCATTTCATGAACCGGGACAACCAGTTCCTGGCGTCCGTCACGCCCCGGCGGTACTTCTGCAATCAGTGCCACGTGCCGCAGACCGACGCCCGGCCTCTGGTCGAGAACGACTTTGTCGATGTCGATGAAGTGCTCGAATATGTGAAATCCAAAGAGGGGGCCAAATGATGCTGGCCTTCCTCAAAAGGCTCTGGACCACCATCCGCCGCCCGAGCGTGCACTACAGCCTCGGCTTTCTGACCCTCGGCGGCTTCATCATGGGCATAATTTTCTGGGGTGGTTTCAACACCGCGCTGGAGTTGACCAATACCGAGAAGTTCTGCACGGGCTGTCACGAGATGCGCGACAACGTCTTTGCCGAGCTTAAAACGACAATCCACTACTCCAACCGCTCGGGCGTGAGAGCCACGTGCCCGGATTGTCATGTCCCCCATGAATGGACAGACAAGATCGCCCGCAAGATGCAGGCTTCAAAGGAGGTCTGGGGCAAGATCTTCGGGACGATCAATACGCGGGAAAAGTTTCTGGAACACCGACTTGAACTGGCCCAGCACGAATGGGCCCGGCTCAAGGCGAACAATTCGCTGGAGTGCCGCAACTGCCATTCCGCCGATTCCATGGACATAACCCGTCAGAGTGGAAGGGCCTCTGAGGCGCACCAACGCTTCCTGTTCACGGGTGAAAAGACCTGCATCGATTGCCACAAGGGCATTGCGCATCGCTTGCCGGACATGTCTCAGTCGGCATGGCACGGGGAAAAACCCGAGAAAATGCTGAAGGAAGCCACCGCGTTTCTGGCAAAACGGCAAGATTGATAAATCACACGTCGAAACAAAAAGGCTGGCCTACAAGCCAGCCTTTTTCACGTCAGGCCATCGTAATGTAGCTGCGCATCTGCTCGGCTTCGAGTTCAACCTGCGCAATCTTGAACTTCACGACGTCGCCGATGGAGATCACACCGGTCAGCTTTCCGTCCTTCACGACCGGCATATGGCGGAACCTGCCCTGTGTCATGCGAGCCATGACTTCATTGATGTTGTTCTCTTCGGAGCAGGTAACCACGTTTTTGGTCATGACACCGGAAACCGGTGTTTTCAGCGCCGACACGCCCTGCGTACCGACCACGCGAACGATGTCCCGCTCTGACACAATGCCGTCAACGGCACCCTCCTTGTCGGAAACGACCACGGCACCGATCTTGTGTTTTGCCAGGGTTTCACAAATTTCGCTGAGCAACGCGTCGCTGCGCGCTGTGATAATATCGTGGCCTTTCCCACTCAGGATAGCGGCTACGGTCATTCAATCACCTCCCATGGCATCAATCGGTCCGTTTTACCGGACCAGATCAACCGACGCTCAATCGGAAGCGATCAAACGTCAATAGTTGATCGACCTTAATGTAGTCTGCCAGCCGGTCTCCGGAAGGAGATGTTCCAGCTGCTCGACCACTTTCGCACCGACTGGGGCCGGACGTCCATTCGAATCCGACAGGACGACCTCCAGTCGTCAGGTATCATGGCAAAAAAATCAGATCGCGCAAACTGTTGACCTTGCGTCTTGAAGCCACTTTCGCTTCGCGTCAGGAATTACGCCGCTGCGGCACGGGGTCGAACAGCGGGAACAGGGCAAGTCCGGCGACAAATCCACCAATATGAGCTTGCCAGGCAACACTTGCCGGCTGTCCCGCAACGGGACCGCTCATCAGACCGAAGAACAGGTTGAGCCCGAACCATACCGCAACAAAAACCAGAACCTGTTGATTGCGAAGGCATTCCGCAAACGGCTGCGCCGGCACGAAATAGGCCGTCGGATCGTTGCTGCGGATCGCTCCCAGCGGGCCACCACGCTCGAAAACGAAACGAATGGCCGCAGCCATCTGGCCGGAAATGGCGGCGGATGCGCCGATCATCGGCGCCCCTTCCCCCCAGTGGGTGGCAAGATGAGCCAGCGCCCCGCCAACGGAACAGGCCGCCGAAAACAGCAGAAATCGACCTACGCCAAACCGCCTGGCAACCGCACTGCCGAAAATCGCCATCCAGAGCAGGTTGAAGATGATGTGCATGGCGCCACCATGCAGCAGGCTGTAAGTGACGAAGGCCCAGAGGCTGGAGAGAAGATCAAAAGGCGGCAGACTGCCGAGATAGGCATATTTTACCGGCCAGAATGCAAAAAGTTCGATGATCAGATTGTCCAGGTTCGCCGGAAGGATCATCACACGCAGAACGTGGATCGCAATCAGGATACCGCCAAGCCAGACGATGATCCCGGGCAGATTGAACACGGGCGGACCGGACGGCCGCTGGGGAGGTTGTTCCTTCTGGGCTTTTTCGCGCCGGGCGCGTTCTTCATCAATGCGGTAAACGTTCATGGACCCTCTGCCTTTCCTGTCTTTCTTCTAAGCCAGATCGAAGACAAAACAAGAGTGGTTCGACCGCCAGAACAAGCGAAACCGGGAAATAGTGAATTCGACTTCTCCGGTCACAATCCCCAAAAAGCCTGAAAATACAAAGCGCCGGCCACCTAAAGGTGACCAGCGCTTTGCGATGCCCCCCAAAACCGGTCGCGTCCCCACGACGCCCGTTCAGGACAGTTGTTCACTCCGGCCGGCGCTTGTTTTACCGAGGCAGCTCTTGGCGGCTGTACCTATCGGCCCGCGGCCTGACCTGCAACAACAGGTTCCTCCCACCCGCCGTCTATGTGAACTGAGTGTTAAGCTGACAGGCAACCGCCCCTAATACAAGCTTTACCGAAAATTAACCTTAATTTCTGACCGCCACTCAAGCTTTCACGCCAACAAGCACTTGGCACGCGCCCTGCTTTGTAAAGGTCAAAAACCAACAGGGAAGCATTTTCGTCCCGTTTTGAAACAAGAACTGTCTTGAGACGAAACACCGGGCGCAAGAATGGCAAAGAGGCGAACCAGATGAAACACGGCGTAACGCAAACTCTTTACAACTACTGGGACAATCTTCGCGGCGCCCGTCCTGCACCGAACCGCAGCGAAGTCGATCCGGGTGAGATCCGCGGTCTTCTTGGTGACACCTTCATTCTGGAGACGAACGGTTCCAGGGACGTGCGCTATCGCCTCGCCGGTACACGTCTGTGTTCCGCCCATTGCCGGGAACTCAAGGGCCGCAACTTCCTTCGCGGCTGGAGCGTGAAAGACCGTGAAGCCCTGGAAAGCCTGATCGCTGCCATCACCGAAGATGCGGCCGCGGCCGTGATCGGCATCAACGGCCATACGGAACGCGGACAGATCCTGCAGATGGAAATGCTGCTGGTACCGCTGAATGTTCCAGGTGAAGGCAGGATCCGTGTCCTGGGAAGCTGTACCCCGATGGAAAAACCCTATTGGATCGGCCTGCATCCCATTTTGAGCCAGTCGATCAGCAGCCTGCGCCTGGTCTGGCCGGACGAGCGCCCCTATTTCGTGGATTCCCCTGCTTCCACGCTCAACCCGATCCTGCCGCGCTTCACCGCCGAGGGCATCGCCATGCCGACACCGCCCCTGCCGAGCGGTGCGGAGCGCAAGGTCGGACATCTGACCGTCTATTCCGGCGGCAAGACCTGATCCGCACAACATAGCAAGTCTGGTAACATCCCTGTTCACCTGCGAAATCGGGCCGGCCGAGAATCAGCTGGCCCGAATTCATGTCCGGTACCGGCTGTTTTGCAGCCTCTATTCAGCTGAAAAGAAGTCCTTCCTTCCGGATTTTACTCTCGCGTTATTGTGCTTTCTCGCCAGAGAACGCTCGAATTCCGAACATCACGGCCGTACCCGCATTTTTATCGATCACAAGTCTGGACCTGTGCGCCTTCTGAGCTACACTCTTACACATCGTTAACCCCAGCTACCTAAAGTGCTTTGAAAGACGTCTTTTGAATCGCATCTCAGCCGGGGACAATGCGATTTGCGCACCGTTTTGGATAGAACAGGCATGAGCGCCGGAGTGGCAACAGCAACCGAAGGAAGCAGATCGCTTCAAGTCACTGACCGCCGGCGCCATCAACGGGTCCAGGTCAATATACTGGGCCGCTTCATGCTTGAAGATCGGCGCGAATATCCTTGTCAGGTTATCGACATGTCGCCTGGCGGCATGGCCATGATTACACCGGTCACCGGCAGGGTCGGCGAACGCGTGATTGCCTATCTTGACCACCTGAGCCGCGTCGAAGGCAGGATTTCCCGCCTGATCGATGGTGGCTTTGCGGTTGAACTGCGCAATACGGTCCGCAAACGCGACAAGATCGCCAATGTTTTGACGTGGCTTGCGAACCGGGACGAACTCAATCTTCCCGAAGACCGCCGCCACGACCGCTTCGTGCCCAAAAATCCGATGACGAAGATGATCCTGCCGGACGGCTCGGAACATGTCTGCCGCATCATAGACGTATCCCTGTCCGGCGCGGCCATCGCCACGGACATCGTGCCGGAGATGGGCGACGCCATCACGCTCGGCAAGATGCATGCGCGTGTCATTCGCCGCATCGAAGGTGGCATAGCCGTCGAATTTGCTGCTGTTCAAAGCCGCGAATTGCTGGAACATCACATATCGGCACCAGAGGAAAGCTGACTTTAGCTTTCTCATCAATCGCAAGTGCTTAGAACCATTCAGACAGGCCCGGCTTTTTGCCGGGTCTTTTCGTTTCTGCGCAATTTTCCGGGTAGTCGCGTTTCTTTTCTGGTGGCCAGAACCAAAAAAATCAAAAAACTTTCGTGCCCTTTTCTCACCCTCGAGGACGGGCACAAGACCCGCTCCAGACCGAAAACCAGGCGATTGAAAACCGATTTCGCACCACTCGAAAAACACCAATTTCTCGCTAATTCAATGACTTCTGGAGGATGCATCAAATTTTACGAAAATTTTCCTCCAACTTGAATTAAAGTAAATTCAAATAACGATAAAAAGAAACTCAAACACACATAAAATACAAATACAGTTTTACTTTGGAGATTTTCTCCAAGTAAAAATCATTGAGTCATCGTTGCGTCAGCCTTGGGGAGGGCGTTACGATGAAATTACTTCACAGAACTCTACTCGCATCTGCAATGTTGCTGTCTTGCACCGTCATGGGATCGGTTGCACAGGCAGAACCCGGCCGCTTCATGGACATGCAAATGGTTGTCAAGGCACCCGTCGGCTATGACCAGTTCTGCCGTGACAACGTCTCGGCTTGTCCGAAGGAAACATACAAGCCGGTTGTCGTGAAGCTGGACGAAGCGCGCTGGAACGAACTCATTGCAATCAACAAGGAAGTCAATCGCCGGATTCATCCTATGACCGACCAGGACCTGTTCGGCCAGGAAGAATACTGGACCTATCCGGTAAACGGATACGGTGACTGCGAAGAATACGTCCTTGAAAAGCAGCGGGTCCTGATAGAAGCCGGCTGGCCGAAGAGCGCCCTTCTGATCACTGTTGCAAAAGATACCCAGAACTCGGGTCATGCCGTTCTGACGGTACGTACGGACCATGGCGACATGATCCTCGACAACCAGATCGAGGCGGTGCTGCCCTGGTATTCGACACCCTACCGTTACATCAAGCGTCAGTCCGCCAGCTCGCCCGTGCAGTGGACAGGTATTGCAGACACGCGCGTGACGACTGTCAGTAGCGTGTCCAACTAGGATTGGGATTGGTCCGGCTTCAGCCGGCCTCTAGGACGATCCGGTCGCGTCCCCACCCTCCCCATCCCTACCACGACCGGGTCCAGGGAACCGGCCCGCCCCCCGCAGGCCGGTTCCCGCCTTTTCAGGCCCAGCTCATTCGGGATCGGGTCGAAGGGGTCAAGATCAAAGCGGGTCAGAGTTCCCGCAGGCCGGCCTTGAAGCGGCGCCAGTTGCGCACATATCCGTCGGCGGAATTCGCAATCCCGTTCGCCGCTTCCAGCGGCAACGTTTTCACGACCTTTCCTGGCACGCCCACCACAAGAGAATTGTCCGGAATTTCCTTGCCTTCGGCAATAAGGGCATTGGCACCAATGATACAGTTGGAGCCGATGACAGCGCCGTTCAGAATTGTCGCGCCCATGCCCACCAGCGAATTGTCCTTGATCGTACAGCCATGCAGGATTGCCTTGTGGCCGATCGTGCAGTTGGCGCCGATGGTCAGCGGGTAACCCACGTCCGTATGAAAGACGCAGCCGTCCTGGACGTTGGAGCGCATGCCGACGGTAATCGGCTCGTTATCACCACGCAGGACCGCGTTGAACCAGACGCTTGCGGCTTCCTGCAGAATGATATCGCCAATCAGCGTCGCATTCGGTGCGATCCAGTATTCTCCGTTTTCCGGAAAAACGGGCGTACGTCCATCAAGAGCAAAGACCGGCATGAGACCTCAGGTGTAACCAATCATGATCAGGGCAACGTTGATCACCATAACACCGGAACACATGCTCCACATGCCGGCAATCGTCGAAGACGCGACCAGCCAACCCAACGGCCGCTTTTCGATCCTGCGTCCGCGAATGGCATTGCGCATGATGATGAAGGGTCCAGCGAACACGCAGACAAAAACGCCGGCGATAAACGACAGGATGCCCTCTCCGTCAAAGGCGAACTTCGGCGGCTGCTTCGTGATCAGCTGATAAAGGCTGCCCAGCACACCGGACGCAACAAATCCGGCGCATGCGATATATCCAACGATTAGAAGATTGAACAGCACGCCCGTTAACCCCTTGTTAACTCTTTCGCACGGAAAGTGATTAAGAATTCGTAAAGGGTCAAGAGCAAAGACTGTGCCGGAACGGCAAATGAGCGAAATCCCCTCAATTGAGCCACTTCGAGCAGTATCAACGCCTTCCCCAAGCGGGACACCTGTGCCGTTTCAGGACAACCTGTCCCATATATGTGCACAGCCAATCAAGGGACTGAAGTCGTGATACCTGTCTCCTTGCCAGGCCCGATCAGAACCGATCCCCGCCACTTCACCTGGCTGGCGTTGGCAATGTGTGTATTGGGCACGGCTCATGTTGGCGGGAAGATCTACTCCTGGTCATCCGGTTGGCCGATGGAGGCAGGCATCAGACAGGACCAGCCCGTCCGCTTTGCGGTTGGCACGACCCGCTTTGAGCTTCCCCTGAACCTGATCGCGACGGCTTCGCAGAAACGGCAGGCCCTTGGTTCCGAAGCCGCGTTTGAAACACTTCGCCTGAACCTGCACTGGTCTTCCAGTGCCACGAAGAACAGCGATGCCGGATGGGACACCCCTGCGACGATCCAGGTTGACCTTGAGAGCAATCCCGGCCGGGAGAGCCTGCGGGCAAGGCTTGATCCGTTCTACAGGCGTCTTGCACGCGGCGGCGAGATGAAGGGGCCTTCTGGACTGAAGGTGCTGAAATTGTCGGCGCGTGGCGCGCCTGCGACGGATCTCATCGTCTACGATCCAACCGTTCAAAACGGCTTCATCGCACGATGCCGCAAAGACAGCACTTCCGGAAAAGCCGGTTGTCACCGCGCCATCGTGTTCGCCTCGGGTCTGGAGCTGCGCTACAGCTTTGATCAATCGCTTCTGCCGGACTGGCGCCGTCTCGACGGCGACATCGTTGCCAGCATCGAAGGTTACCGGATGCAATGACCTGACTTGAGTGGATGGCGGAGAAATGAAAAAGGCGGCTCACCAGAGGAGCCGCCTTTTCACTTTACGATCGAAAAGTCTGAAACTCAGACTTCGTCCAGATCAATTTCAAGGATTGCCATCTGGAAGTTCCAGCTCAGATCTTCATCCTCATCATCCCGGAAGATGACACCGATGAATTCATCGCCGATGTAAACTTCAGCAGAGTCGTCCTTGCGCGGGCGGGCCTGCACCTTGATGGTCTTGTTCTCGAACTTCGAACGCAGATAGGCTTCGATCTTTCGGATTTCATCGGGTTTCACGGCGCTCTCCTGTTCTTTGCCTTCAGCATCAATCTGGCGCGGACCCTACAGGAGCCAACGGAAATGCCAAAGCCTTTCCGCAAGCTTTCCCCGTCTTCCTGAAACCGGAATTTCAATTCGTCTGGCCGGCGTCTTCACCGAGCAGCTGATTCATGCTGCGGGCCGGTTCTGCGCACCCTGCCTTGCCGACGATCTTGGCCGGAACCCCGGCAACCGTCGTGTTTGCAGGCACGTCCTGAAGCACCACGGACCCCGACGCAATGCGCGAGCAATGTCCGATTTCCAGGTTGCCGAGCACCTTGGCTCCCGCCCCCAGCAAGACACCGCGGCGGATCTTCGGATGGCGGTCACCATCTTCCTTGCCGGTGCCGCCAAGGGTGACGCCCTGCAGGATCGAGACATCGTCCTCGATCACCGCGGTTCCGCCAACAACAATGCCGGTACCGTGGTCGATGAAGATACCGCGCCCGACAGGAACTGCCGGATGGATGTCGATCTGAAAAACTTCCGAGCTGCGGCTTTGCAGATAAAGGGCAAAATCCTTCCGGCCACGACGCCACAGCCAGTTTGCCAGCCGGTGCGTCTGCAGGCCATGGAAGCCCTTGAAGTAAAGGACCGGCTCCAGGAAACGGAAGCATGCCGGATCGCGGTCGAACACGGCAACGATGTCGACCCGGAAAATCTTGGCCAGCTCCGGCTCGTCTGCCAGGGCTTCAAGATAGGTTTGCCGGATCAATGATGCGGAAACAATGTCCCGGCCCAGCCGGTCGCCAAGGCGATGAACGACGGCCTCTTCCAGGCTGTCATGGTTCAGAACCGTTTCGTAGACGAAGGACGACAGGGCCGGCTCTGCCGCGACCATCGCTTGTGCTTCATCCCTCAGTTGATGCCAGACCGGATCATGGGTCGGAACTTCTTTCAAACCGGTCTTGCTGATCGGTGCCGACATGGCCTGTCTCCTTTTCAAGCCGTCACGAGTGGTCCTTAAAATAGGACTGTCGTCTGATATTCCCAAATCAAACTTCCTGATATCAGATATGACCGTTTCGAATGAACCCCGATACCTGAAGATTTTCAGCATCTTGCTAACTGAAATCGCAATTTGAGGTTAAATCATGCCAACACAAACGTCCCAATCAGCCCCTTCCGGCAACCCGATGGTGATCCGCAACGGTCAGATTGCAGAGCTTGTGTTGAATGCGCCCGACAGAAAAAACGCGCTGCCTCTTGCGGCATGGCAGGCAATTCCTGGTCTTCTGGCAGAACTGGCACGGGATCCGGACCTGCGCGTCTGCATCGTGCGCGGTGCCGGTGGCAAGAGCTTTTGCGCGGGCGCTGACATATCGGAATTCGAAGCAATCCGCTCTACGCCGGAAGCCGCCAAGAGATACGATGACATAAATGTTGCCGCCTTCAAGGCGCTTAAGGCGCTGCCTGTCCCGGTCATTGCGGCAATTGAAGGCCCCTGCCTTGGCGGCGGCCTGGGCCTTGCGCTCGCCTGCGATCTGCGCATTGCAGCTCGTTCGGCCTTTTTCGCCATTCCTGCAGCGAGACTCGGTCTTGCCTATCCGCCCGAAGCGCTCGGGGATCTGCTGGAGGCCGTTTCACCATCCAACGCCAAGAGATTGCTGTTTTCGGCCGAGCGCCTGACGGCCGAAAAGGCTCTGGACATGGGCCTTGTCAATGAAGTGGTGGATGACAGGGATCTGAACCAGCACATCAACGCGCTGAGCAAGGCACTCTGCGCCAATGCGCCTTTGTCACTGAAGGCAGCCAAGCAAGCCATCAATCGCCTCGCCCAGCCCGGCAGTCAGGCGGACGCAACGGCTGACCTTGCAAATGCGCAGGTCTGTATCGACAGTGCCGACTACCGCGAAGGCTGCAGGGCCTTTCTGGAAAAGAGATCGCCGGTGTTCACTGGCGTCTGACAAGATCGCAAGCCAAGCTCCGAAGCTGAATCAACCTCTCAACCACTTCTGCCAGCAAGTTGAAACGACTCCCGTTTTCACTTCACAGCGAACACCCGAACACGTCACGACGACTTGTCGGCAAACCTGCCTCAGGCCATCGCGGCATCGGTTTTGAGTGCGATCAGGAAGTCCTCTACCGCCCCAGCAAAAACGTCATTGCGATCACCGGCAACCATGTGTCCGGCATCACGGATATCGGTGAATTTCGAGTGAGGCACCAGCGCCTGAAACTCGCGAACATGGTCCATGGACACCAATTCGGAGTTCTGCCCCCGGATCAGGAGAACAGGCACGGAAAGATTGCCCGCCGCAGCCAGCATGCGCTCTTGCGACTCCACCGCCCTGTCTTCGTCCTGATGATGCTTTGACTTCAGGAAAGCCGGGTCCCAATGCCAGCGGTAGCGGCCATCTGCATGGAGGCGAAGGTTCTTTGAGAGGCCGGACAGGTCCTTGGGCCGCGAGCGGTTGGGCAGATAGCGGGCGATCGCATCAGCGGCCTCTTCCACATCGGCAAAGCCGTCATCGACCCTGTCTCCCATGAAGCCCAGGATCTTGGCGACACCACCCATGTCGATCCGCGGCGTGATGTCCACCAGAACCAGCGCGGAAAGACCGCCCCTGTTTTCCTGTCCCTCCGCCAGCATACCGGCAAAGCCGCCAAGCGACGCACCAACGACAACCGGGTTCGCCTTGTGCAAGGCCTCAACCTGACTGGTGACAGCCACGAGATCCCTGGCGAAATCGTCGAATGTATAGTTTCCCGAGGCAACCCAATCGCTTTCGCCATGTCCGCGCTGGTCCAGTGAATAGACCGGGTGCCCGAGATCCGCGATCCTGCGTGCAGCACCGTCCCAGGAGTGCCGGGTTTGCCCGCCGCCGTGGAGCATGATCACAGGTAAGTCCCCTACCCCGTAACGGTCTGCCACCAGACCGTTCTTTTCCGCGCCCTGGAATTCAACACGCTTCGGACCCATGCAACCTCCCTCGATACCCGATCAGCACACCACAGCGCGGCTTGCGCCTCCGGTGGCGTCAGGCCTTACGCTTCAATGTTGTTCAGGAACGCCAGAACGCCCTGCTTGTGCACCTTGTCGCCCACCGCAACCATGTGATCGCGGCCCGGGATCTCCAGAACTTCCGCGTGCGGAATCAAGGCCGCCAGCTTGTGCGGTGACCCGGCGATATCGTCCTTCGTACCGACGGCAATCAACACCGGACGTTCAATGCGCGCGACGTCTTCCTCGCTGATTTTCTGCCGCGAGGAGCGCATACAGGCCGCCAGCGCCCGGCGATCGGACCCTGTCTGCTCCGCAAAGGCCCTGAAGGCACGTCCAGTGCGATCGGAAATGTCCTGGATGCGGTCGGTCTCAAGGGCTGTCGCAATCGGCTCCGGATCTCCGATGCCGGAAATCATGCCGTAGCCCAGACCGCTGAAGATCGCGCGGCGCACCCTGCCCGGGTGATTGAGGGTCAGGAATGCCGAGATTCTTGCGCCCATCGAGTAGCCCATGACATCGGCACGTTCGATATCAAGATGGTCGAGCAGGCGTTTGGCATCTTCCGCCATCACCGGTGCACCATAAGCTGCCGGGTCGTAGAACTTCTGACTGTCGCCGTGGCCGCGATTGTCGATGGTAATCACGCGCCTGCCGTCGCCGACCAGCAAATCGACCCAACCTGGATACTGCCAGTTCACCTGCTTGTTGGACGCGAACCCGTGGATCAGCAGGATCGGGTCCCCCTCACCTTTATCCTCATAGGCGATCCTAACACCATCGAACTCGAACTGAGGCATCTAAGACATTAACCCTTACGTAAACGGAAAACACAATTTCACGGTAGAGTAAGGGGTTTGGGCAGCGAAGGTAAAGCCCATTTCCGGCTCCAGGTGGAGCCTTGCTGCGGTTGTGGATCGCAGATTCCGGATCTACCCATATATTTTACAAATGGATATGGTCCGGAAAATTTGCTATCGGGGTCCAACCCTTTAGAGACAGAGGAATTTCAACATGGCGGATCATGTCGTCCCGCATTTCCAGAACTCCAGCGGACACGATTCGGTGGCGATCGGCGCACGGGAATTCATGTGCATCGGCGCAAATCCTCCGTTTGATCATCCCCATGTCTTCCTCGACATGGGTAGTGAGAACGAAGTGGTCTGCCCCTATTGCTCCACGCTCTACAAGTTCGACAAGACACTGCAGGCAACCGAATCCTCGCCTTCAGACTGCACCTGGACGCCTGTAGCGGCGTAATTTATTGGTCTGTCCATGAGCACGAATGGTGAGACCGGTCTTCCGATCATTATTGCCGGCGCAGGGATTGGCGGTCTAACGGCCGCCCTTTGCCTGCATGCTCAAGGGCATGAAATTGTCCTCATGGACAGGGCTCGGCAACTTTCGGAAGTTGGCGCCGGCCTTCAGCTTTCTCCCAACGCCTGCTCGGTACTCGATCAGCTTGGCTTGCTGGAAGACCTCACCCCACATGCCTATGCCCCGGATTTTGTGAAAATCTGCTCGGCAAAATCCGGCGAAGAGCTCGCCAGGGTGACGATGGGCACTTTCCTGAAGGAGCGACACGGCTATCCTTTCTGGGAAATCCACCGGGCAGATCTCCAGCGCGTGCTTCTGGAGAAGGTCCAGGCCAGTGACGGTATTTCCCTCCGCCTTTCAAGCGAAGTTATCGATCTGGAATCCTCGCCCTACGAGCACCTGACCTGCGTGTTCCAGGACAATGAGATCTCGGGAAAACTTCGTTGCAGGGCTCTCATTGGCGCTGATGGGGTCTGGTCCAGGACCAGGCGGCTCATTCCCGGACATGAAGACGCTCATTACAGCGGCCAGGTCGCCTACAGGGCCACGGTCCCGATCGATGCGGTGCCCGAGCGCTGGCGCCGCGATGCCGGCCTCTGGTTCCACAAGAGCGCCCATCTGGTGCATTACCCGGTTCGTGGCGGTCGGGAACTGAACATCGTCGGGCTGGTCGAAGAGGCCTGGGAGGACGAGACCTGGTCTGCAAAGGCCAACAAGGAAACCCTTCTGAAGATTTTTCGGGATTGGCCAACGGAAGTTCGCAATCTTCTCACGATCCCTGACGCCTGGTTGAAATGGGCCCTGTGCAGTGTGGACGCTGGAGGCCCCTGGACTCATGGCAATATTGCGCTGATCGGTGATGCCGCCCATGCGATGCTGCCGTTCATGGCGCAGGGGGCGGCAATGTCTATCGAGGACGCAGCGATCCTGGCTGAGCATATGCCACAGGATGTCGAAAACATCCCCGCTGCCTTCAGGGCGTTTGAGCGGCAACGCAAACAACGGGTACAGCACATTCAGGGTATTTCTTTCAGAAATGCCCGCACATTCCACTATGGTGGCGCGATGGCCTTCGCCCGCGACACCGTTTTGCGCCTGTCGAAACCAACCAGCCTGGCTGCCAGGTTTGACGATATTTATGGCTGGACCCCCGGGCAATAGACCCGCTTTCGCTTGAGCCCGGCGTCAAGCTGGGATAAAGCCAATCCCCATCCATGTGTCAGGGAGTGTGAAGATGACCGGTCAGAGGGCAGATGACGTTGTAACCGCTGCGTTTCTGGTCATCGGGGATGAGATCCTGTCCGGCCGCACGAAGGACAAGAACATCGGCTTCCTCGCCGACTACCTGACTGCGCTTGGCATTGACCTGAAGGAAGTGCGCATTGTTCCGGACGAAAAGCCGGAAATCATCGGTGCCGTCAATGCGCTGCGGGCGCGCTACGACTACGTGTTCACGTCCGGCGGCATTGGCCCGACACACGACGACATCACGGCCGAAAGCATCGCCGACGCCTTTGGTGTTGCGCTGAACCTTGATCCGCGCGCTGTCGCAATCATGGAACCCCACTACCCGCCGGGCCAATTCACCCCGGCTCGCCAGCGGATGGCACGAATCCCCCAAGGCGCGGACCTCATCGAAAACAAGGTTTCGAAGGCACCGGGTTTCCGGATCGAGAACGTCCACGTGATGGCAGGCGTGCCGTCGATCATGCAGGCGATGATGGACGCGCTTGCGCCTTCGCTGAAGACTGGCAAGAAGATGCTGTCGGAAACCGTTGCTGCAGACATGCCTGAAAGCCGCATCGCCGAGCGCCTCGCTGCCATTCAGGACGCGCATCCGCAAACCTTGATTGGCTCTTATCCGAGAGCGACGGACGGCAAGTTCACCACACAAATCGTGATCCGCTCGCGGGACGAGGCGATACTGATGGCCGCGGTCAGGGATGTCGCGGAAGCTGTCGCCGACCTGTCGGGATAATCTGAAGGACTAGAAATGGAAAACCCAGCCCAAGACAAAGCATTCCCCGTTTCCTGGGACATGTTTCACAGAGATTCCCGCGCACTTGCCTGGCGCCTTTCTAGCGAAGGCGAATGGAAGGCGATCGTCTGCATCACCCGTGGCGGACTGGTACCGGCCGGGATCGTTGCGCGTGAGCTTGGCATCCGAACCATCGAAACCGTCTGCATTGCGTCTTATCACGACTACGACAGCCAGGGTTCGCTCAAGGTCATCAAGCCGATCGACCCGAAGGTCATCGACCTGGAAGACGGTGAAGGCAGCGGTGTTCTGGTGATCGACGATCTGGTCGACACCGGCAAGACCCTGAAAGTGGTTCGCGAAATGCTGCCGAAGGCGCACTACGCGACTGTTTACGCAAAGCCGGTTGGCGTGCCCATGGTCGATACCTTCATCACTGAAGTATCGCAGGACACCTGGATCTATTTCCCCTGGGACATGGGCTGGCAATTCCAGCCGCCGCTTTCGAAAGAAACCGCGGGCTGATCCAGACTTCGCAAACTTTTGAAGGTCCTGCCACGTTTCGGCTGGAACCCTGTTTGTAAATCGACAATCGACCGGTCAGACATGGCGTTTGGCCGGTCTTTTTGCGTCTGCCTTCAAGTCATTCCGGCCAGATCTCTCGGCTCGCCGAAACAAAAATTCGGCAAATCAGAACTTTGTCGCCTGTCATGCGTTTCCTCTCCGAAAACATGGTCGTTACACGCTACGAAAACCTATTTCGGAAAACGGAATGCTCAACAGACGTTTGTTCCTCGCCTCCGCTGCTGCCGCTCTTGTGACCGGTTGCGTATCCAGCCAAAGAACCGGACAAATTGCAGGACCTGGCTACCCAGCCGATGGTCTGGGAAGAGCTGTGCGCATCTCGCCCGAGTACCTTCAGATGTACCGGGCAATGCCGGAAGAGCCCTACCCTATTCCGGCCGTGGATCTGTCGAAGATCGATCCGGTCTACTACCGCCAACTGGTTACCTATGCCGCTCCCGAACCAGCGGGCACGATCATCGTCGATACGCCCAACCGGTTTCTCTACCTGACCATGGAGGGCGGCCAGGCAATGCGGTATGGCGTCGGGATCGGCCGGGAAGGATTCGCCTGGGGTGGCCGTGCACGCATCGCACGCAAGGCGGCCTGGCCCAAGTGGACGCCGCCGGCTGAAATGATCGACCGTCAGCCAGAACTGGAGAAATACAGGAACGGCATGCCGCCGGGACTCGACAACCCGCTGGGTGCGCGAGCACTTTATATTTTTGAAGGCAATCGCGACACGCTCTACCGCCTGCACGGCACGTCGGAAACCTTGTCCATTGGCAAGGCCGTGTCGTCCGGCTGCGTGCGCCTGCTCCAGCAGGACATTATCGATCTTTATAACCGTGTGCCAAACGGCACGCCGATTGTCGTGCGGCAGGCGTAACAGCTGCCGCCCAATTTGGCTTGACTTGGCTTGGTTTGGCTTGGCTTCGCTCAGGCGATGATTTCGACCGGCTTGACTGCATCAATGCCGTCCAGCCGGACATCGCAGCCGATTGCAAAGGCTTCCACTCCGGCGCGTCTGGCCTCGGCAAAGGCGGCTGCATAGGCAGGGTCGATGTCGTCCGCAAGGCTCATCCGGCTGCAATCGGGCCGCTGGACCAGAAACACCATTGCCGCACGGTGTCCCTCGGCCACCATGTCGCCCAGTTCCACAAGATGCTTGGCCCCGCGGGCAGTGACACTGTCCGGAAATTCAGCAAGTCCTGCCTCACGCATCAGGTGGACGTTCTTCACTTCCACGTAGGTCTTCGCGCCGTCTGCACCTTCCAGCAGAATGTCGATACGTGAGTTCTTGCCGTATTTCACTTCACGGCGCAGCGTCTGATAGCCTGTAAGTCCGGCAATACGCCCTGCCTCCAACGCTTCTTCCACCAGCTTGTTGGGATGCGCAGTGTTGATGCCGACCAGAGCCCCGTCGGCCTCGATCACTTCCCAGGAATACTTGAGCTTGCGTTTCGGGTTGTCCGAAGCCGACAGCCAGACACGAGATCCCGGCTCCTTCAAGCCGAGCATCGAGCCCGGGTTGGCGCAATGGGCCGTGATCGCACCGCCATTGTCGTCCAGAAGAACATCGGCAAGGAAACGCTTGTAGCGCTTGACCAGACGGCCACTGACAAGGGGCGCGGAAAACTTCATGGCAGATCTCTCTCGTGCAGATCAGGGCCGGACGGCCCCGTTCGTTCAGGTGAGCTTAAAGGTCACTTTGACCAGAAATCCGGATCAAGAAGAACCAGGATTGTGAACAGCTCAAGGCGGCCGACCAGCATGGCAAAGGACAACAGCCACTTGGCGCCATCCGGCAGCGGAGCAAAATGCCCTGCCGGGCCGATGACCGGCCCCAGGCCCGGACCGACGTTGCCCACGGATGTTGCCGCGGCGGAAATGGCGGTAACCAGATCCAGATCGAAGAAGGACAAGGCAACGGTGATGATGCCCACCGACCCCATGTAGACAACAAGGAAGGCCAGAACCGAGAAGGACAGTTCAGGCGTCAATCTTGTTCCGCCGTACTCTTCCGACATGATCCGGTGCGGACGCACCATGCGGCGCAGATGCGCGCGGACGGTACCGAAGAAGACCAGGAAGCGGAAAATCTTGATGCCGCCGGTCGTTGAACCGGTACACCCCCCAACGAACATAAGCAGCAACGCGATCCCGACGACCGGCGCGCCCCATTGCGAATAGTCGCCCAGCGCATATCCGGTTCCTGTCACGATGGAAACCACGTTGAAGGTGGCCCTCAACAGCGCTTCATCGAAGGGAAAGTGCATGTTGAGGCCGAGATAGACCGTCAGCGTCAAAGCCACGACTGCTAGAAACCCCAACAATGCCCTCACCTGCGGATCTCGCCAGAGCTGCAGCGGATGACCGCGCAAGGCCTGGACGATCAGCACGAACGGCAAGGCACCGATGATCATGAAAACGATCGCAACCCAACCCGAGGCCGGATTGGTGAAATAGCCGAAGGATTGATCATGGGTGGAAAAACCGCCCGTCGCGATCGTGGTCAGGGCGTGATTGAAGGCATCGAACAGCTCAATCCCCGTGACCAGATAGGCGACGATGCACAGGAATGTCAGGAACAGGTAGGCAAGGCCGATCAACCGGATCAGTTCAACCGACCGGCTGACAATCTTCTCGGACCGGTCGGAGTTCTCGCTCTGGAAAAGCTGCATACCCCCGATCCTCAGGAACGGCAGCAGCACGATGGCCATAACGATGATACCGACGCCGCCCATCCACTGCATCAGCGAACGCCAGACCAAGAGGCCCGGCGGCAGACTGTCGATGCCGGTCAGAACGGTGGATCCCGTGGTGGTGAAACCGGATACCGCCTCGAACACCGCATCCGCGTAGCCGATGCCAAGCCACAGGAACGGCAGCGCGCCGAAGGCCGGCAACGTCGTCCAAGCAAGCGTCGTGAGAACGAAGGTCTGCCGTGTGTCCAGTCCCTCGCGCAGCGATCCGCCGACGGCAAGAGACAACAGCATGCCGATCATGCCGGTCAGAAGTGCGGAAAAGACAAAGGCCTGCCAATCGGCATTTTTCTGGGCAACGTCCACGATAGCGGGAATGAGCATGGCAGTTGCCAGGCCGACATACAGAAATCCGAGAACATTCAAAACTGGTCTGAGAGAAATCAAGTATCAGTCTTCCCGAAAAACGCTGTGTCGGTCGGCCGATCCGCGAATTGCCGCACCAACCACTCGTCCTAACGCCTTTCTGCCGATTTTCCAATGGCTTTGGCGCGCGTTCCCCGGAAGATGACGGGGATGACCATCCGGGTCTTGGTCAACAAAAGGCATGTCTCACACCGCCAATAGAGCTTGTCCTTCCATTTTGGAACCGCCTGGCGAAGTTGATTGGCATCTGTGCACGGGCACGTTACGCAGGAACAGCGCGGGAAACCGCCAATTTTTTTAGCCCTGTTCAGGATTTCGTAGCGAATAAGAATTACTTTTACGTGCTAATTGCCAATCCAGCTTCCTATACGTGAAATTGACAAGGATTTGGTGCAATAGAACGGCTCGGACTACATTCGCTTGTATTCAGGATCAGCCTCACCCTGGTGGTGATGGTGCTTTGCAGCATCGGGCTGGTCTCAGGGCTTGCCTATCTCGATTTGTCCAGAAGCACTCAGGAAAATGCCACCATCAGGCTGGACCGGGCCGCACGTACCGCTGCTTCAATGCTGCATTACGGCACGAATGAAAGCTTCAATCCGGTTTTCGCTGATAGTGGTGAGCCGATCGTCATTCGCGTTTCCGAAGCTTCTGCCAAAGAATTGCTCCAGCCGAGCGAAAAGCTGGACGGCTTGATCGAAACCATAGGCAAGACCAATCAGGGCGCGGCGAATTTGTTCAGCTGGTCGAGCGAGACCAGATCCTTCGACCGCTTCGCCACCACCGTCAGCCACCCCAAGGGTGAGCCCCCGCCGGCTTTTTCCATCAGTGAAGGACACCCCGCATTTGCCAGTCTTTCTGCAGGCCAGCCATATGCGGGCAATGTTCCGGTTCAGGGCAGGTTCCGCCTCGCCTATATGACGCCGATTGTCACTGATAGCGGTAAGCTTGTCGGTGCAATCGCAGTTGATGTCGGCTGGGCAGACGACCTGACATTGGCAGAAAACCGACTGAAGACACGCATGGCCTCTGCAGCCATTGTCATCCTGTTTGCTGTCATCCTCGTGGGTGGATTGTTCCTGCGTTTCGAATTGCGGCCACTGCGCCGCCTGGCAAAGACAGCGGATGAACTGGCCACCGGCACCCAACCAAAACGCATTCCCTTCACAGACCGGCGGGACGAGATCGGTGATCTGGCACATGGTCTGGAGAGGGTCACCGACCTGCAGGACAAACTTCACAAGCTTGCCTATACGGACCCCGTAACAACCGCAGGCAACCGTGCCAGATACTTCTCGGACCTGAGCGAAGCCTTGCAACGGGCAAGGTCCGGCACGTATTCGGCCTCACTGATCCATCTGGATTTCAATGGCTTTGCCAAGGTGAACGACACTTTCGGCCAGCAGGCAGGTAACCGGGTCCTGTTACAGGCCTACGCACGTCTTGCAAATATCTTCGGCCCGAGCGCGCAGATTGCTCGAATTTCGGCAGACGATTTCTGCATTCTCCTGCCCTTTGACAGCAAGGGCGCGATTGCAGAAGACTACGCGGTGCAGGCAATCGACATGCTGTCCGTCCCCTTCCAGCTGGAAGAAGGCGAAATCCGTGTAGAACCAAGCATCGGCATAGCCCTTTTGCCGCAAGATGCAGAGGACGCGGAAACGGCTCACCGTATGGCAGGACTTGCCTTGCGGGCAGCAAAGCGGAACGCAGGCGCACGATACGAATTCTTCTCTCCGCCCCTGAACGACCGCGTCCAGAGTGAAATGCTCACGGAGACGCTGCTGCGGGCCGCACTTCAGACCCGCCAGCTTGTCTTGCATTATCAGCCCCAGGTTTGCCCTGCCGACGGCCGTCTCATTGGCCTGGAAGCCCTGCTCCGTTGGCCACACGAAAAACGTGGCCTCATCCCGCCGGGAGAGTTCATTCCGATTGCGGAAAAGACCGGCCTTATCCTGGACCTTGGCCAATACGTTCTGGAATCGGCGTGCAAGCAGGCCGCAGAGTGGCTGCAGGCCGGTTTCGAGTTCGGCCAGGTTTCCATCAACGTATCACCGCTTCAATTCCGCCAGTCCAATTTTGCCGACACGGTTCGCCAGACCCTGAACGACTATGGCCTGCCTGCAAGCTATCTGTGTCTTGAAGTGACGGAAAACGTCTTTGTCGACACCAGGGAACAGCTGGTTCTGAACATCCTTTCAGAACTTCAGCAGATTGGCGTCCAACTTTCCCTGGACGATTTCGGCTCGGGTTACTCTTCCCTGAATTATCTGCACCGGCTGCCATTCCAGGAGCTGAAGATCGACCGAGCCTTCATTTCCGGGGCGGATACGCACCCGCAACGCGAACAGCTGTTTGAGGCGATCGTTCGGCTTGGACGCAGCCTGGGCTTGCGTGTGATAGCGGAAGGTGCCGAGACTGCAGGAGAGTTCGCGCTGACAGTGACCCATCACTGCGACGGTCTTCAGGGTTATTATTGCTCCCCGGCCGTACCGGCAAACCTCATTCAATCTCAGCTGCAGAGCTTCAGGGCGACCTTGAAAGCGTCCGGCCTCACAAGCGGTTCCGACCAGTCCTCCAAGAAACGCGCTTGAAGTTCCCCGAAGATTTAACCCGAGAGCTTTCCCGTCATCAGGATGGGTGCCGCATCCAGCTTGTGCGCGTTCATCATTTCGGCAATCTGCTCGATTGAAGAAACGAGGTGCGTCCGGTCCTCGGCATTCAGATCATCGAACTTTCGCACGAACTCTTCATGCAGAAGGCCAGGCAGGTTTGAGGCAACCTCTTTTCCACTTTTCGTCAGCTTGGCATGGACGATTCGCCGGTCCGAGACGGATCTGTACCGCTCGACAAGACCCTTTTCTTCCAGCTTGTCGAGAATGGTTACCACGGTCGCCGAGCTCAGGTCAGCGTTGTCCGAAAGGGCTTTGGTCGTCACCTCACCCAGATCTCGAATCCCTTGCAAAACAACGATTTGCGGGATCGTGAGCCCGGTCAGTCTGGACACTTCTCTGGAGCGCAAGTCAATGGCCCGGACGATCTTCCGGATAGCCTTGACCACTTGCGATGCCTGCATCGCCTGCATTATTACACCTCTATTAATTTGAACTCTAATGATTAGACCTCTATATAGTGCACGTCCAGTTACAAAACGGAGATTTTTTTCAATATGTGCGGCATTTGCGGCGAAGTGGTTTTCAATGGCAGTCAGGCAGACGTTGTCCGGGTCAGCCGGATGGCGGACGCCATGGCGGCGCGCGGCCCCGACGGTATGGGTGTAACGCAGCGCGGCCGGGTCGCCTTTGGCCACAGGCGCCTGAAGATTATTGACCTAAGCGAACGTGGTACGCAGCCAATGACCGACATGGCGCTTGGCCTGTCCCTGGTCTTCAACGGCTGCATCTACAATTATCAGGAGCTGCGATCCGACCTGATTGGCCGCGGCTATTCGTTCTTCTCCACCAGCGACACCGAGGTCATCCTCAAGGCCTGGGCCGAGTGGGGCAAGGATTGCTTTTCCAGGTTCCACGGCATGTTCGCCATCGCCATTCACGAGCACGACAGCGGCCGCATTCACCTTGCCCGCGACAGGTTCGGCATCAAGCCGCTTTACCTGAGCGAAGCGAATGGGCGTCTTGCCTTTGCCTCCTCCCTGCCTGCACTTCTGGCAGGCGGTGGCATCGACAAGTCGATCGACCGGGTGGCGCTGCATCACTACATGAGCTGGCACGCTGTCGTTCCCGCGCCGCGCACGATCCTGAACGGCGTGCGCAAGCTGCCCGCGGCCACGGTGCGGACGCTTGAAGCTGATGGCACCTCTTCCGAGTACACCTATTGGGAACCGCGTTTTGAAAAGACGGCGGAAGATCTTGCCCGCAGCGCCGACGACTGGCGCGATGAAGTCCTGGAAAGCCTGCGCACAGCCGTTCGCCGCCGCATGGTGGCCGACGTACCTGTCGGCGTTCTCCTGTCCGGCGGTGTCGATTCCAGCCTGATCGTCGGTCTGCTGGCCGAGGAAGGCCAGAAGGGTCTTGCGACCTTCTCCATCGGCTTTGAAGAAGCACATGGCGAAAAGGGCGACGAATTCCAGTATTCGGACCTGATTGCCGAACACTACGGAACAAATCACCAGCAGATCTTCATCCCTTCCTCCGAGCTTCAGGAAAACCTGCCCGGAGCGATCAAGGCGATGTCCGAGCCGATGGTCTCCTATGACAATATCGGCTTCTATCTGCTGTCACGTGAGGTTTCCAAGCACATCACCGTGGTCCAGTCCGGCCAGGGTGCCGACGAAGTCTTTGCCGGTTACCACTGGTATCCGAAGCTCAGCGGCTCAAACAGTCCGGTTTCTGATTATGCCACGGCATTCTTCGACCGGACCGAAGCACAGATGACAGAGGCTGTTTCCCCCGCCTACCACTGTGCCAGGGATGAAAGCCTTGCCTTCGTCGAAGAGCATTTCGCCCGCTCCGGCGCTGCCGATCCGGTCGACAAGGCCCTGCGGCTCGATACCAACGTCATGTTGGTGGATGATCCCGTCAAGCGTGTCGACAACCACTCCATGGCCTGGGGCCTTGAGGCGCGCGTTCCGTTCCTCGATCACGAACTGGTCGAGCTCGCCGGACGCATTCCTGCCGAGTTCAAGCTCGCACAGGAAGGCAAGGGCGTCCTGAAGGAAGCTGCGCGCAAGGTCATTCCGAGTGCCGTCATCGACCGTCCGAAGGGCTATTTCCCGGTGCCTGCGCTGAAATACATCCAGGGTGACTACCTCGACATGGTGCGCGACACGCTTTCCAGTCAGGCCGCCAGGGAACGAGGCCTCTTCAACGAGGTTTACCTGCAGAAACTGTATGCCGACCCGACCAAATACATCACGCCTTTGCGTGGTTCCGAGCTTTGGCAGGTCGCGCTTCTGGAAATGTGGCTGCAGGCACAGGAGGTCTGAACATGGCCGAGAATGAACCTTCGCGACCGAAAGGTGCGTTTGACCACCGCCTGAAGCGCATGCGCCAGCATGGGCTCAAACCGGAATACCGGCTGGACGAGACGGAAGCCCAGAAGAACCGGTTTATCGATTGTGGCTGGGGACGGCTGGTGTTTGCCAACACCTATGGCGAAACCGAGAAACTGGTCGAGGTCCTGCGCAACGAGCGACCGGACAGACGCGACATCGCGTTCTATGTGCGTGATCCGCATGTACTGGTCGGCTCGGCCCCGCAGGAGCTGTTCCTTGACCCCTCGCACACGTTCCGCCTGGATCTCGCGACCTACCGGCCGGCGCGTAATCGTCGCAAGGGCTTCACGGTACGGCGTTTGTCTTCCCGCAGTGATGCGGAGGCGATCAACGAACTTTATCTCACCCGCGGCATGGTGCCGGTGCCGCCGGAGTTCTTCTGGTCGCAACTCGATCCGCGCACCATCACGGTGCTCGTGGCGGAAGAAGACGAGACCGGTGTCATCGTCGGCACGGCAATGGGCGTCGATCACAGCCGGGCCACCAATGATGCCGATCTCGGCAGTTCGCTCTGGTGCCTTGCGGTTTCCCCGCAGGCCCGGTTTCCGGGCATAGGGGAAGCCTTGGTCCGGCGCATGGCGGAGGTCTTCAAGGGCAAGGGCGCACCGCACATGGACCTGTCGGTGCTTCACGACAACGAACTTGCCATTGGCCTTTACGACAAACTCGGCTTCGAGCGGGTTCCCTATTTCACCATCAAGCGCAAGAACACCATCAACGAGGCCCTGTTCGCCGGCCCTGCCGTTGAAGACAAGCTGAACCCTTACGCCACCATTGTCGTGAACGAGGCACGGCGGCGCGGTATCCAGGCGGAGATCATCGACGCGGAAGGCGGCTTCTTCCGCCTGTCCTATGGTGGCCGCTCGGTCGCCTGCCGGGAATCCTTGAGCGAATTCACCAGCGCCGTCGCCATGTCCATCTGCGACGACAAGGCCACCACGCGCCGGATCGTCGAAAGGGCCGGTGTAAACGTGCCTGACCAGATCCTGGCAGGATCCGCTGATGAGATCGCCGCGTTTCTGGACCAGCACGGTTCGGTTGTGGTCAAGCCTGCGCGCGGTGAACAGGGCAAGGGCATCGCCATCGGACTGACAACGACCGAAGACGTCATGGCTGCGGTGGAAGTTGCCCGTACCCACTCCAATGATGTTCTGGTGGAGGAATTCGTGACCGGTCAGGATCTGCGGCTTGTCGTGATCGACTACAAGGTAGTGGCGACCGCCCTGCGCAAACCGGCCGAGGTCACCGGAAACGGCAAGGCCACGATTGGAGAACTGATCGAAATCCAGTCCCGCCGCCGGTCTGCGGCAACAGGCGGGGAATCCAGGATCGAAGTGGACGACGAGGTTCTGCGCTGCCTCACAGCCAACGGATTTCAGCTGGAAGATATTCTGCCAGAAGGCAAGACCTTGCCGGTCCGCCGTACGGCCAACCTTCATACCGGTGGCACCATTCATGATGTGACTGGTGAAACCCATCACACCCTGATCGAAGCCGCGATCAAGGCAGCGCGCGCAATTGAAATTCCGGTGACAGGCATTGACTTGATGGTCAAAGACCCGCGACAACCGGAGTACCGCTTTATCGAGGCGAACGAGCGGCCGGGGCTCGCCAACCACGAACCTCAGCCAACCGCAGAACGCTTCGTGGACTTCCTGTTTCCCCTGTCGGTGCCTCAACCCGTCAGGACGACCTTGAACCGGGCCGGAACATGACCTTGCTGAATATCGATATTTCCTATTTGAACGATCGACTGAAGGAACTTCTGAAAATCCCCAGCCCGACGGGCTATACGGACGAAATTGTCCGGCACGTTTCCAAGGAACTGGAGGCGCTGGGGGTATTTTACGAAATTACCCGCCGTGGCGGTGTTCGGGCGAGAGTGTCCGGCAAGTCGCGCCGTCCCGCGCGGGCCTTCGTATCGCATCTCGATACGCTTGGCGCCCAGGTAAAATCGCTGAAAGACAACGGCCGACTGGAGCTGGTGTCTATCGGCCACTGGTCCGCCCGCTTCGCGGAAGGAGCCCGCACGACGATCTTTTCCGAAAGCGGCGCCTACACCGGCACCATATTGCCGCTGAAGGCGTCGGGGCACACCTACAACACCGGCGTGGATGAACTTCCGGTCGGATGGCCCTACGTCGAACTTCGCGTAGACGCCTATTCCAAGTCGGTAGACGACCTGCACCGGCTTGGTATCGACGTCGGCGATTTTGTTTCCATAGACCCGGCGCCGGAGTTCCTGGAAAACGGCTTCATCGTTTCCCGCCACCTGGACAACAAGGCAGGTGTTGCGGTGATGCTGGCGGCGATCAAGGCGCTGGTGGAATCCGACATCGAACCGACGGTCGACGTGTTCTGGCTGTTCACGATTGCAGAGGAAACCGGCCATGGCGCCCAGTCCATCCTGACGCCAGACATCGCGTCGCTGGTTGCCATCGACAACGGCACCACTGCCCCAGGGCAGAATTCGGACGAATTCGGCGTCACTATCGCCATGGCGGACCAGACCGGACCATTCGACTATCATCTCACCCGCAAGATGGTCCAACTCTGCCGGGACAACGACATCAAGTTCCAGAAGGATGTCTTCCGCTTCTATCGCTCGGATGCGGCAACCGCCATCGAGGCGGGTGCGGACGTGCGCACGGCGCTGATCACATTTGGTGTTGATGCCAGCCACGGCTATGAGCGCATCCACATGCACGCGCTGCGCTCGCTCGCCGAACTGGCGACCGGCTATGCCCTCAGCCCGGTGGAAATCCAGCGGGACGCCCGCGAATTTGCGGACCTCAAGGGCTTTACCCGTCAGCCGACCGCCGATGCCGACCAGACACTCAATCCGGAGACGGACGAACCGCTGCCGGAACCGGCGGGCGAATAACGCCCGCCGCCGAGACCGGCTCGTTCAGCGGTTGAGTTCCGCGATCATGTGCCAGTGCCACGACCCGGGCTTCGAGTGCACTTTGTCTTCCAGGTAGCTCAGCTCAAACCGGTCGAAAAGCGAAACCAGTTCACCCGCATTGCAATAGAAATGCGGGTGATCCTTGTCGTCGTCCCCTTCACGAACCCACGTGTCCGCGGCAATTTCCGTCCCGATCCCGAAGTTCGCGTTGCGCTTTGACAACATGGTTCCCTGGTAGATTCCGCCAGGTTTCAACACCCGGGCAATCTCCGAAATGGCTGTACGGACGATCGACGGATCACCGTGATAGATCACGTTGAAGGACAGGACATAGTCGAAACTGTCATCCTCAAAGGGCAGCGACGTCATCGGCGCCAGATGCGTCGCAATCTGCATGCTTTCCAGTGCCGCGCTCTTTTTCAGCTCACCCAGCCCCGCTTCGGAAAGATCCATCGCGTGGGTCTCGAACCCGGCGCGGGCAAAGGAAAGCGCATGTCGGCCAACCCCGCAGCCCAGATCCAGGGCCTTCACCGGCCCCTGCTTCTGAAGTCTTTCGATCAGACCGGCAACGTCCGCCTCCGGACGCAGCCAATCCGCGCGGCCTTCTTCTGTCTGCCAGCGCTTGTCCCACGCGAGATGGGCGGTATCGGTTTTTTCCAGAGTGTGCGTGTCGCTCATTGAGACGATCCTTCCAGTATCCGGCTGCGGGCGATTGTGCCAAGCCGCTCAACACAAAGAACCAGCACGAAGATCATCAGGATGATGGTCATAGCGAGCTGGTAGTCGAAAAAGTCCATGGCCACCTTGAGTTCGATGCCGATGCCCCCTGCCCCGACAAGACCAAGCACGACTGAGGATCGCGTGGCCTTTTCAAGCGCGAACAGCGAGGTGGTGATAAAGGAGGGCATCGCGGCAGGTACCACTGCACAGAAGATCGTGTCGAAACGCCCTGCACCGGCCGCTGTCAGCGCCTCGGTTGGTCCTTTCTCCACATCCTCCATGGCTTCAGCGAAGAAGCGTCCGCAAAAACCGATGGTGTCGACGGCAATCGCAAGCGTGCCCGCGAATGGGCCAAGTCCAACCGAAATGACAAAGACCAATGCCCAGACCAGATCCGGCACCGTCCTGAAGAGGGCGACCAGCAAGCGGGCACAGGTATAGACAGCCCGGGACAACATCGACGGCCGCGTCAGGCCTTTTGCGGCCAGGATCGCCAACGGCAGGCTGAGGACGATGCCGATAAGTGTGCCCGCGAGCGCCATCTGAAAGGTTTCCAGCAACGCCTTTGACAGTTGCGGCAACCTTTCCAGCGAAGGCGGCCAGGCCCTCGACAGGAAGTCGATCAGCGCCGGACCGCCAGAAACCAGAGCGGAAAACGACCAGCCTGCCCCCTGAAACGACCAGACAACGAAGGCCAGCAGCGCGACATAGGCGACAAAATGAAATGCACCCGGGCGTTCGAACCGATCCGGCATGCGGGAGCGTTTCAATGTTAGGAGATCAGCCATAATGCCTCCCCAGATCTGCAACACTCAGGTTGCTGCTCTTCTCGTCCAGAACGACTTCTCCCTGCCGGATCGCAAGGACCCGATCGGAGTAGGCGAGCGCCTGTTGCACGTTGTGCGAGGTGAACAGGAGCGTGATCCCCTCCTCCCGGGTGAGTTGGCGGAAGAGGTCCATCACTTCCTGGCCGGCAACCGGATCAAGGCTGGCAACGGGTTCGTCCGCGACGATCATTCTGGGCTGCTGCATCAAGGCTCTGGCGATCGCAACCCGCTGGGACTGACCGCCCGAGAGCTGGTCCGCCCGTTTCAGTGCATGGTCCGCGAGCCCTACCCTTTCGAGGCAAGACATTGCCCGGTCACGCAAGGCCGTTTTGGCGAGAAACTGCGACCAGCCGCGCATGCCACCGGTGCGGCCCAGGTTGCCATGGATTACGTTGGTCAACGCCGAAACACGAGGCACCAGGTTGTGCTTTTGAAAGACAAAGCCGACCTCGGTGCGAACCCGCCTGAGCTGGCGCTGTCGCGCGGAGGAAATGTCTTCACCGAACAACAGAACCGAACCGGCTTCCGGCTCGATCAGACGCAGCGCGCAGCGCAATGCGGTCGATTTTCCAGCACCGTTTGAACCGATCAAGGCAACAGCTTCCTCACGGCCCACGGAGAAGGAAACTTCGCGCAGCACGCTCCGGTCCTTGCCGAAAGTCTTGCAAAGGCCTTCGACCTTCAGGTCACACGGCGTCTCCGTCATGGGCTGTCGGGCTGGGACCGCCGGCGCGATTGCGCCGGCGGACTGGAGCAGAGGCTGCGCCATTATTCGCCGATGAACTTGTCGTATTGCGGGAAACCGGCGGTGGTGTACATGGACCGCACCAGGTCATAGGCACCATCTTCGATCGCCACCAGATCCATGCCCGAATACTTGTCGTTTTCCTCGTGCTGCAGGATCGCGGCGATGATCGATTTCTTGTTGTCGAGGATCGCCTGACGCAGGCTCTGCGCTGTCGCGGGATCGACATGGGCTCCGGCCATGATCATGTCGTTCGGCAGATCGCCGGAACGGGCGATTACCCGGAAAAAGCCGTTCGGGACGCTATCATCCTTGTTGCGGGTGCCAATCCACGAATTGTGATTGATCCCGATGGCGGCAACATCACCCTTCTTCAAGGCTTCATGCGCAATGTTGCGCGAAGTATGCAGCTTCTCGATGTCCTTGACCGGATCGACGCCATAATCGGCCATCAGCTGCATCGGGCACAGCATGTTAGAAGTGGAACCGATATCACCGAAGGCCACCTTCTTGCCCTTGAGATCGGCCGGCCGCGTGAAACCGCTGTCGGCTCGTACGACGACGGCACAGAAGTAATCCGGGCGGCCAAGACCTATAAGCGGACGGGCTTCGGTCAATTTGTTGATCACGATGTACTCGGCAGGACCGGTTACGACAAAGTCGACGCGTTGGGCGCGCAAGGCTTCAGCCGCTGCGGTCCGGCTGGTAACCGGGAAAAACTCGAAGGTGTGGTCTGTTGCATTTTCAAGGGCGTTCTTGAACGGCCCCCATTCAACCTGCAGCCGCTCCAGGCCCTCCACGTCGGTAACGGCCAGTTTGAACGTGTCGGCCAGGGAAGAAGACAGGGAAACGGCAAGAACGGCAGCCGCGAGTGCGGCGGATTTCAAAAAGCGCATGACAGGAACTCCTCAGACAGCCGAAACAAAGCCGGCAAGGCAACAGGAGCGTAACGACACGCGCGCCGCGGAACGTGACCGTATTATGTAAATTTTACGAAATTTACATCAGAGAAAGATGGATCTACGAAGCAGAAAATTTCTTTAACTTCGAACTTCCAGACAAAACTTGATCTTATTTGTTTTCCGGCAAATTTTCTCGATGCTTCTGTCGTAAAACTTCATAAAAGTATAATCGTATAGACATCTGTTCTCGGCACATGTCTGCTAGTTCGCTCTCCGTTTTTCGGAGGGCCCGATGCTGGTCATTGAGCAATTATCTAAAGTCTTTGGAGACCTGACCGCGGTGGACAGTGTCTCCCTTGCCATTCCCAAGGGACAGATGGTCGGCGTGATCGGCCGGTCCGGTGCCGGCAAGTCCACGTTCCTGCGCATGATCAACCGGCTGGCCGACCCCAGCCGGGGGACGATCCTTAACGAGGGAAAGAACATCACGGCCCTGAAGGGTCGCGATCTGCGGCTTTGGCGTGCGTCCTGCGCCATGATCTTTCAGCAGTTCAATCTCGTCGAGCGCATGGATGTGCTGACCAATGTCATGGTTGGCCGCATCGCCCACACTGGGTTCCTGCGCTCCATGACACGATCCTTTACTGACGAGGACCGCGCCCGCGCCATCGAAGCCCTGGACCGGCTGGACCTTGTGCCCCAGGCGCTGCAACGCGCGGGAACCCTTTCCGGCGGGCAGCAGCAGCGCGTCGCCATCGCCAAGGCGCTGGTGCAGAACCCGCGCATCATGCTGGCCGACGAACCGATTGCTTCACTTGATCCGGCCAACGCCAGTCGTGTGATGGACGCCTTGCGCGAAATCAACCGGACGGACGGTCTTACGGTGCTGGTCAATCTGCACACGCTCGACACCGCCCGTGCCTACTGCGACCGGATCATCGCAATGAAGGACGGGCGGGTTCAGTTCGACGGCACGCCGGACGCCCTGACTAGTGAAAGGGTTCGGCAGATTTACGGATCCGACGATCTTTCCGGTGACATCAACGAAGCAGTCACCTCCACCTCCCTTTCGACAACCACTTCCCGGCCGCCGATGAAGGCTGTCGGGGCCTGACCTTCGCGAAGCGGATCATCCGCTCTCGCTCTTGAAGCGGCCTTTGCCGCGCAAATCGCCGGATCTGCCGGCACCAAAGGAGACTTGAGATGAAGGCCATTTTTGCAGCAGCCGTTTCCGCTGCCGTTCTTGCAGCCTCCCCGGCCGTGGCGGACAGCTGGAAGGACCAGTACAAGACAGTCAAGTTCGGCATTCTTTCCGGTGAAAACGAAAAAGACCGGATCGCCCGTTACACGCCTTTCGAAAAGTACCTGGAGAACGAACTCGGCGTTGATGTCGAAATCTTCACCGCCGGATCCTATGACGGCGTGATCCAGGCCATGGCGGCCGACCAGATCGAATTCGCCTTCTTCGGTTCGTCTTCCTATGCCGCTGCCTACACGGAAACCAACGGCGGTGTCGTTCCGCTTGTCTCCCGCCTGCAGAAGGACGGTTCCACCGGTTATTTCTCGGTCGTCGCCGTGCGTTGTGACAGCGGCTACAAGACCCTTGACGACCTGAAGGGCAAGACACTGGCTTTTGCCGATCCGGACAGCACGTCCGGTTATGCCGTGCCTTACTTCAACCTCAGCAAACAAGGCTACGAGCCGAAAACCTATTTCGGTGCCATTCCCTTCTCCGGGGCCCATGAAACCGGTGTGCTTGGTGTCTACAACAAGCAGTATGACGCTGCCGCTACCTACATCACCAACGAGGAAGACGGCATTCCGCAGCGCATGGTCACCAAGGGCATGATCGAGAAAGACGCGATCTGCACCATCTGGAAGTCACCGGAAATCACTTCCGGTCCGCTGGCTGCCCGCAGCAACCTGCCTAAGGGCCTGATCGATGCCATGCGCACCGCGGTTATGGAAATCCCGGAAAAGGATACGCTGGCATTCATCGAAATGACCGGCGGCGAAGACAGCACCCAGGAAGCGTGGATCGAGGTTGATCACGACCGTTACCAGTGGATCGTCGAAATGCGGGACTGGCTGAAGAAACAGCGCCGCGGCGGCTGACTTTTCAGAGCGAGGGAGGAAACCGGCCGATCCGGGTTCCTCCCGACGACCCGACCATTGTCATCCCGGGCGGCACTTCGCGTTTCCAGGGATGACGCCTGGAAAAACTTGTGGCGCAGAACGCTGCGGCGTCAGCGCCTCCTGCCCAAAATCATTGGAACTAGAGGCATGACAGCGCTCTCCCCTGCCATTGACCGGTTCGAAATCGATTATGCTGCCGCCCGCCGGTCAGCCCTCCGGGTAAACCTCGTCTCGACCACGGTCTTCGCACTCTGCTTCTTCGCAACGGCGTGGTTAGGCGGTTTCTTCGACATGACCGACGTCACCCTGCCCGATGGCGACCGTGTGTCCATGTGGAAGATCTGGGCAGGTTTGCCACGGCTTGGAGAGTATCTCTACAAGACCTTGCCGGAGCTTCACCGCGAGACAATCGGGGCGGATCTTGCCGGTTGGTTCTGGCGCTGGAAGGTCTGGCTCTGGCTGCTCCTGGAAACGATCCTGATCGCCTATATGGCAACATTGCTTGGCATCGTCGGTGCGTTTCTCCTCAGTTTCCCGGCGTCACGGAACCTCTCCCCCAACAGACTGGTCCTGAACGTCACCCGCCGGTTCCTGGAAATCATCCGAACGGTTCCGGATCTCGTCTGGGCCCTCATTTTCGTTTTCTGTTTTGGCGTCGGCCCGCTGGCCGGTGTTCTCGCCATCGGTCTTCATGCCACCGGCGCTCTCGGCAAGCTCTATTCCGAAGCCAACGAAAATGCCGACATGCGCCCGCTCGAAGGCATCAAGGCGTCGGGCGGCACCTGGTTCGACCAGATCCGCTACGGCATCGTGCCCCAGGTTGTCCCTAACATCATCAGCTACACGCTGCTGCGGTTCGAGATCAACGTTCGGTCCTCCTCCATCATCGGCTTCGTCGGCGCAGGTGGCCTGGGCCAGGAGATCCGCGTGGCAATGTCCCTGCAGGAATACACCGATCTTTCGGCGCTGTTCCTGATCGTCTTCCTCACCGTGATCGTCATCGACATGCTGAGCGAAAAGGTGCGTCACCGCATCATCGGCCTGACCGGAAAAGGCATCTGATCATGACCGCACAACGTCCAGATATCGCCCGCGCCAGAACGCTCGTACCAGGCGCCTTTTCAACGCCGCTCCGGACGCGCCTGATCCGTCTCGCCGGCTGGTCGGCTTTCCTTCTTTTGACCGGCTGGTGCCTGTGGGATTTCGGCTTTGCGCCTGAAAAACTTCTTCACGGGGCGACCCGCTTTGGCGATGTGCTTGCCTTCATGTTTCCACCCCACATCTGGACAAGCTGGGCGGAATGGCAGGAAGTTCTGAAAGGCCTCGGGGAAACTGTCGCCATGGCGTTCATGGGCACGCTTCTGGGAGCCCTGGTTGCGTTTCCACTGGCATTCCTGGGCGCCAAGAACATCCTGCCACTGTCCTGGCTCCGGCTCGGTGTCAGGCGCGGTTTCGACGCCCTGCGGGCGATCGAACAGCTGATCCTCGCACTCGTCTTCATCCGCGCCTTCGGCCTCGGGCCACTGGCAGGCATTCTGGCCATCGCGGTTTCGGAAGTCGGCACGTTTTCGAAGCTCTTTTCGGAAGCCATCGAGAACACCAGCCAAAAGCCGGTTGAGGGCGTGCGCGCTTCCGGCGGCGGCAGCCTGCAGACAATCCGCTTTGCGGTTCTGCCTCAGGCCCTGCCGGTGATCCTCTCGATCATCCTATACAATTTTGAATCCAACACACGCACCGGCACCATCCTGGGCATTGTCGGCGCCGGAGGCATCGGCTTCCTCCTCGCCGACCGCATCCACGCCTACCGCTGGCCGGAAGCCTGGACGATCATTTTCCTGATCATCTTCATGGTCTACCTGATCGACGGCTTCTCCGGTTTCCTGCGGCGGCGGATCATCGGCGCTGAAACGGGGCGAAAGTAATTTTCACCTGGGGGAGAAGCAGCGTTTTTCTCCTCCCGCCGAGTTTCCTTTTTCCGCTGCATGCCTCCCAATCAGCAAGACCTCGGAAAATCCTGATCAGCGCCTCATGCTCACCTCGGAAACGGCATGGATGCCATGGTCAAGCCATGGCATGACGCAGGAGGAATTTTAGTCGAATGATCAGAGCACCCGCTGTCCGTTCCGCCAGGCCTGCTTGATGAAGGGATGTCCGTTGAGGACGCCGACATGAAGCAGGTCGGCGCGTTTTCCTTCTGCGATCTCGCCTCTGTCTGATAGTCCGGCAACCTCGGCAGGCGTTTTCGAAACCATCCGGATAGCTGCCGGAAGGTCGGCGTGGAACGCATCGTCCAGCCCTACAAGAAACGCACAGTCGAGCAGCGAGCGCGGGACGTAGTCCGAAGCCAGGATGTCGACGAGATCTTCCGCCAACAGTGCGCTGACCGCGATGTTGCCCGACTGGGATCCGCCGCGAATGACGTTGGGCGCACCACCGACGACGTGCATTGCGTGGCTCTTGGCCTTGCGGGCTGCCTCCAGTGTGCAGGGAAATTCCGAAACGCTGATACCCTCACCGAGGGCTTCGTCGATGTGTTCCAGTTCCGTATCGTCGTGACTGAGCAGCGGCAGCTTGTGCGCATGCGCCAGCGCGACCACAGTCGGACGAACCTTCGAGCTGATTTCATCGGAGAAGTTCAACAGCTCCTGCGTCTCACGCTCGGCAACGGCACGTGTTTCGCCCGTGTCGGCCATGCGTCGGTGAATATAGGCCTCGACGTCCTTGCTCTGGCGCCGGCCCGGCAGGTGTTCCATCACCGACACCATGCGCACGATGTCCTTGCCGATGTTTTCTTCCGTCAGGCGCGTGGTCTCGCCATCGGTGATCTCGCAGCGCAGGTGCACCAGATGTTCCGATTTGAGCATGCCTCCGGACTGAAGCGTTTCCAGGGCGTCGATCATTGGCGCCAGGATTTCGCGGCGCTCCGGGTTCTTGATCGTCGCCCCCACGCAGAGGCTGTCGAACACGGTGGTGATGCCGCTGCCGATGATCTGAGCATCATGGGCCATCGCCGCTCTGAGCGGATCCCAGCGCACATGTGCACGCGGAAAGACATGCTTTTCGAAGTGGTCGGTGTGAATGTCGACCAACCCCGGCAGCAGGTAATCACCCTCGAGATCGAACCCGGCTTGCGGCGCACTGCCCTGGTCCACCGAGACGATCCCGCTTTCGGAAAAGGCAATGTGACCGCTGACGACTTCATCAGCGAGCACCAGCCGGGCGTTTTTCAGAACTGTCAGGGCACTGCCGGAGGGCACGCGATTGTCGGCATAAGTCATGGAAACTCCTTCCGGCGAGCAAGTCGAACGAATTCAAGGATGGCCCGGTAGCGGACCGCAATGAGATATGACACCGCGAGAGCGGGAGTGAACTGGGGCCGGAAGCAAACGCGTTTCCGGTTGATCGACCGATGATCTAGCGCTCTTTCGGGCGCAAATTGTGACAGTCGTTCAACGGATCCGTGACAATCCGGAAAAATCTGCAGATTGCAGGCGAAGGCATGGATTAGCAGGGTCGGACACAAAATCTGCGCTCAACCGGCTGGAAAGGCAAGAGCACAGGGAAGAAGGACAGGCGCGAAACGAAACCTCGAACCAAGCCGCCGCTCAAGTGGGCCAAAGGCCGGTAGCGCAACAAACCATGGTGCGGGCGACGGGACTCGAACCCGTACAGCCTAGGGCCGAGGGATTTTAAGTCCCTTGTGTCTACCAATTCCACCACGCCCGCTTTTCCCTTCCCCTAGCTCTCCTGCCCGAAAAGCGCAAGAAGGCACTGCCGCTTTTCACCGCACAGGCGGGAAGTTTCCACGTCAGCCTGATTTTGCGGGAACAGAAGCTGGAAAATGGGCGCTTTGGGCGGTATGAGAACAGGTAACGGATAATTGGTGCCGAACGGGGCCTTGTGGGCTTAGAATGGCACCGGATAATTGTGAGACACGGTAAACCCCATGGTCAGCTATATCGACGCTTCGGAAGCCCCTTTGAAAAACACGGGTCAGGTACGTTTGTACGGCCCTGAAGATTTTGAAGGCATGATGCGCGCCGGACAGCTGACCGCAGCCTGTCTGGACGAGCTGGCCGACATCGTCAAACCGGGCACGACCACCCAGGAAATCGACGACTTCGTCTACCAGTACGGCATGGATCACAACGCCATTCCGGCGACGCTGAACTATCGCGGCTACACAAAGTCCTCCTGTACGTCGATCAACCATGTCGTCTGTCACGGCATTCCCAACGACAAGGCCCTGCGCGAGGGCGACATCGTCAACATCGACGTGACCTTCATTCTGGACGGATGGCACGGAGATTCCAGCCGTATGTATCCGGTCGGCCAGTTGAAGCGCGCTGCCGAGCGCCTGATCGATGTGACCTATGAATCGCTTATGCGCGGTATCGAGGCTGCCAAGCCGGGCAACACCACCGGTGATATCGGTGCTGCCATCCAGACCTTCGTCGAGGCTGAACGCTGTTCGGTCGTGCGTGATTTCTGCGGGCACGGTCTTGGTCTTCTGTTCCACGACACTCCCAACATCCTGCATTACGGGCGTCCTGGCGAAGGTGTTGAACTGAAGCCGGGCATGATCTTCACCATCGAACCGATGGTCAATCTGGGCCGCCCGCACGTGAAGGTTCTCAGCGACGGCTGGACGGCCGTCACGCGAGACAGGTCCCTTTCCGCCCAGTTCGAACATTCCATCGGCATCACGCCTGAAGGCTGCCAGATCTTCACCACGTCCCCCAAAGGCATCCACAAGCCGGGCCTGCAGACGGACTGATTGTTCGGCCTGAAGTCCGTTTACCGGCGATGCACCGTCATCTGACAGCGGCTGACGCAGGAGCTCATGAAAGAGACGACGACCGCCAGTGAAGCACCGGCCGCAACCGGCAGCGACCACAAGGGACACCGCCAGCGGCTGCGGGAACGATTTCGTAAAACGGGCGAGCAAGGTCTCGCCGATTATGAACTCCTGGAATTCCTGTTATTTTCCGCCCTGCCCCGCCAGGATACAAAGCCGATCGCCAAAGCACTGCTTCAGCGCTTCGGTTCCTTTCCGGCAGCCCTTGCCGCCCCCCGGGAACGGCTCAAGGAAATTCCGGGGCTGTCCGACATCAGCATAGATGCGCTTCAGGCGGTGCATGCATCGGTCATCCGCTTTCACAAGGCCGGGCTGGAAAAACGGCAGGTGCTCGACAGCTGGCAGAAGGTCATGGACTACCTGCAGGTTTCCATGGGGCTTGCCCCGGTAGAGCAATTCAAGATCCTGTTTCTCGACAAGAAAAATGCGCTTATCGCAGATGAAGTTCAGCAGACGGGCACGGTCGATCACACCCCGGTCTATCCACGCGAAGTGATCCGGCGTGCCCTGGAGCTTTCGGCAACGGCCCTGATCCTTGTCCACAATCACCCGTCGGGCGATCCGACCCCATCGCGCGCCGACATACAGATGACCAAGAAAATCGTCGACATTGCCGGCCCACTCGGGATCGAGGTGCATGACCATATCATCGTTGGCCTGCGTACAAACGTCAGCTTCCGCAGCTTACAGCTGATTTGAGTTGCCAGAGCAACGGACAGGCCAAGTCTTGGGACCCGTACAGCTAAGCTCTTTAAGACTGTTTGCAAAACCGGATCGAGAGTTTCGAGACTTTACCCTTAATTTACTTAGAATTTGCGGCATTCCTTAACCCAGATCGACAATACTCGGGCCAAAGAAATCGGGCTCGTATATGTACAATTCGTCTAAAAACTCCGGCGGACAGATAGCAAACGCGATCATTATTCCGATGGTCGTAATCGTCATGATATCCGTTGTCGGTATTTTCGGCCTGTTGCACTGGTCTGCCCGCCTGTCGGACGAAACCGCTGTCGAATCCCAGAACAAGCTCATTTCCGGCGCTTTGCAGCTGACCCAGAATTACATGGTCAAGCAGCAGAACGGCGTCGTGATCTGGGACGAAGCCTATCACCGGGTCAACCAGATCAACCCGGACGAAGGCTGGATCTACAACAACCTGATGCACTGGCTGTTCCAGAACCACGGTTTTTCCAAGTCGATCCTGATCAACCGCGATTACGGCGTGCAATATGTCTACGCGCAGAACCACACCAACAAATGGATGACGCAGGAGTTGCTTCAGGAACTGAAGCCCGCAGTTGCCAAGGTGCGCGCCCGCTACATCATTTCCTTCCGCCGCACACCATCCGGGCTCTACAGTTTCATTCCGCAAAGCAGCGACGCGCGCCGGTCGATTGCCGAAACCGGCCTCGTCTCCCTGGCGGGCGAACCGTATCTCTTCAGTGCCGCCGCCATCATGCCGCAGATCCAGTCGATCTCCCGGGTCCGTTTCCCGCCGTCAGTGCTGGTAAGTCTGGTACCCTTGCGGGGTGAAAAGCTGACGGAAATCTCGGAAATGTCTCGCCTTGACGGGTTTGTTCTCGCCAACAACCAGACCCAGCGCGATGGCGTCGGCAGGTTTCAGCTGAAGTCCCCGCTTGGACAGGATGTCGGCCTGATCGCCTGGCAGACAACCGAGCCCGGAAGCCAGATGATACGCCGGATCAATCCTTTCCTGGCCTTGGCGGCTTTCATGATTGCCGCCGTGGTCATCGCCGTGACCATCTTCACCCGCCAGATGACCAAACGTCTTGCACGCAGCGAAGCCAAGGCAGTCCACTCCTCGCGTCATGACGCCCTGTCCGGCCTGCCGAACCGCGCGCGGTTCCATGCACTTTTGACGGACACGCTGGACGAAAGCGTTGCCAAGGGAACGAATACCGCCGTCGTCTACATCGACCTCGACCATTTCAAGGACATCAACGATACGCTTGGCCATTCCGCCGGCGACAAGGTGATCACTGCGGTCGCCCAGAGACTGCAGCGCGTCATTCCTGAAACCGGGATCGTTGCGCGCATTAGCGGCGACGAATTCGCGATGGTCATCAAGAACTGCGAAGACGATGTCTGGCTGGAATACATCCTCGACCAGGTGCAGGACGAAATTGGCCGTCCGATCATGATCGGGCGCCGTGAACTTCACGCCAGCCTCTCGATGGGCGCTGCAATTGCCCCGCGCGACGGCAACGATCCGGACGAGCTGCTGCGCAAGGCCGATATCGCGCTTTATGATGCCAAGGCAAACGGTCGGAACCGCCGCTCCTTCTTCGAACCGAACATGGAACATCACGTCCAGTCCAAGGACCGGCTGTCCCGCGAACTTCGGCTGGCGCTCAAGAACGACGAACTGACACTTGCCTACCAACCTCAGTCCGACACATCGGCCAAGCGGATCGTCAGCGTTGAAGCGCTGGCCCGCTGGACCAAGGAAGACGGCACCGTCATTTCCCCGGCGCAGTTCATTCCGGTGGCCGAGGAAACCGGCCTGATCAACGAACTGGGCATCTGGGTGCTCAACAAGGCCTGCGCCAAGGCGCATGAATGGCCCGGCATCACCGTTTCGGTCAACGTTTCGCCAAACCAGTTCAAGCACCCGCGGTTCGTCGAAAAGGTGATGGCGATCCTTGCCGCCAACAACCTGCCGCCACAGCGCCTGGAAATTGAAGTCACCGAAAGTGTTTTCGCAGGCCGCAACGATTCGGTGCTGAAGGCCCTGCGCAGGCTGAAGAACCTGGGCGTGAAGGTTGCGCTCGATGACTTCGGTTCAGGTTATTCCAGCCTCAGTTACCTGCGCCGCTTCCCTTTCGACACGCTCAAGATCGACCGGGATTTCGTTTCCGACATGAACGGCAACGCCGAAGCCGAGGCCATCCTGGTGTCGATCATCCAGCTCGGCAAAGCGCTTGGCATGACCATTGTTGCCGAAGGCATCGAGACGCTGGAACAGATCCGTTTCCTGCAGGCACACGACTGCAACCGAATGCAGGGCTACTACATTTCCCGCCCGCTGACGGACACCGCCCTGACGGCGTTCCTGGACGAATTTCACCGCGTCGGTACACCCGGTTACGGTACAGACCTGAGCTATCAGGTGCGCGCGGCGGAAGCTTGACGACACTTCGTACGGGCAAATGCCTGCCCGTCAGCCCTACGATTTGTTCAGGAACGACCTGGAAACGCTACCAGGCTCAAAGACCGAGCAACGGACGGAGCCTGGCGGCAAACCCGTGGAAGCTCGCAAAGGGAGCCGTCTCGGCCAATGTCAGCCAGTCCTGCTCTACCCCGGCAGCCAGCTTCAGGCCAGCGTGACCGAATTCCGCACGCACCATATCCTTGAACCAGGCAACATGCTGCGCTTTGCGCTGGCGTTGCAAGACCTCGCCTGACGCGATGTGCGCATGGTGGCGCGTCCAGTGGTCAACCAGATCATCAACACCGCTGAGGGTTTGCGCGGAGACTTCGCACACAGGCACCTTCCACCCTGCAGTGCTGTCGGTATCGCTCAACGACAGGGCGCCCGCGACATCCGAGGCAGCCCGACGGGCAAGCACACCCATATCTACCTTGGTGACAGCCACGATATCCGGCAGCTCCATGATGCCGGCCTTCATGAACTGCAGACTGTCACCCGATCCGGGCTGGATACACAGAACAACCGTGTCGACAGCCTGCTTCAGGTCCCCTTCCGATTGTCCGATACCAACGGTTTCAACGATCACGCAGTCGCACACGCACCGGAGAACGGCAATTGCCGCAACCGCATGATCGGAGAGGCCCCCGAGGCGATCTCGCGCCGCCATGGAGCGGACGAAGACGCCATCGTCGGATGGATCGGTTTTCAGGCGGGTTCGGTCACCCAGAAGGGCACCACCGGTCACCGCGGAAGACGGATCAATCGCAAGCACAGCCACAGTCTGCCCTGCCGACCGGCACGCCTTGATGAGCGCGTCGGTCAGACTTGATTTGCCGACGCCGGGCGGACCGGTGAGGCCCAACACTTTCGCGGAGGCTTCACCGGCGGCCGAATCCAGAAAAGCCGCGGTTTCGGCGTCCTCCGCATGGCTTTCCAGCCGGCTGAGAACCCGCGCGAGCTGCCTCTTGCCACCCGCGCGCAAGGTGTCCAGCTGGGGGTAAGCATCGCTCACACCGCACTCCCCTTGGCCTCGACCGGAGTTTTACGCCCCATTCAGCTTCCGGACTTGAACTTCAAGGCCGCCTGAGCTGCTGCGAGGCGGGCAATCGGCACACGGAACGGCGAACAGGAGACATAGTCCAGACCGACGCCTTCGCAGAAGGAGATCGAGGCCGGATCACCGCCATGCTCCCCGCAAATGCCAAGCTTGATGTCGGGACGGGTCGACCGGCCGCGTTCAACGCCGATCTTGATAAGCTCACCCACGCCTTCCTGATCGAGAGAGACGAACGGATCCTGCTCCAGCAGGCCGCGCGTCTGATACGTCCCCAGGAAGGAAGCCGCATCATCGCGCGAGATACCGAAGGTGGTCTGCGTCAAATCGTTGGTACCGAAGGAGAAGAACTCAGCAGACTGTGCGATTTCCGCCGCTTTCAGGGCGGCGCGCGGCAGTTCCACCATGGTGCCGATCTGGTATGTCAGTTCCGCTCCGGTTTCGCTCATCACGGCTTTTGCCATGGCCTCGATGCTCTGGCGTACGAGGTCGAGTTCTCCCTTGAGGCCAACCAGCGGAACCATGATTTCCGGAACCACCGGTGCGCCGGTTACTTTGGCAGCCTCGACAGCCGCCTCGAAGATGGCCCGGGCCTGCATTTCAGCGATCTCCGGATAGGAAACCAGCAGACGGCAGCCGCGATGGCCGAGCATCGGGTTGAATTCTTCCAGTGCCAGCGCCCTGTCGCGAAGCAACTCCGGATCGGCACCCATGGCTTTTGCGACGTCCGCCAGTTCCTCTTCCGATTTCGGCAGGAATTCGTGCAGTGGCGGATCCAGCAGACGGATCGTTACCGGCAGGCCGTGCATGATTTCGAAGAGATCGGTAAAGTCCTGTCGCTGCATCGGTAAGAGTTTTGCAAGTGCTGTCCGGCGTCCGGCTTCGGTCTCGGCCAGGATCATCTCGCGCACGGCAATGATACGCTCGCCTTCGAAGAACATGTGCTCGGTGCGGCAAAGGCCAATACCTTCAGCGCCGAACTCCCGCGCAACCTTGGCGTCTTGCGGCGTTTCCGCGTTGGTGCGCACGCGCATGCGGCGCACCTTGTCGGCCCAGCCCATCAGTGTGCCGAAATCGCCGGAGAGCGTCGGCTGCAGCATCTCGACCTCACCAACCAGAACCTGCCCGGTGGCGCCATCGATTGTGATGATGTCACCTTCCTTCAACTGCCGTCCGGCAGCATTGATCACACCGTTGCGATAGTCGATCCGCATCATCCCAGCCCCGGCGACACATGGCTTGCCCATGCCGCGCGCCACCACGGCTGCGTGGCTTGTCATGCCGCCCCGGCTGGTCAGAATACCCTCGGCCGCATGCATGCCATGGATGTCTTCCGGGCTGGTTTCCACGCGAACAAGAATGACCTTGCGCCCTTCCGCCTTGGCTTTTTCCGCCTCGTCGGAGGAAAAGACGATGGCACCGGATGCAGCGCCGGGAGAGGCTGGCAGGCCGGTCGTGATCACATCGCGCTTTGCTTTCGGATCAATTGTCGGGTGCAGGAGCTGGTCGAGCGCAGCAGGCTCCACGCGGCCAATGGCCTCTTCCTCACCCAGCAGCCCTTCGGCAACCATGTCGACCGCGATCTTCAGCGCCGCCTTGGCGGTGCGCTTGCCCGACCGGGTCTGCAGCATCCAAAGCTTGCCCTTCTCGATCGTGAACTCCAGGTCCTGCATGTCCCTGTAATGGGCTTCCAGCTTGGCACAATAGGTCTGGAATTCGGCAAATGCCTCCGGCATCAGCGCTTCCAGCGACGGGCTGGAAGACCCGGCCCCGATGCGGGCCTTCTCGGTGATATCCTGCGGTGTCCGGATGCCGGCAACCACGTCCTCGCCCTGTGCATTGACCAAGAACTCGCCATAAAGGGCGTTTTCGCCAGTGGAAGGGTTCCGGGTAAAGGCGACGCCGGTCGCAGAGCTCTCGCCCATGTTGCCGAACACCATGGCCTGAACGTTGACGGCAGTTCCCCAGGAGGACGGCAGATCGTGCAGACGGCGATACGTCACGGCACGCGGCACCATCCAGGAACTGAAGACCGCGCCAATCGCGCCCCAGAGCTGCTCCTGCGGATCCTGCGGGAACGGCTTTTCCAGTTCTTCTTCCACCAGCGCCTTGAACTTCTCGATGATGCCCAGCCAGGCATCCGCATCGATTTCGGTATCGAGCGTCAGTTCATTGCGTTCCTTGTACTCTTCCAGAATTTCTTCAAACTCATGGTGGTCGAGGCCCAGCACCACGTCGGAATACATCTGGATGAAGCGGCGGTAGCTGTCGTAGGCGAAACGCCTGTCTCCCGCCTCTTGCGCGATCGCTTCGACTGTCTGGTCGTTAAGGCCGAGGTTCAGGACGGTATCCATCATGCCGGGCATGGAAACACGGGCGCCGGAGCGGACGGAAACCAGCAGCGGCCGTTCCGGGTCACCAAACTTTCGGTTGGTCGCCTCGCCGACCTTCTCGAGCGCTTCGGCAACCTGTGCCGTCAAAGCGTCCGGATAGGATTTTTCATGCTCGTAGTACCAGGTGCAGACTTCCGTGGTGATGGTGAAGCCCGGTGGCACGGGCAGACCCAGGCTGCTCATTTCGGCAAGGTTTGCGCCCTTCCCACCGAGAAGATTACGCATATTCGCTGCACCTTCTGCAGCACCATTGCCGAAACTGTAGACCCACTTGGTCATCTGATACTCTCCTCGCCTAGTTCGGTCTGCGGCGTCTCGCGCGCAGCCAACTCGCATTATCATTCCGGCAGCAATCGGGCCGCACCGGCACCAGATCTTTTTGCACCGCACATTCCTGCTACGGCAACTGCTTGTCTTCAAGCCCTTTTTCAGCGAAACCGGTTATGATTGGTCGTAAGTCTTAGCATTTCCGACGTTGAGCAAAATCAAAAGGATTTAAACCCGCAGAAAGTTATCCCGGGCGCCTTGCCGGTCAGCCTTAAAGACGCCATTGTCAAAGGTAATAAGCAGTAAACCCACCAGATTCAGGGACAGAAGTGCGAACAATGATGACAAATCCGACCGGTGCCGTTTCGACCAGGGATCGCAGCCCTCTCCGCCGGAAACTGCTTGCGCTGGTCAGCGTGCTCGCCCTTCTTCCCGCTACCGCACTTGCCGAAACGAGCACCGAACCGGAAACACTTGGCACACCGTCCGATCTGCCGTTCACGCTGTCCGGCAGCTACCTTTCCGGCCGCCTCGCCGGTTTCCAGAAAGACTACGCTCAGGCAGCGGCGTTTTACGAAGAAACCCTGGCCGCCGACCCGAGCAATACGATGCTGCTCGAACGCACCTTCCTCCTGAAGTTGGCCAACGGCGATGTCGAACAGGCCGTTGTCTACTCCAAGGAGCTGGAAAGCGCCGGTCTGCAGAATTTCCTCGCACAGCTGACGCTCGGTGCGCAGGAGATGCTGGACGGCCGCTATGAAAAGGCCAACGAAGAACTTGAGCGGGGCCGGAACGGCCCGCTCGCGCAGCTTTCCATTGGCATCTCCCGCGCCTGGACGCTTTATGGCAGCGGCAAGATCGACGAAGCCGTCGCGATGATTGACGGACTTGAGGGACCGGACTGGTTCGAAGTGTTCAAGTCCACCCACAAGGCACATCTTCTGTTTGCCGCCGGGCGTAACCAGGAAGCACTGGAAGCCGCCGAAAGCGCCTATGCCATCGACCAGGGTGCCCTGCGCGTCGTGGACGCCTACACCCGCCTTCTGGCCGCCAACGGACGCCAGAAGGAAGCACTTGATGCGCTCGATCAATACGATGCGCAATTCCGCGGTCACCCCAAGCTTGACCAGACCCGCGAGGCTATCAGCAGCGGTGAGATCATTCCGCCGCTCGTTACTGATCCGGCAGCCGGCATGGCGGAAATCCTCTATGGCCTTGGTGCCGTAATCGGCCGCGATGGCGGTGAAGAGCTTTCCACCTCCTATCTGCAGCTTGCGCTCTACCTCGATCCGAAGGCCGAATTTGCAGCCATTGCTCTCGGCAGTGTCTTTGAGCGGATGGAGCAGCCGGAACGGGCCATCGAAGCCCTGATGATGGTGCCCGATGACAGCGTGCTGAAGCGCGAAGCCGAAATCCAGGTTGGCATGAACTACAATGCCCTGGAGATGGTGGATGAAGCCCGCAGCCATCTGGAAGAGCTGATCAAACAGGATCCCTCGGATCTTGAAGCCGTGATCGCACTTGGCAACATCCTGCGTGCACACGAAATCTACGAGGACGCCGAGGCAACCTATACCAAGGGCATCGACACCATTTCCGAACTGCAAAGTCAGCATTGGCTGATGCTTTATTTCCGCGGTATCGCCCGGGAAAGACTGGGAAAATGGGAACTTGCCGAAGCCGACTTCCGCAAGGCGCTTGAACTCAACGAGGATCAGCCACTCGTGCTCAACTATCTCGGCTATTCCCTGGTCGACCAGGGTCTGAAGCTGGATGAAGCCCTGGGCATGATCAAGAAAGCCGTCGAACTGCGGCCAACAGACGGATACATCGTCGACAGCCTTGGCTGGGTTTATTTCCGTCTTGGTCGCTACGAAGAAGCGGTGAAGGAACTCGAGCGGGCTATCGAGCTTCGCCCGGCGGATCCGGTCATCAACGATCACCTGGGCGATGCCTACTGGATGGTCGGTCGTCGCAACGAGGCAAGGTTCCAGTGGAACCACGCCCGCGACCTGGGTCCGGACGCAGAGGAATTGCCGAAAATTCTGGAAAAGATTGCCGAAGGCCTGAAGGAGGTTCCGGGAACGGATGCCGCCAAAGCCGAGACCGGCAAAAACGGCGGCTAACCGGACACACCCATGGCCCTCGCCTCAAAGTCTTCCCCCCGGGTGGAGCTGGCCCGGGCCAAGGTGAATCTGGCACTGCATATTACAGGTCGGCAGCCGGACGGCTATCATCTGCTGGATTCGCTCGTGGTCTTCCCCCAGATCGGCGACAGACTGGCGATAGAAGCTGCCGGTGAGCTCGACCTGCAAGTCGAAGGCCCGTTTGCGCGAGACCTGACGGGCCCGGTCGAAGACAACCTTATCCTGAAGGCCGTGCGCAGCTTCGCCAAAAAGGCCGGTATTGATGTTCCACAGGTTCGTCTGACACTGACCAAACGCCTGCCTGTCGCTTCCGGCATCGGCGGCGGCTCCAGCGATGCCGCTACCACCTTGCGCCTCCTGGAGGACTTCACCGGCACCTATCTTGCCGAGGAGGATCTGCACGCGCTGGCGCTAACGCTTGGGGCGGATGTACCGGTTTGCCTGTTTCCGGAACCCCAGATCATGCGCGGCATCGGCGGCGACCTAAGTGCCGGTCCGGACCTTCCGCCTTGCGGTATCGTGCTTGTAAACCCGAGGGTCGGCGTATCCACTCCTGAAGTCTTCAAATCCATGGAACAGCGGGACAACGCTCCCATGGATCTCATGCCGGAAAAGTTTGAAACGCTGGCCTCGCTGGTCGCCTATCTGGCAAGCTGCCGCAACGATCTGCAGGACCCGGCCAAGGGTCTGTGTCCTGAAATCGGTCAGGTTCTTTCCGAGCTGGAAGCCGATACCCGCATTGACCTTGCAAGAATGTCCGGCTCCGGTGCGACCTGCTTCGGCCTGTGTGAGTTGAATGCCGCCATGGACGTCGAACGTGCATTGCGCAACAGCCATCCCGACTGGTGGATTGCCTCCGGGCCGCTCTCCTGACAAAACGCAGGGTTGGCTTTTAGAAAACAAAGAAAAAGCCGCCATTTCTTAAATGGCGACTTTACAATTTCTTCAGAAAAACAAAGACTTGTAAGCGTTAGCTCACACGCGAGATGCAGAAGGCAACTGCATCGCCCAAGGCATCGCTGTGCGCACCCGACGGCAACGTGTCCAGTGCAGCAAGAGCCTTGTTGCCGTAGTCCTTCGCCCGCTCGACCGTTTCAGACAAGGCGTCGTATTTCTTCAAAAGCTCGATGGCCTGTTCCAGATCACCATCCTGGATTTCCTCGCCTTCCAGGCAACGTCTCCAGAAGTCGCGATCTGCATCAGTGCCACGGGCAACGGCCAACACCACCGGCAGTGTGATCTTGCCTTCTCGGAAATCGTCGCCGACATCCTTGCCGAGATCTGCGGAAGAGCCACCATAGTCGAGCGCGTCGTCAACTAGCTGGAACGCATAGCCGAGTTCCATGCCGTAGGTCCGTGCGGCCCGCTTCATTTCCACTGACTGCCCGGCAATCACGGGGCCGACTTCGGCAGCAGCGGCAAACAGAGCGGCGGTCTTGGCCTCGATCACCCGCAGATAGTCTGCTTCGGTCGTGGCGATGTTCTTTGCAGCGCCAAGCTGCAGCACTTCGCCTTCGGCAATGACTGCGGATGCCGTGGAGAGGATGCGCAGCGCTTCCAGCGAACCGACATCGACCATCATCTTGAAGGCCTGTCCGAGCAGATAGTCGCCGACAAGAACACTTGCCTGGTTTCCCCAGAGCTTGCGCGCTGCAAGCTTGCCCCGACGCATGTCGCTTTCGTCCACGACATCGTCATGCAACAGCGTGGCGGTATGCATGAACTCCACGCTGGCCGCCAGCGTGACATGACCATCGCCCTGGTAGCCGAACATCTCGGCACAGGCCAGCGTCAGCATCGGCCGGAGCCGCTTGCCGCCTGAGGAAATCAGGTGCTTGGCGATTTCCGGGATCAATTCAACATTCGATCCTGCCTTCGACAGGATCAGATCGTTGACCTCGCCCATGCCGCCGGACACCAGATCAACGAGCGACTGAATGCTCGGACGGCGCGGCTGATCGTCTGTATAAGTTGCAACAACGGCCACTAATGGCACTCCCTGAATATTTGTGCGGACAATATGTTGCGAACGCCTTCGGGGCAAGCCGCCAATCCATTGACAAACTGTTGAAATGCCGCAATCAGCTGGTTTTGCTGTAAACGGGTCGGATGAGGCTTTCTGTTCGACCGCAGGACATGGACCGCTAACGCCGGGAATCTAATGGAAGAACTAGTCAGAACAAACGATCCCGTCCTGATTTCCTTTCTGGAATCGATTCTTGAAGATGCCGGCATCAAACATTTTGTCGCAGACGGCAATATGAGCATTCTGGAAGGTTCGCTGGCCATGATCCCGCGCCGCATACTTGTCGATTCAGACCAGATCCAGATGGCGCGCAAGCTGGTGCGAGACGCCGGTCTGGAACATGAACTGCGCCCGGAAAGCGGCCGGGCCTGACATGACTTCGCCGACGGACAGCACCGAATGCACATCACAGGAAACGACCCATGACGCTTTTCTGGGCGGCAAGGTCTATGTGCATCAGCCCAAGCGTGGCCGGCACAGGGCGGGCCTTGACGCGGTCTATCTGGCGGCGGCCCTGCCGGATGGTACCCGGGGACATGTCATCGACCTTGGCGCGGGTGTCGGAACCGCCGGGTTTTGCGCCGCGGCGCGCTTGCCGGATATTCGGGTAACGCTGGTTGATATAGACGAGACCGTGCTCGCCCTCGCCCGTCGCGGCCTTGAAGACCCCGCCAATGGCGCGTTTTCCAGCCGTGTCTCCCTTCTGGAGGCTGATATTACGGCCAAGGGAAGTGCGCGCCACGCAGCCGGTCTTACCCCCGCAATGGCGGACCATGCCATCATGAACCCGCCCTACTATGAGGCGGACCGCTTCCGGGCATCGCCCAACAGTGCTCGTGCCGGCGCGCATATGCTCGATGACCGGGGACTGGAGCCATGGGCGAAAACAGCAACGGATATTGTCAAGGAAGGCGGCAGCCTGACCGTCATCTTTCGGGCAGACGGTCTGCAGGAACTGTTGAGCGTTCTCAAGGGCCGGTTCGGCGCAATCGAAGTCATTCCGCTTCGTCCGAGACAGGAAGCGGCAGCAACACGTGTTCTGCTGCGCGCCATTCGCGCCAGCAAGGCCCCCTTGCGGCTGATGCCGGGGTTCGTACTGCATGAGGGGGACGGATCCGAATTCACCCCTCAGTCAAAAGCCGTCATGCGTGATGGCAAAGGACTCGGCCTCAGCGCGCGCTGATTCCTGTCCCGTTCATCTCAGTGCACCACGATTTCTCCGTCCGCATAGCGGAAATCAACCGGCGAGATCAGGGTCTGGTGCGCAACGCGAACGGAATGGATGCGACCTTCTATCTCCCGTTCCCAGAACACGAGAAACCTGGTCAGTTCGGGAAATTTCGGCGCCAGGTCTTCCGTTTGCCACAGGAAACTCTGCAGCAACTTCGGATGATCAGGCAGACGGTAGAGGATTTCCGCCGTCATCAGTCCATAGCCGAGAAGGCGTTTTTCAAAGTCAGAGCTGGTTTTCATGCCAATCCTTTCTTCTGTGCAAAGAAAGATTGTCACGGAAATCTGGTTAACCAAACCCGACTTTTGGATATTTGCTGTTTAAAAACAGCAATTTAGCAGCACTCGACAGGCACTGCTAACAACAGCAGCCATGTGCTGCAAAAAGCATCATTTCACTTGGATGGTGGTCAGATACCCCAGAAAGGCGTCGATGTCATCCGGCTCCAGCGCAAATTCCGGCATGTTGTCATGTGCCGTCACGATGCCTTCCGCCAATGGTTCTTCCAGGCTTTCCAGCGGATACCGGCTGGAAAGATCACGAAAGGCGGGCGCACCGGCCTGTGCACTCTGGTCGTCCCTGCCGACTGCATGGCAGGTAGCACAATGGATTTCCGCCAGCTCCCGGCCGGTCGCAACGCTCACCGGATCCGTCGGATAAGCTCCGTCAGAAGCCAGAGCAGGCGATGCTGCAAACAGGATGACGGCGACACCAAAAAACGGTTTGCTGCGCGACACTCTACTTCCCTCCCTTGAATCAGTTTCGCTTTTATAGAAGGTTCGAAAACAGAAACCCATTAGGGGGAACACGGTGGCCACGAAAAATGTGCCTTCAACACCAATGTTCTCGACGCCAGTATCTCTATATAACCGGGATCACCACCCGTTCACCGGAGGAAACATGAACCAGCTGCCGGCTTCCATTGACGACACTCTCGCCCTGATGGATCAGGCGGGCTACGTGGCCGACCGGTCGCTTGCCACCGTTCTGCATCTGGCCCTGAAGATGAAACGCCCCCTGTTTCTGGAAGGCGAAGCCGGTGTCGGCAAGACGGAAATTGCCAAGGTCCTGTCGTCGACCCTCGGAAGAGACCTGATCCGCCTGCAATGCTATGAAGGCCTCGACGTCGCCTCCGCTGTCTATGAGTGGAACTACCCCGCTCAGATGGTCGAAATCCGTGTCGCGGAAGCAGCCGGCGACACTGACCACTCCGAGCTTTCCAAATCGATTTTCGACGAACGCTTCCTGATCAAGCGCCCTGTGCTGCAGGCGCTCGAACCTTCGCTGGCAGGCGCGCCGGTGTTTTTGATCGATGAACTCGACCGGGCGGATGAAGCGTTCGAAGCCTTTCTTCTGGAAGTTCTGGCCGATAACCAGGTGACGATTCCCGAGCTCGGCACCGTGAAGGCAGCAGAGCCGCCCATCGTCATCATCACGACCAACCGCACGCGTGAAATTCACGATGCCCTGAAGCGCCGCTGTCTCTACCACTGGGTCGACTATCCCGATGCCGAGCGCGAGCTGGAGATTGTCCGCCGCAAGGTTCCCGGTGCCGCCCAGCGCCTTGCAAGCGAAGTGGTTGCCTTCGTGCAGAAGCTGCGTGCCGACGAGGATCTTTTCAAGCAACCCGGTGTCGCCGAAACCCTGGACTGGGCGACAGCTCTTTCCGAACTCAACGAAATGGCGCTCGATCCGGACATGGCATCCGACACGCTAGGCGTTCTGTTGAAATACCAGGACGACATCGAACGCGTCCGCGGCTCCAAAGTGCGCCAGATGATCGACGACATCCGCAAGGACGCTCCGCACCAGCAATCCATGCCGGCGGTTTGAACAGGTGACAAGACCACAAGGGGCCCATCGCACTCATCCGGGAGGCTGCAATGACACCCTCTCCTGAGTTGCGATCGCGGATCACGGACAACATCGTCTATTTCGCGCGAACGCTGCGCAAGGCGGGCGTTCCCGTCGGCCCCGCCTCCGTGGTGGATGCGGTTGCGGCCGTGGAAGTCTCCGGCATCGAAAGCCGTGAGGACCTCTACTGGACACTGCATGCGGTCTTCGTGCGAAAACGTGAACAGAAGGTGCTGTTCGACGAGGCCTTCCGGATCTACTGGCAAAGCCGTGGATTGATCGAGAAGATGCTGGCGATTCTGTCGCCGGTCGCCCCGCCCAGAGGTGAGCCTGAAAAACCGAAGGCCGGCCAGACACGGGTCTCGCAGGCGTTTCAGGCAGCGCAAGAGCGGGTCGCAGAGGAAACCGTTCCCCAGATCGAAATCGATGCAAAGTTCACCGTCTCCGGCAAGGAATTGCTGCAGACCAAGGACTTCGCGCAGATGACGTCGGATGAAATTACCGAAGCCAAGCTGGCGCTCAGGGCCATGACAATGCCTTTGGACAAGATCAGGCTTCGTCGCCTCAAGCCGGCGTCCAGAGGAAAAGTCGATCCACGCCGAACCTTGCGCGCCTCCATGCGGGCCGGTGGTGACATAATTGACCTGAAGTTCCGCAAACCGGCGGAAAAAACGGCCACCGCTCGTCGCCCTTTGCGATATCTCAGGAAGCATGAGCCAGTACTCCAGGCTTCTGCTGCATTTCTTGCATGGTCTGACCGTGGAACGGCGGGATGTACACACATTCCTGTTTGGCACGCGTTTGACGAACGTCACGAGACAATTGCGCATGAAGGATCCGGACGAGGCCCTGGAAGCTTGCTCGTCAGGTGTCGAGGACTGGTCGGGAGGCACCCGCATCGCCTCTGCACTGCATGATTTCAACCGGCATTGGTCTCGCCGTGTGCTGTCGGGACAGCCGACCGTACTGCTGATCACCGACGGCTTGGAGCGCGATACGGACGAGGATCTTGAGCGGGAAATAGACCGGCTGCACCGCTCTTGCCGTCGACTAATCTGGCTTAATCCGCTGCTGCGCTTCGAAGGCTTCGAAGCAAAGGCAAAGGGTATCCGCGCCATGCTGCCGAATGTGGACGAATTCAGAGCGGTTCATTCACTCGACGCGGTTGCCGATCTTGTCTCTGCGTTGTCGGGTTCAGGCGGTCGCGACAGCAGTGCCAATCCGAAGCGTTGGTTGAAACCGTAACGTTGGTAGCCTATTGCGCAGACGTGTCCAATTGACACTCAAAAGTCTGGAAGACGGCGCCTGACTGGCCTGGTTTCATGCAGGCTGGAAGCAGGTGATTTTCTGCTTCAAAATGACGGCATGAACAAAGAGACCCTGCCAGCTTCGTGTTGGGGCACTAGAAGTTGACAGGGTCATTTGAGAGGTCGTTTGCAGGCCTCGGACCCACCGTATATTCAATTTCATGAAACTAAATGCGACATGCTGCCTCTGCGGCAGGGTGTGCGCTGCCGCATGAACTTGACCTCGAAAACGCGATTAAACTGCGCTACACTTTTGTGGTGTGAAACAGACGTTACCTCTTGAATTTGCTGCCGCGTTATGACCAGGAACAACAATCAGGATCTCGACAAAACAGTCTACCATCAAGTGATTGGCTGTTCGCTTCTGCTCGTCATCCTGTTTGGTCTGGGACACAACGTCTATCTTTCTTCCGGCGATCCCTTTTCCGGCCCAAAGCCGTCTACTCATCCAATCACGGCACTTGGTTTTCTCATTCTGGCCGGAGCTATCTTCTTTCGCCTGCAATGGGCGCGCTCGGTCTGGCTCAGGGGTACCCTGTGCTGCCTGATGATCCTGTTCTCGGGCCTTCGTATTGCCGAGGCTCTGTTTCCGGATCAGATCACGCTATTTGCCGACAGCTGGCTGTCCCATTCCCTGGAATCGATCAATATGTACGGCCGGTTCTCGATTGAAACGGCTCTCTTCCTGTTTTGCTGCTTCAGTTTCGAGCTGTCCCAGGAACGGCATACTGTCGTCAGGCTGCTCCTGGTATCTGTCTGCCTGGCCGTATTGTCCTTCGGCTTTGCGGAAACAGTCTATGCGTTCTTTCTGTGGGGGAACGAACTGTCGATGATCACGCAATTCGGCATGTGGCTGGTGTCGGTAGACCTCCTGGTCCAGATGCGCAATCAGGCTCCTTTCCAGAGCGTGATGCAACCAGGCAGGTCAAATTTCTACCGCCAGTTCACCGCGCTTGCTCTTTACCTGCTGCCCATGATCATCGGCACGGTCGTGCTTCATAAAATGCAGATTTCCCCCTCCGAGCAGGCGCCGTTCGAACTGTTCTTCGCGGGAACAAGCTGCCTGCTGCTGGGTGTCGTCCTGATGCTGGGAACCTATCTGGACCGAAAGAAACCCCCGGAAAATGCCTGGTCGGCACCGTCATCCGGACGCAATGGCAAGCGAGACAGGTAAGACTGATCTCCTCGCCAGTTACCGGCTAGCCAGTGAATGCACCTGGCTCGCTCACGGCAATGCCACCACAAGCGTGCGAACCGTTACCCTTTGAAACAGGTCCTCGATGTCGTGGTTGGCCATCCGGATGCAGCCATACGAAACCGCGCGCCCGATGGAGCCCGGCCGGTTGGTGCCGTGAATGGCGTAGTTTCCGTTGGACAGCGTCATGGCGGCAACGCCCATCGGGTTGTTGGGCGCGCCACCGCGAATGACCGTCGGCAAATGCGGAAAGTCTCGACGGACTTCGTCCGACGGAGCCCAGTCGGGCTTCACGTATTTAGCCGTTATGAATGCCTGTCCGGTCCAGGATTTTTGCCGTTTGCCGACTGCAACCCTGTAGCGGATCGCCCTGTTGGCGCCGAGCACCAGATAAAGCCGTTTTTCGGAATTCTTTATCACGATAGTTCCGGCGCGAAAGCGGGCATCGGAAAAGCCCACCACTTCGGCGGCATTGGCAGACTTTGGCGGAACACTGATTGCAACAAGCATCATCAAAGGAATGAAAACGCGGAACAAGGAGACCAGACGCATTACAAACTCCATGCAGTTGCGCCGAGATTACCTTGCCCCTTCCCTTGAAAGAACCGGGACAGGCCTATTTTCTTACCAAAAGGTTAATCAGCACTCCAACGTGAAGAGACAATACGGCCAGCCAACTGGTATCTGAGGGTGAGCGAATACCGGTCGAACAATCGCATCTTTGCCTGTGACGGGCGTCACCGCGTCTGACGGAGCCTCATGAGATAGTGCGTCCATGGCTCGAAGAGAGAGCCTGAGTTTAAAACTTGCGGAACATGGCCGCACCAGTTGCATCGTTGATCTTGTTCAAGGACCTGTCGAATGACCCAAACATCTGCCACGACACGCGGCTTCAAACGCCCCTTTCGAAAAACCGTCGCAACCTTCGCCTGTCTTGTCGCACTCGCCGCGGCACCTTTGCCTTCATTCGCCGGATCCCTGACTGGCACCTACCTGCTGTCACCGGCTCAACTGGCGACCGGCTTTTCTGTCCGGGTCCTCGGACGCGGCCCTGTCACGGGTGAATTCAAGACCGTATCCGGCAAGATGACACTGGACCAAAACCGCCCGGAGAAGAGCCAGGTGGTCGTGAAGGTCGACCTGAGAAGTGTTCACACGAACAACGACAAGGTTACAGGTTTTCTGAAGAGTTCGGCCATGTTTGATGTCGCCAACCACCCGGTGGCCACATTCCAGAGCACCCGGGTTCATATTACCGGCCAGAACACGGCGGAAGTCGAGGGTGTCTTGAACCTTCGCGGAAAACAGAAACGCACCAAGCTTTCGGTGAAGATTACCGACAGCAAGGCCAACGGTCAGGTCGGGTTCGAAGTGTCAGGCGGGTTTTTCCGCAGCCTCTACGGCATGGATGCCGGTTTGCCGATCTACGCCGACAAGGTCAATCTCGAGATCAGAGGCACCGGAAAACGAAGCTGACTTACACCATTTGCCTTGTATTCCTGAGAAGCACGCGTGCCTGCAAAGGCCGCGTGCTCTTGTATTATGGGGCAGATCTAGCGGGCTTCTGGCACACCATTGCGCCACTCATAGACAATGTAGTCCGGCAGATTGCTGTCACCGTTGCCGTCGAAGGTTACATCTCCGAGCACCGTGTCGAAGGTTCCGTCCTGAAGAGCAGTCGCCACGCCTTGCAACGCCGTACCACCAGCGACCTCGACAGCCTGTGCCCAGGCCTGAATTGCGGCATAGGTCGTCAATGTGAAGCGATCCGCGGAACCTCCCGCCTCTTCCAGATCAGCAACCAGTTCCTGCGCTTCGGGGCGATCCCGAGGGATCTCCGGATAGGTCAGCAAGGTTCCATTCCCCGCCTCACCTGTTACGGACCAAAAATCTTCCGTCATCAGTGCATCACCGGCCACCAGCACCGCGCTCAACCGCTGACGGTCCATCTCCAGCTTTATCAGCCCCGCTTCCGGGTGATAACCGCCCAGATAAACAACATCGACAGCCTGAAGCTTCAGTTGTGACACGAGGCTGCGGAAATCGTCACCGCCTGCGTCAAACCCCAGCGCCATGCTCTCGCTGGTTCCCAGCTCGTTCACGACCGCCTTGACCGCGTCGGCAAGACCTTTGCCGTAGGCTGTCTTGTCATGCAGAATTGCAATTCGTTTGTCACCGAATTCATTCACCAGCAACCTGCCGGCCACGTCCGCCTGCCGGTCATCCCTCGGGGCGAGACGAAAGATGCCTTCGCCTTGCCGCTCATCGGTGAATTTCGGCAAGGTTGTTGCCGGTGACATTTGAACGATCCTCGCTCCGGCATAGACTTCAGCGGCGGCAATAGAGCTGCTGAAACAAAGATGGCCAGCAACAAAGACAACGTCTCTGCCGATCAACTGGTTGGCCACGGCCACAGCCTGGTCCGCATCACAGCCATCGTCGACGGTTTCCAGCACCAGTGTCTCGCCGTTGACCCCGCCGGCCGCATTGAGATCGGCAACCGCCTTTTCCGCGCCAATACGCATTTCTTCACCGAAAGCAGCAAACTGCCCTTTCATCGGCCCGGCAACAGCGATCCGGATGTCGGCGACAGCAGGTGTCGCAACGGCGCTGTAAGCCAGGAGGCCAGCACTGGCCAGAAACTGCTGAAAGGTCATTCGTCTCCCCAAGATCCGGTGATCGCCCCCTACCCCTAGCGCGGCCCTGTCCGCAGCTCAATCCGCACTTGTGGCTTAAGTGGCAAATGCGGAACACCTGCCCCATATGAATTCATGAGCTTTTCGGCCCAAGACTTCGGTTGGATGGGTTTACGAGACCTTCCGACGCGCGTTCATAAGGTGTTGACCTTGAAATATCAGAAAAACCCGTCTGCCTCGTGTCGAGCACAGCATGGTCTAGGCATCCTTTCCGTGGCCGCCTAAACTCCCGTCCGCGTCCGACAGACGATTGATTCCCGCTGAGCCGCCCAGGAGCCGACTTGATGTCCCCAACCTCTTCAGAATCCGAAGACCAGGACAGGCTTCCTCTGGAGACCGCCATTTTCCGGGAAGCCATGAGCCGGATTGCTGCAGCCGTCCACGTGGTGACAACTGACGGCCCCGGCGGCCGCATGGGTGCAACCGTTTCGGCTGCCTGTTCGGTCAGCGACGAGCCCGCCAGCATTCTGATCTGCCTGAACAGGAAAACACGCATCCATGGCGCAGTTCTCGAAAACCGCTGCTTCTGTCTCAACACGCTCAGCGACGATCACGAGGAAATTTCCGACACCTTTGCCGGGCGAGACAAGCTGGACATGCCGCAACGGTTCGAGAAAGGCGACTGGACAAGTCTGGCCACTGGCTGCCCCGCCCTCGACAGCGCGCGTCTCAGCGTCGATTGCGAAGTCTATTCAGTCACCGAAATGGGGACGCATTCGATCATCGTCGGCACCGTGACCGACCTTCGGATGACCGATCCCGGCAAATCCCTTCTCTATGTCCGCCGCGGCTACAAAAGCCTCGACACCTGACACGCAGCCGATCACACTCCTTATCGTCCACCTTCAATCGAGGACCGTCTGCCCATGGCCGGTTTACGCAACCTGATCACCGATGTCCCGGGCCTCAAGGTCGGCAATGCTTCCGATCTTGAACTGAAATCCGGGGCGACCGTGCTCGTACCGGACGAACCCGCGGTCACCTCGGTGGCCATTCACGGCGGTGCACCTGGCACCCGTGAAATCGCGCTCTTGGAGCCGGAGCAGACCGTCGAGAAGATCGACGCCATCGCGCTGGCCGGTGGATCCGCCTTCGGTCTGGATGCCGGTGCAGGTGTCCAGGGACGCCTTGCCGAACTGGGTTACGGGTTCCAGGTCGGCCCGGTCCGCGTTCCGATCGTACCCACCGCCATCCTGTTCGACCTCCTGAACGGCGGCGACAAGAGCTGGGGACAGGCAGCGCCTTACCGGGATCTCGGCCGGTCTGCACTTGATGCAATCGGCCATGATTTTTCCCTTGGTTCCATCGGTGCCGGCACCGGAGCCACCACCGCAAATCTGAAAGGCGGCCTCGGGTCTGCCTCCCATGTACTGGAAAACGGCATCACGGTCGGCGCCATTGTCGCGGTGAACGCGCTTGGGCGAGCAACCGTGGGGGACAGCGCGCACTTCTGGGCGGCGCCGTTTGAAATCGGCGATGAGTTCGGTGGCCTGGGAATGGCGCATCCGCTGCCGCCGGACAGCATCACGGTCCGCACGAAACTTGACGGCCTCAAGGCCGGTGCCAACACCACGATCGCAGCTGTTGCGACCGATGCCATCCTGACCAAGGGCGAAGCGAAACGCCTCGCGGTCATGGCGCATGACGGGCTCGCGCGGGCTCTCTGGCCCGCCCACACACCGCTTGATGGCGATCTCGTCTTCGCCCTCTCCACGGGCCAACGCCGAATGGAAAACGGACTGGAAGACATGGTTCAGCTCGGTGCGGCAGCCGCTTCTTGCCTGGCACGTGCCATCGCCCGCGGCGTCTATAATGCAGCCCCGGCAGCCGACGATCCGGTCCCAACGTGGCGAGAGCGGTTCGGAAGCTAGTCACCAGATCCGACGCGCGCCGACCTGCGTAAACTGGGCAGATTTTCCTGAAGGAGGTTCTACCCATCATGACCCGCGTTCACCGTTTTCTGCTTCTCGCCATGTTCGCCATAGGTGTCGCTGCTTCTGTTCCGGCCGACGCCAAATCCCTGGTGCTGGAAGAATTCTTCCGCGGGAAAACGGTGGGCAAGGGCGTTTTTGAAAGCAAGATCGCCGGTGTCTACCGACCATTCACCGTCACGCTGACAGGAACCTGGAACAGCAAGACCTTTACGCTCCGGCTTCGCGAGGACTTCGTCTACGAAGACGGTGAACGTGATACCAAGACCTGGTTCTTCCAGAAGGTTGCCGAAGACCGATACATCGGCCAGAGAGCCGACGTGCTGGGTCCGGCAAACGTTCGCACAGATGAAAATGGAGACCTTCGTTTCTCCTACGTCGCGAGCCTGGAGACTGAGAACGGGCCATTGCTGCTTCGTTTTGACGACACGCTGACACAGGTCGACAGAAACACGGTCAGGAACACCGCCAAGGTCATGAAAGCCGGGATTACGGTCGGTACGGTTTCGCTGACATTTAAAAGGTAAAGCTTCCAGGGCTCAGGTACGACTTGGCGCTTGATCGGGAGTGATTTCAAGCTTTTACTCTGCGGATGAAATTGTCCGTGGGGGCTTCATGATACCGATCCGGCACTTCCTGCCACATCTCCTGAACCTGATGTTTTCAATGGCTCTTGTGGTAGCGGGCCTTGCAAGCCAGTCAACCTTGGCAAGCGCGATGGGCACGGGCCTTGCCGAAACGCTTGAGAACAAACTGCTTGAACCGTTCGACGGCGACTTCGACGCCTTGCTCAAGCGTGGCTACATTCGGGTCCTGATCCCGTTTTCAAAGACCGGCTACTTCATCGACAAGGGCGTTCAGCGCGGCAGCTCGGTTGATCTCATGACCGAGCTCGACAAATACCTGGACAAGATCCACGAGAAGAAGGCGAAGGATGCAAAGCTCGTACTTGTTCCGACCCCAAGAGATCACTTGTTTTCAGATCTTGCCGCGGGCAAAGGCGACATCGCGATCGGCAATCTGACCATTACCCGCGAACGGGAAGATCTGGTCGCCTTTTCGTCCCCTTTGCTGAAGGATGTGCACGAAGTACCGGTCACCACCGCAGGGGTCGCCGACCTTCCCTCACCTGAAGCCCTGTCAGGTCAGACCGTTCACGTCCGTGCTTCGTCTTCCTATTATCAGAGCCTCAAGGCACTTAACGACAGGCTCGGCCAAAAGGGCGCCAAGCCGGTCGACATTGTGACCGCTGACGAGCACATGGAAGACGAGGATCTTCTGGAAATGGTAGCAGCCGGCGCCATTTCCATGGTGATCGTGGACCAGCACAAGGCCGAACTCTGGCTGGAAGTTCTGGACGGCCTGAAGATGCATCCCTCGGCAGCCGTGCGCACGGACGGAGAGATTGCCATAGCCGTTCGCAACAATGCGCCGGACCTTCTGAAGGAAGTCGATGCCTTCGCCGCCACCGTGACAAAAGGCACCCTGCTCGGCAACATCATCCTCAAGCGATATCTGAAAGAGGCCGACTACCTCCGGGACATGCGCAGCGCGGACTACAAGAACGACCTCGCCAGTCTCCAAACCATTTTTCAGAAATACGGCGACGAGTATGAAATCGACTGGCTGTTGATCGCCGCGCAAAGCTTTCAGGAATCGCGTTTCGACCAGAAAGCCCACAGCCGCGCTGGCGCCGTTGGACTGATGCAGATCAAGCCGGCTACGGCCAAAGGCGACCCGATCAACATCAGCGGAATTGATGCAGATCCGGACAAGAACGTTCAGGCAGGCGTCAAATATCTTCGGTACCTTGCCAACCAGTATTTTGCCGGTCTTCAGACACGGGATGCCAACCAGACATTCTTTGCGCTTGCGGCCTACAACGCCGGCCCCAGCCGGTTTGCCAAACTACGCGAAAAGGCCAAGCAACAGGGTTTTGACCCGGACAAGTGGTTTGACAACGTCGAGTGGATCGTGGCTTCCGAAATCGGCCGGGAACCTGTCGATTACGTCGGCAACATCTACCAGTATTACGTCGTTTTCTTCAACGAACAGCAGCGTCGGCAAACGGAAGCCGCCGAGAAGGCGGCAGCCGGAAACTAGGATCTCTCGCGAGCAACATGAGGACGTTCAACGAAGGCCGTTTGAACGTCCACCATGACCGATGCAAAACGCTTCAGGCAACCTTGCGACCAAGGCCAGCGGCCCGCGCCAGCATCTTCCGCTTTGCCTCGTCGCTCGATCCGCGGATCGGCGAGAACATATGGTAGCCTTTGGGCTTGAGACCGCAGAAATCGAGGATCTGCTTCTCGGTCTGCTTTTTGGCACCGGCACCGTAAATCCAGGTGAAGTACCAACCCGGTGTGTCGGAAGTCACCAGAACCTGCGCGGTGCGGCCCTTGAGCAGTTTCTCAGGCAGAGGCTTGCCTTTCACGTATTGAAAGGACATGCCCGGCAGCAGGATCCGGTCGAACAACCCCTTCAACCTGCCCGGCAGACCACCCCACCACAATGGGTGCGTGAGCACGAAATGTTCACACCACAGGATATCCTGCCACAGTGCTTCGAGGTCAGGCTCCAGAGGCTTCGCATCCTTGAAGGATGACACTCCGAAATCCGCGTCGAAGTCCAGGTCGGCCAGATGCCTGACCCGCACTTCGTTTCCACCCTTTTGCGCATGATTTGCATATTCCGCCGCGAGGGCGCCGCAAAACGTGTCCTTGGCCGGGTGTCCTTCCAATACCAGTACTCTTGTCATGTCCAACCTTGTGAGCTTGCAGGCGTCAAACGCCAAAATTGACCGTGGTCATTTTTTGACATTCCGCATCACATCCGTCAAGATATTTTTTGACCACGGTCATTTTAACGGAAAATCATGACACGCAAACCACAACAGCGGAGCATTGCCACAAGGGCACGGGTCCTGGCTGCCGCACGCGATCTCAGTCAAAAACACGGATTGGACCTGGTTACCGCGGAAGCGGTTGCTCAGGAGGCAGGCGTCGCAAAGGGGACCGTGTTCTCGCATTTCGGCGATATGGACGGCCTTTTGTCCTACGTGCTGCTGGACCGGCTGAATGCCCTGCGTGCGGCGACGTCCGACGAAGCAGCAGAACCCGACCAATTGTCCGACCCTGTCGGACTGCTGACCCGGCGCATGATGGCGCTGATCGACGTCATCACCGACAGCCCGACAATCCTGCGGCTGTTCCTGGACAATATCGGTGTGACCAAACCCAATTGCGCTGCTGAATTTGTCGAAACTCTGGACGCCCTCGATGCGGAACTGGAGCATTTCCTGACGTTCTGGCAACAGGGGGCCAGCCTGAAGCCGGACCTGAGGCAGGATCGGTCACCAAAGGAAATGGTCGATGGCCTGATTGCCTTCATGATCCATGGAGCCATCCTGGTCAAAAGCCATCAACTGACTGACCGGGCGGAACTGGAACACCGGCTCCGCCGCCATGTCGAGGCTTTCCTGATCAGACAATGAGAGTGATCAAAGCTGGCTCGAATAGTGTGACTGCATCCTGATCGGCAGGGTTAGCTCAACCCTTCCGGTCTTCCGGCTTTTCCCCCGGCCAGAACACGACGTGGTTCTCATAGTCTTCCAGAGCCATGCCGTCTTCGGGGATCGTCCGCCCGCGAACGGAAATGCCCGCCTGATGGACTGTTTCAGGATCTCCCGACACCAAAGGATGCCACCAGTAGAGATCCTTGCCTTCCCGCACCAGCCGATACGCACAGGTTGGCGGCAGCCAGGTCAGTGTCCTCACCTCACCCGGTGTGAGCTGAATGCAGTCCGGCACGATGGTTGCCCTGTTGTCGTAATCCTTGCAGCGGCAGCTGGTGCCATCAAGCAACGTGCAGGCAACATCCGTCCAGACGATTTCGCCGGTGTCCCAGTCCTCAAGCTTGTTGAGACAGCAGCGTGCGCAGCCGTCGCAAAGCGATTCCCACTGGGACTGCGTCATGTCTTCCAGTGTGCGGGTTTTCCAGAACGGAAGCTCGCGTGAGGTATCGTCCACAATCATGAAGTCTTGTGCGCCTTTCTTGGGCCAGAACAATCGGCGCCTATCATGCTACAGGCTGTCGGGCAACCCGGGCGAAAAAACGGGCTGTTTTTCCTCAATGAAATTGCAAGAACTTTAGGTAAACTGTTCCAATGAAAGGGGCACGTTGGCAACCAGTTTGCACGACCTCGAAAAACGGCTAGCTTGGGCCGATCCTTTTTGATCCGGAGACCTTGTTCGCGTGACGGACAAACCGCAATCAGATGATGTCGAAACCGGCAATCCGCCGGCGCAGAAGCCGCCGAAAAAGCGCAATCGTATTCGCCGCTTTTTCCTGGCGATCGATGCCCTTATCGACACGGCCCTGTGGAAGAGCGGAACAGCTATCCGCCGGATATTCGAAGGCTATGACGCCTTCTTGCGGCGGTTCCGGGCCAAGGGAATCTGGCGCGTTCTTGCCGAGCTTTCGTCTGACGGTCTGACTTACGGTCTTGCCGGTTTCATCGTGGTGCTAGCCTTCGCCCAGCCAGCCTTCGAGGCAACGCGCTATGCCGACTGGAAGACCACGGACGATTTCGCGGTGACCTTCCTGGATCGCTTCGGCAAGGAAATCGGCCGGCGCGGCATCGTTCTCAACGACAGCGTACCGCTTGAGGAAATTCCAGACTCCCTGATAAAGGCAACGCTCGCCACCGAAGATCGCCGTTTCTTCAGCCACTTCGGGATTGATTTTTTCGGCACCTTCCGGGCCATGGTCGAGAACGCACGCGCAGGGGGTGTTGTCCAGGGCGGTTCGACGCTCACCCAACAGCTGGCCAAAAACCTCTTCCTGACCAACGAGCGCAGTCTCAGCCGCAAGATCAAGGAAGCCTATCTGGCGCTGTGGCTGGAAGCGAACCTTTCCAAGCAGGAAATCCTGAAGCTCTATCTCGACCGCGCCTACATGGGCGGCGGCGTCTTCGGGGTAACGGCTGCTTCCGAATTCTATTTCAACAAGAATGTGCGTGAGCTGACGCTTGCCGAAAGTGCCATGCTGGCAGGTCTCTACAAGGCACCGACCAAATACGCCCCACACATCAACCTGCCTGCAGCCCGCGCGCGTGCCAACGAAGTCCTGTCCAACATGGTACAGGCCAGTTTCCTGACCGAAGGCCAGGTGATCGGCGCACGCCGTAATCCGGCCCTGGCTGTCGACAGGTCTCAGGAACAGTTGCCGGAATACTTCCTCGACTGGGCACTTGAAGAGGTCAAGAAGCTTGCACGCCGGTATCCGGCACTCGCCCGCGACCGCATTGTGACCGTGCGCACCACACTGGACCCGGCGCTGCAGCGCCAGGCGGATCTGGCAGTGGAAACCGTGCTTCGGGAAAACGGAAATTTGCGCGACGCTCGCGAAGCGGCGATGGTTTCGATGATCCCGGACGGAGCCGTCGTTGCCATGGTCGGTGGCAGTTCCTATGGCGAAAGCCAGTTCAATCGCGCCGTCAACGCGCTGCGCCAGCCAGGATCCTCGTTCAAGCCTTTCGTCTACATGACGGCTTTCATGAACGGCTATACCTCGGACAGCGTGGTCTCCGACCGGCCGGTCTGGATCGGTAACTGGTCGCCCAAGAACTATTCCAGAAGCTACCGGGGCGCCGTCACGCTGAAAACCGCGCTCACCAAGTCCATCAACACCATTCCGGTGATCCTTTCCCTGGATTTCGGCCGGCAAAAAATCATCGATACGGCGTATCGCATGGGCCTGACCCACGAACTGGAAAACTCCGTGTCGCTGCCTATCGGCTCATCTGAAGTCTCCGTCATCGACATGGCATCGGCCTATTCCGTTTTCGCCAATGGCGGAACCAAGGCAGCGGCCTATGCGGTTCTGGAGATCAAGAACAGCGCCGGCAAGGTGCTCTACCGGCGTGAACGCGACGAGCCGCCTGCAGTTCGTGTCCTACCGGAGGAGAAAGTTCAGGAAATGAACGAGATCCTGGTCAATGTGGTTGAGGCCGGCACGGCCCGCCGGGCGCAGATCGACGGTGTGGTCGCAGCCGGAAAGACCGGAACCACCAACGCTTACCGCGATGCCTGGTTTGTCGGCTACACCGGCAACTTTGCCACGGCCGTCTGGTTCGGCAACGACGATTTTACCTCCACGCGACGTGTCACCGGCGGCAGCCTTCCTGCCATGGCCTGGCAGAAATACAACGCCTTTGCCCACAATGGCATCGAGCTTGCCCGGATGCCCGGTGTCGATCCGGAAAGCTTGCCCCGTCTGGCCCGAACCGCACCGGCAAGGCTGGCTACAGACACCAGCGACACTGCCCAGCCACGGGTCCTGAAACGGCGCACCCAGGATCTCCTCTTGCAGATCGGTCAGGATCTGCGCCTACTGCTTGAACAAAAGAGCGCCGATGCCGCCCCCGCTCAAGGGCCTGCCAACACCGATGTCGCGGCGGTGCAATGAGCGATACAGGATTCCGGCCCGCACATGGCGAGGCAGACTGGTATGACGAAAGGCTTCCCCGTGCCATCCGCTCGCATCGGGGCAATCCTTTTCGCACGCTCGCCACGGTGACGCTTGTCGTCGTTCTGGCCTCCTTGCTCGGCATCAGCTCCGCCTATCTGATCATCGAGCGGGAACAACCGCTAAATGCGGTCACCATCGGCCCGTGGCACGCCTATCCGAAAGCCGGCACCTCCGAAGCCGATCCTTATTCCGTGGCGATCTACACAAGAGGCGCCGTCATTCCCCTGGCATCGGGCGAAGGGCTTGCTCTGGTCGCGCGCGAAGACAGCAACGGCCACCAGCTTGATCCGACGTGTGAGTACCGTATCGCAGGCCAGACCCCGTCTGCACGGCTCTGGACCATGACCGCGGTCGATGGCCACGGCCACCTGGTCAAGACGATGTCTGGCCGGGTGAACCTTGCAAGTGACGCCTTGCTGCGAAACGCGGACGGCACATTCGAGATCGTCGCCGCCACCCGCCCCCACTCCGGCAACTGGTTGCCCCTGGCGAGCGATGCAAGGGCCGCCGACGGTCTGCGCTTCGTGCTCAGGGTCTATGACGCTCCGGTCACGACCGGTGCAGCCCTAGATGGCGTCAGCATGCCCACCATCGACAGGTTGGGCTGCCCATGACCCTTTCTTCACGTTTTTCCCTGTCGGTTGGCCTGCTGGCCACGCTGTGTCTTGCTGCCATCATTCACATCCTGGTGGTGCTGAGCATCCCCCAGAACGTTCTGCACAGTGCCTATGACAACATCGGCAACCACGGGCCGGACCGGCAATTCAATCTGCTGCCGGATGTCCACCCCGGCGAGGAGGCCCTGCCTGATCTCGATCCAGCCATGAAACACGCTGCCTGCCGGTTTCAGCTCGCCGACGGGCCGGTTCTCTTCGATGCCAGCATTCCGGTGCCCTTCTGGTCCATAGGACTGTTCAACGCGGCTGGAGAGGCCGTCTACAGTCTCAACAACCGCACCGCGGGTGCCGAGCGCCTGTCAATGCTGGTGCTGACCACGGAACAGCTGTCGATCCTGCGGGAGAACCCGCCGGAAAACCTGGAAGACCTCATCGTCATTGAAACGGAAGAGCCGCTAAGCGGTTTTGCGTTGTTGCGAGCCTATGTGCCCCACCCGACCCGGGCGGACAACATCGACCGCGCTCTCAGGGCCGCAAGCTGCGGCTCCATTCGCTAAGCTACTTGCAATCATGAAAAACGGTCAGGCCGGGACGCTGTCACGCCCCGACGCCGCAACTGGTCACGATATCGGAGAAACCGCGTTCCGCAGGTGAGAAATATCGTTGTCGGGCATACCGGTTGCAAGCGTCTGTTGCTGACCGTAGCTGGAACTATTGCCGACCGGTGCAGCCTCATTGAGCGGTGACAGCGGACCGAGCGACTCGAACAGGTCTCCCAGAAGATCCTTGTGACGCTTCCACCGACCGATCGATGATCTGAACATCGGCTTCCGCACCTGGAGATTGGAGAACGTCGTCACGGGACTGTCGCCGTTATAGAACTCCAGGCATTGCTCTTCCCAGTCCATGCCTGTGCACGCCAGTAGCGCCTTGCTTTCCTTTTCCTGGTTATGAACCAGGTCTTCGTAGGAAAGCGTGTGGATGCGAACCGGCAGGACCTTTTCCCAATGTTTCATCAGACCGTCGTAGGCGACGAAATAGCTGCCCAGTGACTTCTGCGTCATGGCGTAGTTATGCGCGGGCGAAAGCGAATGCGACAGAAGCGAAACGCATGTGTCCGCAGGACAGCGAACGCAATGGATGAAAGCCGCTTTCGGAAACAGAAGGCTCATAAGCCAGAGCACTTCGAAATTATGCGGCATCTTGTCGGTGACACGGTCTGCCCGCCGATCGATTGCGCTCAGTTCCGCAAGGTACTGCCGTGCAAACTGCTTGAACTCACGCGGCCCGAGGCTCTTCAACCGGTTTTCCAGGGCAGCACTTGGCGCCCCCCGCAAACCCAGGTCCTGCTGCAGCAAGCGGAAATACGGAATTTCCGCACCGCTGGCGATGCGCGAATGCCGGCTCACGATCTGCTCGGCCAGGGTCGTGCCTGAACGCGGCATGCCGAAAATGAAAACCGGCCGCTCCGAGGGATCCTCAAATTCCGTCCGTTCGGCGAAAAATGCCTCGTTGAAAACTTCCTTCATGAAGGCGATGCGCTCTTCATGGGCTTGCTGATCGAACGACTGGTAGCGCAACCGGCGGGCGGAGCGGTAGTGCTGCGCAGCACGCGCGGTGTCTCCCAGGTCGTAGTGGATCTTGCCGGCCGCCCAATGCAGGTGAGCGTGTTCCGGCGCAGGCAATGCGCTTGCCTGTTTCAACAGGTCATCGATCTTGGCAAGTTCAGCCGGTTCTTCCCTGTAGGTGCGTGCCATCGTCAGGCAGTGAAGGGCCGAGGGCAGTTCCTTGCCCAATGCGATGGCTTTTTCGAACCAGGCGACAGCCTCGTCGATCTGGCCGACAGTGATATCGAGCTGGCCCATGCCGACAAGAGCATAACCATTTTCCGGATCGATCGCCAATGCACGCTGAAAGCTCTGTCGTGCCAGCACCGGCTGACGCTTGAGCGTGTACAAGTCACCAAGATGGGCGTGGAAATCAGCGGCTTTAGGCGCAAGGGCCACGGCTTTCTTCAGCGATTTCAGCGCGCCGGCCAGATCGCCAGCGTTCATGAGGGCCAGACCGAGCAACTGATGCACCTGCGGGTGCTTGCCGGCCTTGCGCTCAGCCTTCCGCAGCATCTCGATAGCAAGCCCCACGTCACCGTTCTGGTAAGCAGCAATGCCCAGCGAAAAATTTGCCTGTGGGTTCTTGGGGTCGAGCTTCAGTATCTCCTCAAACATGCTGAGCGCGATTCCAATGCGTCCGGCATGTTGATGGGAGAGCGCTTCTTTGACGAGAAGCGTGATGTTCGGACTCATTCGACCACCTTCAGGTTCCCGGGAGTGACTCCCCTGTAAACTAAACGGTTTAGTTCGACGCCTGAAGAACGGCAAGCCACAAAACCCCTTCAAAGACATCCTTTTGCCGGAAAAACGACCAAAATTAGGCTAAGAGCTTGTGATCACGTCTCTTTTTTCAGTGTTCACATTTTTTTGCATTGCAATAAACAAAACTTATGCGCGCATGCCCTAAAGGCAAGTCAATTTGACAAAAAGTGAAGCAGATCAAGTAAAACGAGATTTTGGCTGTTGTGGTTTCGTAAAAAAATAACGCTGAGCGGTATCGTTTAAAAATTTTGAATACGCTTAGCTTACGAAATAAATTCTCATCGGCATCTTGTAAAAGAACCCGTGCAGAAGTCGTCTCAAAGATGTTTTTTCAGACCTTGAACGACCGCGCCTCCAGCCTGTGGAAAAGCAGTACCGCCTCTACAGCCGAAAACGTCTTCGCGCATCAGTAGATCTGACGTGGGCAGAATATAGCACTCATTAAGATGTCAGAATTCAGGCCTGAAATTCGGAAGCGGGCTATTTCACGACCGGAGCGCGTTCAGTTCCCCACCCGGTATAGATCCGGGACCTGCGAACAGGCTTGTCGTCCCCATAACGCTTGTCCGGATCGCAACCGGCTTCGGCAATGCGAACCTGGCCTTCCAGTTCCCGAATGGCGTTATTGACCTTCCAGACGCGATCGCGGGTCGGCGTTTCGATCTCCAGTCCGTCGAGCGCCTTCTTGTAGGCGATGATCCGATACCGCAGTGCCTGACCGACCCATTTGATCATCACCCGGTTTTCCCAGACGCGCGCCTTCGCGCCTTCATAGGTTTCCTCGGACTTCACCGGCTTGTTCTGCAGAACTCGCAGCCGCTCGTCATCCGCGGCCTTCACACGCAAGGCCACTTCGCAGAAAGGCATCACCAGCTCCGCATCGCCGGATGCGTCAGCGGCAATCTTGTCGTAGCGGGCATCGGAAGACTGGAATTTGTCTGAGCGCAGATAGATCAGATAGAGATCAGGCGGTACACGCCCTTCAACTTCCGGAAGAACGCGTGTTCGCGACAGCTCAACCATGGTCCCGCCGATCCAGTCCTTGGTCCATGGCGGACGGATCAGCGTCCAGCCGCGGTTGCGCATCAGCTTTTCGTCGTTCGTGTAGTTGAACTTGGAAACCGGATCACCGCGCAGGCGCGCTGCTTCGTCGCCCGCCGCCGGCATCACCCTGTCATGAATGACGGATGGCCTGGCACGATCAAAATCCCCTGTCGGGCGCGTACAGGCAGCAAGGCTGACGGCAATCAGCACGGCAGCGACGGCAATGGCGCCCTGCCCTGATTTGCGACCGCTCTCCGCGAGGGATGCGGTTGCGGATTGTTCCGCTTTGCCTTTGCCCATCGGGCGCTTCTCCAGGCCGCTAAAAAGAAACTTCTCCTGCGCGGCTGGAGAGGCTTGGACCGTCAGTCCTTGTCGGAGCCAGCAGGTCCGGCCGCTTTTCCGATGGTCGCGATTCGTGCGGCAAGATCAAGGTCATGGCGCTCGTACCGGACACCTGGGAAGAGGATAACTTCTCCAAAGGTCTCTCGGCTTGCCATACGGCGCTGATTGGAACGATAGCCCACACGTGCTGCGGGGCGTTGAGCTGATGTAAAGTCCAACAAGGTGCCCATCGTCTCCTCCTTCGGTTCCGATCTCCCCTGACGGCGTATTACCGGCGGGGAACGGTCAAACGGGCGACGCATTACTTCCTGCTCTTCATTAAGAAGCTGTCAGGGTTAACAGCATGCTAACGCTTTTCCTGCAATTTGAACGAAGCAAGTTCCTCCGGTGGTCCGGTCTTTCGTATTTTGTAGACGGGTGTCATGCGCCAAACCCAACATTTCAGTCAGTCGTTGCCGAATTCCGCTTCTCCGGACAAATCCGCGTCCACAAAGGGCGATGATCGTGGTGTCCTTCTGGCCGCAAGTGAGCTGTTTGCCGGACGCACTCGGCATGATGTTGAAGAAAAACGTATTTTTCTGGAATTGGCGTCAAACTTCCTGCCTAAAACCTCACTGCCGGACAGGCGCCGGATCGCAAATCTGCTGGCTGCGCATCCGGAAATTCCCGACGACCTCCTGACGCAGCTCGCATCCGACGAAGACGAACTGACGGCCTATCCGGCCCTTCGTTACAGTCCGAGGCTTTCTGTGGATCTCCTTTTGAAGGTTGCGGAGGCTGGTCCGGATTCCCTCCGCAAAGCGGTCGCCAACCGGCCATCCTTGCGCGAATCGGTGATCACGACATTGTGCGAACACGCCGGAGCCCCTGTAATCCGTATCCTTCTCGACCGGGAAGACGTCACCCTGACACAAGCTCATCAGGCAAAACTCAGTTGTCGTAGTGACATCGTTGCCACTCTTGGTTTAGAATTGGCAGGTCAGGACGCATTAAACCCGGATGGACTTATGGGACAATTCCTGCATTTACCAGCTCCGCTCAAATCGAAAGCGATCGCCGCGGCGGAGATGACCAGCCTGGTCAAACAGGCACAAACCCCTGGTTCCGCAACCGACAGACGCACGGACACCGCGCGCCTCAAATTGCGGGACGCACTGGTGAGCGAAGCCCTTTTCCAGCAGCGGTCCCGTTTTGCGGATCTCCTGGGCCAGGGGCTCGGACTGCCACAGACCACTTGCGATCTGCTGATGCATGACGATCAGGCCGAAGGTCTGACCGTTGCGTTGAAAGCGCTTGGTATGTCGGCGTCCGAAGTCACGACCGTGATGATCCGCATGCTGGGTGAAAACCTGTCACTGGAAAGACTGCGCGGCCTGCTGCGCCTCCATCGCACGCTTAGCCAGGGCGCTGCCGAGGTGCTGGTCGGCCAGTGGATCCTGCATGACCAGGTCACTCAGCCCGTATCTGCACAGCTTGACTCGCAATATCAGGATGGTTCGCGCCGCGATGCGGCGACAACGGACGGACAGAAGTTTGGTTTCGTTCAAGCCGAAACCACTCGCAAGTCGAACCGTTCCTGAGAACACCCGCTCAAGCACTGTGTTGCGGGAGGGCTGAACGCCCATATTTAAATCTGCACTAAAAGCGGAAGAGGTTTGTGTCGGGCTTCGGCTCATCCTGCACCAATGGCAGGTCAATCCTGCCGTCGCGTGCTTCGATGTCCACCAGCCAATAGTCCGGATCCATTCGCGCTTCGCTTGCCAGCCGCGCGTCTATCGTTTCCCTGTCCGCCCGTTCGAAGACACTTTCGAACAAGCGCCCCTGCGGCAGACTGCTGAACATGGCTTGCGGCGCCGGGCCATAGAAGTCGAAGCTACCGTCAAGACGGTCCACACAGATAAAGACCGCACCGGCTTCGGGAGCCCCTTTCCTGGAAACAGCTGCAAAGCCGCCCTCGCCGAATACGCGTCGGACCAGTGCACTGACGAAAAACTCAGATGTAACCCGCATGCTGACCGCCTCTGCCGAACCCGCCGGCACTCCCGAAGATGGAGAAGGAAGGCCCTGCTCTACGACAGTTGCGCTTACGCGGCAACTCGCCGTCCGGCAATCTAGCCGGACAGCGACCGGCCACTGACCATTTCCAGGCGCTCGATGACCTTGGTGCCGGGTTCGCCCGTCAACGGCAGGCCCCTGTCAAATTCGAACCGCCGGATGGCAGCGGTGGTATTGGCTCCCATCACGCCGTCCGCCTTCAGCGGACCGTAGCCGAGTTCGGACAATGCCTGTTGGATCTTCATCAACTTCGGATCGGACTCTACACCGGCATCGGCACCGTCGTCGGCACCTGCATCAAGGACTTCAGCCCCGTCTTGTCTTGTCGTACCCGAGAACCCGGGCTTCGGACGAGGCACGGGACCATTCACGGACGTTACGGGGCTTTCTCCCTGCATCAACACCAGAGCAAGCAGCGCTTCCGTTGCCTCTCCGGTCTCGATCTGTCCGGCGTGACGTTCAAAACCACGGATGGCACGCTCGGTCGCCGGGCCGTTCAGTCCGTCCAGAGGCCCTTCGTACAGGCCGATCTTGCGCAGGGAGATCTGCAGGTCGAGCACAAGGGTGGAGATCTCCTGCACCTGAAGCCCGGGACTTCTGCCATCCGGTTCCGGCAGCTGCATGGTATCCGGTCGATCTCGTGTCGTGAACAGCGGCGCCGGATGCCGGCCAGGCTGCAAGCCGACCGCATTGGCCACGATCAGGCATGCCGTCAGCCCCATCACCACAGTACCACCCGCTGCGACAGGATTGTCGAGCGCCATATGACCGGCCTTCGCCATCAGGGATTCCGACGACTTTGCTTGCTGCGCCTTGGTCTGCTTTGTCGTTTTCTTTGCTCTTGCCATTGCGCCTATGCCGATCTTGCCAATTGCTCGACACGGAGCACCTCGCCGGTCCGGCCGGCGCTCTGCTGCGCTTGCGTCCGAAGCGGCAGGGTCACAGTCACGCTTTCCCCCTGCCCCAGAATGGTCTGAACAGTCAGGCTGCCGCCCATGCGCTCCAAAAGGGCCCTGGAAACGCCCAGTACGGTTGCCGCAGCCTCGGCGCTCCAGCAAAGGCTGGACTGGCGGTTCTTCACCGAAAACACATAGTCAGTGTAGCCTGTACCGAGATCGACACCAACGCTCACCACGGCGCCAGCCTCGGAAGTTTCCACCATATCCACCAGCAGGAAACACAGCGCCTGCCGCAGCAATTTTCTGTCGGCAGCAACCAGCGGACTGTCCTGGCCGGGTTCCATTTCCAGAGCAACACCGCGACGCACGGCCACCCTTGCGACCATGTCCATGCATTGAACGAGACAGGCTTCGACATCAACACCGGTAATCTCCGGTTCGCCGGGAGATCTGTCGGCCGGAACCAGATCCAGAGCCGCAGTGAGCGAGGCCAGACCCCGTTCGCCGGTTTGCCGCAGGGACTGTACCGCCAACTTGAGCACAGGATCGGAGGTATCACGCCCCAGGCGCTCGAGACGTTCGGATTGCGCCAGAATGTCCGACAGCGCCTGCGAAGCTTCAACGCCCGCCGTTTCAAGCATGTCCCGCGAAATACGGTCCGCGCGTGCGCTTCCGTCTGTGGCGGATCCCGCGGCCTTGCCTGCCGACGGCTCGATGGGTTCAAGAGGACGAAGCGTCAGCAGAAGTGCCGCACCGTTTGCAGAAGACGGGCTGTTCTGCCGGCCGGCACGCAGTTGCACTGCCAGACGCCGGTAGTCGGCCTGCCCTGCTTCTCCCGGACGATTTGCGCCAACCCTCAAACGTGCCTCGAAGGTTCTTGTGGCGCCACTCAAACGGGCTTCGGAAAGACAGGTCAGATAAAGCGGCCGGTCTGCAACGTGAAGGCGCGGAAACAGCCAGTCCTCCCCGCTTTCGACCGGCAGGTGCCCGAGCACATCCTTCACCGGGCCACCAATGACCTTGAGGCCACCGTCAGGCCCGAGTTCACAATAGATGTCGGAGACACTCTGACTGATCTGGAGGCGTCTTTCCTCCGTTGCCCTCACAACTTTTTGCGCAAGAGACCGGTCAAGCGCGATGCGTAGCGACAGCAAACCGACATAAAGCAGAGCCGCCAGCGTCGCAAACGGCGTCGCCAGCCCTGGAAATCCGGAAGCCGGAAGGACAGGCAGCGGAACAAACATCAGGGCAAGGACCAGGGCACCGCAAAGCCCCGTCACGGCGAGTGCCGTCCGCCGGCTTGCTGCGAGCGCAGCCTCCATCGGCGGCACCAGCAACCAAGCCAGTGCAAAGGACAGCGCACCGCCGGTAACCGCGCAGACGCCGGCAACAAACACCGCGAACAGGGAAGCAGAAAGACCGGCAGCCTTGGACAGCGCCCCTGACTGGGACAGATAAAGTGCCAGAGGCCATTGGCTCAGCATCCAGGCGAGCGCGAGAAGAGTGGCTGCCTGAGGCGGTCCGGCCAGCGCCAGATGCAGTGGCAGTACCACCAGAGCCGCAGCGCCGCTGACGAAACAGCTGAGCAGAAACGAACGATGCAACGGTGCAAGAAAAGGATCGGAAGCAGCTTCGGGATGAATCATTCCATCCACGCGAGCCACCCAATGCCCCCAGATATTTTGCATGTTTTTCAGAAGGTTACGCAATCTACTCTACCACACAACAATCGCGGAAACATCCGCTCGCACCTTTTGTACGGCCATTGTCTGTTGCAGCACTTAAGGAACGATAAAGGATGAATCCAAATTGCGTTTTTTTCCGAAAAACCCATTGGCCTCAATATCTTGACCGGAATTAGCTAAAATTTGAATCAATATTTCAGAAAATACGATTTAAATACCTGATTTATTTTATGAAAATTGACTTTTCCCGCTCAACCGGGGATTCTCATGTCGCTGGTAATGTGCCCTCATAACAAGCGTGCCAACGGCACAAAGGCACGCAAGACAGAACAGACTATGGGTAGCGATATGTTCTTTCTCTTGAGGACGGCCTTTTGGCTCACCTTGGTGCTCGTCCTGATTCCCCTCGGGTCAGATCAGGAAGACACTTCGACGGAAAACATCGATCCGGTGTCGGCCTTCCTGGCGGCACAGGCAACGATGTCGGACATCGGCGGCTTTTGCGGACGTAATCCGCAGGCCTGCGAAACGGGAGGCGACGCACTGACGGCAATCGGCAGCCGCGCACGCGACGGCGCTCGGATTGTCTATGAGTTTCTCGACACGCAGATTGCCGAGAAATCGGGAAGCGAACAGCTGGTAACCGGCTCGACGCCCGTACAGACTGCTGGCACGACGTCCGCCCAGCCTTCAGGCCAGGAACCTCAGGTTTTCGCCGGCACACCATCCTGGCAGCCGGTCTTTGATAACGTCTCTTCCAAAGAGGCAGTGCTTGGGCCGGTGCCACGGCCCAAACCACGCTCAGGCCAAAAGACCTGAGCACACTGGTCGTTCAAGATCCTACGACCTCCTGGATCTGAAAACGGCCGATTGCGCCCCCGCTGGAGCGCTGCTGCACGGCAGCAACGCAAAGACGGCTTCACTTCAGCGGATTGTTCCGCTGCGCCGCAGATGGAAAGCTGCCCATTTCATCTGCGGCGTATCTTTATTCTCCCCCCTCTCTCGCACCTGTCGGCATTTGCACTTTGCCGCTCACGAGTTATATGAAGGCGGACAAGACCTTCAAAGACCGGTGCCATGACCACAACCTTGAGCGAAATCCTTGAGACGTTTGATTTTCTCGACGACTGGGAAGATCGCTACAAATACCTCATCGACCTTGGCAAGGAGATGCCTGATCTTGCCGACGCCGAAAAGACCGATGCCAACAAGGTGCGCGGTTGTGTGTCGCAGGTCTGGCTGATCACCTCCATCGACAAGACGGGCGACGGCACACCTGTGCTCAGTTTCCGGGGCGACAGCGATGCGCTTATCGTGCAAGGGCTCGTGGCCATCGTCACCTCTTTATTCAGTGGCAAGACCGCGCAGGACATTCTTGACACGGACGTCGAAGGTATTTTTGCCAAACTGGGTCTGCAGGAGCACCTGACGCCGCAGCGCTCCAACGGTCTCAAATCGATGGTCGGACGCATCCGCAGCGACGCGCAAGGAGCTCTGGCAGCAGCCTGAGAACCCTTCAATTTGATCACTCTGCTCTTTCGGCAAGTGCTTCAGTTGCGCTCACACCGAGCGCCATCCGCAATCAGCTGAAGATCTCCATCACAAAACAAAAAAAGAGCTGCCCATGGGCAGCTCTTTTGTACTCGACTTAGGCCGAAGGATTTACTTGGAGCGCTTGCGCTGCTGGCCGAGGCCCATCTTCTTGGCCAGTTCCGAACGGGCAGCCGCATAGTTCGGTGCAACCATCGGGTAATCGGCACCCAGGTCCCACTTCTCGCGGTATTCTTCCGGGGTCATGTTGTAGTGCGTGCGCAGGTGGCGCTTCAGCGACTTGAACTTCTTGCCGTCTTCCAGGCAGATGATGTAGTCGGGCATGACCGACTTCTTCACCGGCACGGCAGGCTTCAGCGGCTCCGGCTCCGGCTCGGTGGAAGTGCTGGCAGTTCTCTGCAGCGCGCCGTAAACTTCGTTGATCAGGCCTGGCAGATCTGTTGACGCAACGGTGTTGTTGCTCACATAGGCTGAGACGATGTCTGCCGTAAGATCAATCAGATTCGCATCCACCGGACTGTCAGTCATATTTCACCCGTTCTCTACTGATTTCAAAATTAGCTTTGTGGTTTACCTGCAAAAAATGTCTGCCGAAAGCGGAACTAGAAATTCAGTTACTTGCGGGCCCAGAAATCAAAAACGATTCTACTTTGCAGGCAATCGTCACAGCCTTATATCGCCGCTTTCGTTGAACGACAACCCCGTAATTCAAATAAAAATCGATCAGAAGCAATAAAAATCAAATTGTACAAATATTGGCTATACCTAACGCACCTATTTCGACAATGAACCGATAGTATTGTCAGGAAATCTGTCTTTCAGGACCATTGCCGCACACCATGCCTCAGCTTTTCGGCCGGACAGTTTTTGCAAGGGCATCTTCCTTGGTATCGGCACAGGGACGGTAGCCGGCTGCGTATGCAGCTTTTGCCAACAAATGAGCCGAAATTGGGGCGGTGAGCAGGAAGAATACGACTCCGGCGATTGCCCGTGTGACAACGGCCAGATCGCCAGCATGAACTGCCAGCGCAAGCAACATCACGCCCGACCCCAGAGTACCCGCCTTGGAGGCCGCATGCATTCGCATGTAAACATCTTTCAGACGGATGATACCGATCGATGCGACCAGTGCGAAGGAAGCACCGACGACCAGCATGATACCGGTGATGATTTCAACGGCAGCATTCATTGTCCCGCCTCCCTGCGCTTAATGCTCTCTTCGACTTCGTCCATGATCGTCTTGTCGCCGGCAAGGCCGCGGTTCAGGACGAAGCGTGCGAAAGCGACGGTTGCCAGGAAGCCGACGAGGCCGAGCGTAATCGCAATGTCGATGTAAAGATAAAAGCCGGTGGAAACGCCGATGGCCGCGATAAAGCCGATCCCCACCGCGACCAGCATGTCCAGGGCGACAACACGGTCCGGAAGGCTCGGTCCCTTGACCGTCCGCACGACGATGATGATGAAGGAAATCGTCAACAGAGCCAGCGCGATCTTGACGCTGATTTCCAGGAAACCGGAAGAAAAGGTCTCAAACGGTGTCATCTGAACACCTCCAGGATCTTGCGTTCAAAACCGTTCTTGATGTCGTCGATTGTGGCTTGCGGGTCAGGCACGTCGATACAGTGCACATAAAGCGTCTTCCGGTCGTCGGAGACATCAACGGACAATGTGCCCGGCGTCAGGGTGATCAGATTGGCCAGCATCGTGATTTCAAAATCCCTGTCCACTGTCAGCGGAAACGCGATGATGCCCGGCTGCAACTTGATCTTCGGCTTGAGCACGATGATCGCAACCCGCCAGGCCGACAGCACCAGTTCATAGACGAAGAGCACAGCCAGACCGAAGCCCTTGGAGACCCGCTGGAAATAGGCGGCAGTACCGACCTGTTCCCGGATCAGGTAAAGCGCGCCGAAACTGAGCACGAAACCGAAGGCCAGATTGACTTCAGAGAAGCTGCCCGTGACAGCTCCCCAAGCCAGCATCAGAAGAATGTTGATGAGAAAGAGACTGGTCATCCCTGGCCCCCAAAGACTGAACGCAGGTAGCCGAGCGGTTCAACAATGCCGCTTGCCCCTCGCGTTGAAAGCTCCAGCATCCATTCCGGCTGCAGGCCGAAATAGACAACAAGCGCAGTCAGAATGCCGAGTGGCAACCAGACTGCGGCTCCAGAAAGTTGCGCGCCGCCCTCGCCCGTCACGGCAACTGCCTGCCCGTCAGTAGTGCCTTCAGGTCCACCACGCCAGAAGGCGAAGATCCAGACCCGGCCCATCGCCATGGTTGTCAGGAACCCGCTGACAAGAATGGCAGCACCCAGCCAGGTCCGGCCGTCTGCGAAGGCCGCATCCACAAGAATGACCTTGGGCCAGAAACCGGAGAATGGTGGCAGACCCGAAACGGCAAAACCAAGTACCAGGAACACGGCTGCGAACACCGCACTCTTTTGATAGAGCCCACCCAGCTGCCTCAGGTCGTAGGAACCGCCCATCATGTTCATGATGCCCGCTGCCATATAAAGCGCCGTCATGACGATGATCGAATGGACCGCGTAGAAAATGGCACCCGAGACTGCCAGCGTCGAACCAACCGCAACACCGGCGAGCATCGACCCGATACCGGCAATGACCACATAGCCGAGCAGCCGCCGTACTTCACTCTGCGCCAGAGCTCCGATCGCCCCTGTCAGCAGGGTGGCGATGGCAACCAGCGCGATCACATCGGCCATATAGCCGCGGGAGGCCGGCAGGATCAGAACAAAGATGCGGATCAGCGCATAAACGCCAACCTTGGTCAGAAGGCCTGCAAATACCGCCGACACCACCACGTTGGGCGTGTGGTAGGACGCAGGCAACCAGAAATTGACCGGGAACGCGGCCGCTTTCATGGCAAAGGCGAGGAAATAGAGCGCGGCAACCGTTGCCAGCGTGCCGGAAGCCGGATTTTCCAGGGCGGCAACCTTCATGGCGAGGTCCGCCATGTTGAGCGTGCCGAAAATTCCGTAAAGCAGACCTGTCGCGATCAGGAAAAGGTTCGTGCCGATCAGGTTCAGGACACCGTATTTGACCGCGCCGTCAAGCTGGATCCTGTCGTTGCCGAGGACCAGAAGCCCGTAGGACGAAATCAGCAGAACTTCGAACCAGACATAGAGGTTGAACACATCCCCGGTCAGGAACGCGCCGCAAACACCCGTCATCAGCAGAAGCAGGAATGGATAAAAACCATATCTGCGTCCTGTGCTGTCAACGGTGGCTGCGCCGAAAACACCCGCACAGAAGGCCACGATTGAGCCGATCAGTGACAGCGTGACACCAAGCGTATCCACTGTGAAGGCAATGCCGAACGGCGGCAGCCAGCTGCCCATCACCATGGTGATGACACCATGATCGAGCACCCGGATCAGCAGGGCAAGGTTAGCCAGCACCAGCAGTGCCAGGAAACCGATGCCGACTTTCGGCTGCAGATCGGTGTTCTTGCGCAGCATCAGGCACAGCGCACCGCCCAGGATTGTGATCAGCGAAGGCGCGACCACCAGCCAGTCACCCGCCGCAACGGGCGTAGTGACCATGGCCTGGGAAAGATCGACGGAAACGGAAGAACCGGCCATGTAGCTTAGTACCCTTGCGGCGGAGTTTGGTCGTGTTCGGGTTCGGCGATGCGCATTTCGTTGACTTCATCGGTGCCAAGTTCCTGGTAGGCCCGGAAGGCCAGCACCAGCAGAAACGCAAAGAACGAGAAGGAAATGACGATAGCCGTCAGCACCAGTGCCTGCGGCAACGGATTGGCCGTCGCGGTTTCCGGAGCATAGAGATGTTCCGGAATGAGCGGCGGAACCTCGCGCGTCAGGCGCCCGTTGGTAAAGATGAGCATGTTCACGGCATTGCCCAGAATGGCGATACCCAGAAGAATGCGCACAAGCTGCTTGGACAGCATCAGGTAGACGGCCACGGTGAAGAACAGGCCAATCAGGATGACAACGCCGGTTTCCATCAGTCGGCCTCCCTTTCTTCAAGCGCCAATGCAATGGAGCCGATGGCACCCACCACCACCAGGTAAACGCCAATGTCGAAGAACAACGGCGTCGACAAGGCGATCTCCACGCCGAAAACATGTACCTCCAGCCACTGGCTGGTCATGAAGGCCTGCGCCTTGAATATCGACGGGATGCCTGCCACAGCCGCCAGGAACAGTCCGAAACCGGATACCCCCATCGGGTGGAACACGATGGCGCGGCGAACGGAAGCAACACCGCAGGCGATACCAAAAATCGCCAACGCCGATGCGGCAATCAGGCCGCCGATAAACCCACCACCCGGCTCGTTATGGCCGCGCAGCAGCACGAAGATCGAAAACAGCACCATCAGCGCGGACAGATAGGGCGCAATGGTGCGGAAGATGATCGTACGCATCAGTGAGCCTCCCCAGTCTGGGCCGGTGTGGGCGGTGCGACCGTCTTCGGTTTCTCGATCGGTTTTTCGGGCTTCGTCCGCACCCGGATGAGCGCCAGAACACAAAGCCCGGCCAGAACCACCACGGCGATTTCGCCCAGCGTATCAAAGCCGCGGAAGTCGACGATGATCACGTTGACGATATTCCGGCCATGGGCAATGGAGCGGCTGAACTGGGCGAAGAAGTCGGACAAGCGGCTGTCGAAAGGCTGCTGCGTGATCGCAAGCAGCGTCAGCGTCAGGCCGAGACCGACACCGATCGCGACAATCCCGGTGACAATCGCGGCAAGACCATGCCGGTGGTCACTGGGCGACAGGTTCAGTCTTGTCATGACCAGAGCAAGGATGACGACCGACAGCGTCTCCACCATGAACTGGGTGAAGGAGAGATCCGGCGCGCCGAACATCATGAAGATCAAGGCAACCGCAAAGCCCTGGATGCCGAGAGACACGATGGCAGTCAGGCGGGTGTTGGCGACAAGTACGGCGATCAACCCGAAGAAGGCGATCAGCAGGATGCCCCATTCATAGAAGCGATAGTCCGGCATCTTCGGCATTGCCGGCAGGCTGTCGGTCAGGAAGCCCGGCAACAGCACCGCAGCGCCCGTGAAGATGAAGGTCAGCATCATGTAGGTCTGCATTTTGCCCGACTGCAGCAGGCGCGTGATCCGCCAGGACAATCCGACAATACCGGCCACGAACTGGTCGAACCCCTTGTCTGGTCCCCAACCGATCGCTGACAGGACGGAGCCGATCAGCCCGCGCAGGCGGTCGATCTGGGTAAACAGAGCAATCCCGAGACCGATGGTGACCAGCGACAACAGCAGCGGCGCGTTGATCGACGTCGGCAACAGATGCAGTTCGATTTGCGTCGTCTTGCCGAGAAGTGAAGACAGGGTCGGCCCGATGAACAGTTCACCAGTCGTATGCGCAATCAGGGCCAGCCCTAGGCCGGTCACAGACAGGAACACCGGACCGGCAAACAGCAGAACTGGTCCCTCGTGCGCATGTTTCGGCGTTTCCACTTTCGGACCAAGGAAGGGCTTGATGGCGACCGCGGCTGCAATCACCAGCATCAAGGCATTGCCGACAACAGCAGTGATGGTGATGGGCAGACCGAGTTCCAGCCAGCCCCAGGTGCCGTAGTAAAGTACTTCCTTGGCAATGAAGCCGATGAAAGGCGGCAGGCCGGCCATGGACAGCGCCGCAAGACAGGCAGCTGTAAACGTGATCGGCATGGCCGAACGCAAGCCGCCCAGCTTCGTGATGTCACGCGTACCGGCTTCGTGATCGATCGTGCCGGCGACCATGAAGAGCGCGCCCTTGAACAGGGAGTGCGCGAGAAGATAAAGGACAGCGCCTTCGAGCGCCTTTTCCTGGCTGGTCCCGGTCAACATGACAAGGAGCCCGAGCGATGCCACGGTCGTGTAGGCAAGCATCAGCTTCAGGTCGGTCTGGCGCACCGCCAGGATCGTGCCCACCAGCAGTGTTATGCCACCGAACAGCGGCAGGACCGTTGTCCAGAGTTCTGTCCCCCCCAGCAGCGGATGCATGCGCATCAAAAGATAGACGCCGGCCTTCACCATGGTTGCCGAATGCAGATAGGCGGAAACAGGTGTCGGCGCTTCCATGGCGTTGGGAAGCCAGAAATGGAACGGAAACTGCGCCGACTTGGTGAAGGCGCCGCCCAGAACCAGGAAGAAGATCGGCACGTAGAGCGTGGTATCCTTGATGATGTCCGGCGAGGCCAGCAGCACCGACATCTCGATTTCACCCGTGGCGGAGATGATCAGGATGAAACCGGCCAGCAGGGCCAGGCCGCCGCCGCCCGTGACCACGAGCGCCTGCAGCGCGGCCCGGCGGGACGCGGCGCGCAGGTGATCGAAGCCGATCAGCAGGAAGGACGTGATCGACGTCAGTTCCCAGAAGATAAACAGGGAAATCAGGTTGTTGCCGAGCACGAGGCCGAGCATCGACCCCATGAACATCAACAGGAACGAGAAGAACCGGCCCTGCTGCGGGTGGCCTTTGAGATAGCCGCCGGCATACAGAATGATGAAGGTTCCGATGCCTGAAATCAGCAAGGCGAACAGCGTCGACAATCCATCGACATAGACGGAAAAGTTCACACCATAGCTGGGCGCCCAGGCCTTTGCCGCAACGAAGCTTTCCCCTTTTGACACGGGTTCGACGAACCCTGTGAAATGCAGGAAGATCAAAGCCGGCACGATAGCAAGCAGCCAGGCTGCGTTGTGCTTGAACCAGCGGGTCAGAAAAGGCGCAACCACAGCCGCAGCAAAGGGCGCGAGGACGGCATAGAGAGTGGTGTCGTCGATCAAGGCTGGCGTCATGCTGATCTTTCGTCACGGTTTTTAAAGAAACGACGGAAACGGGCCTGCTCGAATCAGCCCCGATCCGCCGGATAATAACGGTCCCGATGGGTTATGACATGTCTTAGGCAGTTGAATTTACGTGTTCAAGCGTATGTCTGTCGATTTTCGGTAAATTCACCCGCGTCACATGAGCGCTTTTGTCAGGGGCAGGACTGACAAGTAGGGATCTCACAGATTTATTCTGTGCTGAAAACGTATCACGGCCGAAACTTGAGGTATCCGCGCCCGCAATACACCCGACAACATTCACACTCGGGTCAAACCACCTCCGTCTGCACCCAAGAAAGGCAGCTTGCCACTTGATTTCAAAGCGTGAATACCGTTCAGTTTCAATTCGGGAATGCGTTGCCACGGAATTCGAGCGAGGCACAGAAGATGGTGTTGGGTAGCAATAGGGATACGCCTTCGGGAACGGAGCTGCTCCGCCCGTCCAACATCGACTTTGAAACGCTCGTCAAACTTGGCAATGAAGCCATTGTTTTGATCGGACTGGACGGCACGCCCGCTTTCATCTCTCCTGCAACCGAGCGCATGTTCGGATGGAGTGCTGACAAACTGGTCGATCACCTGAGCGACCTGGTCTATCTGGCCAGCCCGAACACCGATGCAGATCTTCTGCACCGGATCCTTTCCGGCAGCGGCGATGCCGACGCCCCCCTTCCCCATGCAGATCTTCAGCTCCGTTCCGCCTTCGGCCCGATGGTCTGGGCGGAGGTGACCACGCATCTTCTGGAAGATGCCGCCGGCAAGCCTTACGCATTCGCGGTCTATTTCCGCAGCATTTCCAAACGCAAGGAGCTGGAAAGCCTGCTGGATGCGGCAACCCAGACGGATCCGCTCACCGGACTTCTCAACCGCCGTGCCTTCGAGGATGGCCTGAAACGGGAATGGGCGATCGCCTTGCGTGAAAAGACCCACACCAGTCTGATCAAGGTGTCTCTCGACCGTTTCGAAGCTCTGGTGGAGCGGTTCGGACCGAGCGCTGCCGAGGATTGCCTGACCAGGGTAGCCGATACCCTGAAGGAGACCGCGCGCCGTCCGGCAGATATCGCCGCACGAACGGCAACGGCGGAATTTTCTCTCCTCCTTCCAAGAACTCACGAAATGGGCGCCGAGACTATCAGCGCGTATCTGCACGTAGCCATTCAGGACCTTGGCATTCCCAACCCGGAAAATACCGCCGGCAATGGCGTCATGACGGCCTCCGTCGGTGCGGCTTGCGCGGTCGTGGAACAGACGGGGGTCTCGGAAAGCTCGGAATTTCTCCTCGCCGCTGCCGAAAACTGCGTTTTTCAGGCGAGACAGGAAGGCGGTAACCGGGTGAAGACATCCTTAAGCCACCTGGCTCGCTAGCCCCGGACCTTTCACGGCGACAATCAAGAGCACCTTCCAATCCATGAACGGATGAAACCCGGCCTGGCTCCGCAGGTGACGATTGACGAAACCGTTATCTGCTCCGGCTTGCAGCAACCTGTGCACGCCCCTATCTCTGGGAAAAACATCAAATAAGGAATGCCGAATGAGCGACGAAACCACCCGCCACGAAAAAGCATCTCCCCCCATCAGGAAGACCACCGCCGAATGGATGGAGCAGCTTACACCCGAGCAGTTCTATGTGACCCGCCAATCCGGCACCGAGCGCCCTTTCACCGGTCCCTACTGGGACAACAAGCTCATCGGCCGTTACGATTGCGTGTGCTGTGAAACGCCGCTGTTCATGTCGGATAAAAAATTCGATTCCGGCTGCGGCTGGCCCAGCTTTTTCGAGGCAGTCGACCCGAATGCGATCCGGGAACTTGAAGACCAGTCCCATGGCATGGTCCGAACCGAAATCCGTTGCAGCAGTTGCGACGCGCATTTGGGTCACGTCTTCCCGGACGGGCCACCGCCGACAGGCTTGCGCTATTGCCTCAATGGCCATGCCATGAATTTCGTTCACGGCGGCCGGCCACCCGCCAAGTCAGAATAGACCGTTCATCTGCCCGCCTCGGCTACAGCTTCGGGGCGGGCAGATCTAATGCATGCATTAAAACGCCCGATTCAAGAACAGTTTCCAGTTTTAGATTTCAGTTACACACCCCTGATAATAATAGCATCACAAACTTCAAGAACATCGGGGTGGGACTTGTCTGTACTACGGAGTTTTGCTTGCACCTGCGTGCGCGCACTGGTTTTCGGCCTCGGCTTGGGACTTGCCGGCCAACCGGTCCTGTCTTCACCAGCCGCCGCAGAAGAGCTGGTCGCATTCACCGGATATCTGCCCCCTCTCTCCATCAATGAGCAGGAGAAGGGCATTGCAGTCGAGCTCATGGAGCTCGTTGCAGAAGAGGCCGGCCTGGATATCAAGATCCGCTTCGCCCCCTGGAGGCGCGCGCAGCTGCTGGCTGAAAACACGCCCGGTTCACTTCTCTTCACTGCTGCCTATTCCAGGAACCGCAGTGAGAAATTCCAGTACATCGCCCCCCTGCTTTATACGGAAAGCGCATTCGTAACGCTCGACCAGCCGTTGGATACCTTTGAAAAGGCTATTGAGAGCGGCAAGGTCATCGGGGTGCATCTCGGCAGCCAGCGCAGCCAGATCCTCCAGCGGTTCGGAGTTCGCAACGTTGAGGAAATACCATCAGCCGAACAGATGAGCGTCATGCTCAAGACCGGCAGGATCGATGCCTGGTACACCATGTCTGTTCGGGCGAGCTACATGTTCCGCCAGCAGGGATACGACCCGGGAAGTCTCGTCATCGGCGCTCCGGTTACCCACGGCATCCAGTGGCTGGCGGCGAACAAGGATCTCGATCCGCAGATCAGAGGCCGGCTGTCGGCTGCCGTCTCCAGGGTGTGGCGCGATCCGAGATACTGGCAGATCGTCGACCGCTATACCCACTGACGGTTCATCTCCCGATCAAGGACCGGAAAAACGCCTCAAATCCTTATTCCGCTGCCACGGCCTCCTCATGGCCGGATTTGGCGGACAGGATCCTGGCGATATTGACCTCGATCCAGTCAGCGAATTCTCGCACTTTCTCTGCAGCCTCCCGGCCGATCGGGGACAGGCTGTAATCGACATGCGGTGGCACCACCGGGTGGGAATACCGGTTGACGAACCCGTCGGCCTCCAAAGTCTGCAGCGTTTGCGCCAGCATCTTTTCACTGACGCCGCCCACGGTGCGGCGAAGTTCCGAAAACCGCTGATCTTTTTCCAGAAGCGCAATCAGCACCAACACGCCCCAACGGCTCGTGAGATGCCGCAGGATTTCGCGTGATGGACAGTTCTGGTTGAGCAGTTCCCCCTGCTGCATCAATTCGGACAAGGGCGCGCCGCTGTTCAGCACGCACTTGGGGGGTATTTCTGCCGTATCACTCATCCTGTTTTCCAATTTTTTGTCCGAGATCCGATAAATCTCAAAACTAACCTTTTTGTACGTACTAACAAAAAGTAAGTGATCCGTCTACATGGGCAGCATCCGATGCATTTTCGAACGATCAACCTTCAAGGAGAAACACAATGATCGCAGTCACGGGTGCCAATGGTCAGCTGGGCCGTCTTGTCCTCAAACATCTTGCCGGCCTCACCGCCGAGCCAGTTCGCGCGCTTGTCCGCTCACCGGAAAAAGCGGGCGATCTTGCCACGGACCAGGTTTCGGTGGTGAAGGCTGATTACGATGATAGCGCCACCCTGCCGGCTGCATTGGAAGGTGTTGAGCGACTTCTGCTGATCTCCGGATCGGAGGTCGGCAAGCGCGCACCGCAGCACAAGGCCGTCATCGATGCAGCCAAGGCAGCCGGCGTCCGTTTCATCGTCTACACCAGCCTTCTCAACGTTCCGCAGTCCAGCCTCCAGCTGGGTGTGGAACATGCCGAAACGGAACGGATGCTGCGCGAAAGCGGCATTGCCCATGCCGTGCTGCGCAACGGCTGGTACATCGAGAATTTCGGCGGCACTGTAGCGGCCGCCCTTGCCCATGGTGCCGTTGCGGGCGCAAGCGGTGACGGCAAGTTTTCCGCCGCTGGACGCGAAGATTACGCAGAAGCCGCAGCCCGCACCGTTGCCGGCAACGACCTGAGCACGCGAGCACTGGAACTTGGCGGATCACCTGCGTTCAGTCTTGCCGACCTGGCAGCAGAGCTCTCCAGCCAGTCCGGCCGTGAGATACCGTTCAACAACCTGCCAGAAGCAACCTATGCCGGCATCCTGGTCCAGGCAGGTCTGCCGGAAGGCTTTGCAAATGTCCTCGCTGATTCCGACAGAGGCGCCTCTCAAGGCGAGCTCTTCACGACTTCCACGGCCCTGGAGGACCTGATCGGTCATCCGACCCGCTCGTTGAGTGATTTCATCTCCGAAAGCCTGAAAGCGAACGCCTGACGTCCGCTAAACGTCTGCTCCTGCACGAAGGCGGCCCTTTCGCCTTCGTGCAATCATTTGAATTTGTGGTCGGTTGGTTCAAGGATATTTGTTGGTTCCCCATCGGCGAACCTGTTAGGCAGATGGTTCTGCACTTTCCCGGTACCCGATCATGTCCCTTGCCAACGCATCCGATCCATACGTCCAGGACGGGCCTTACGCCTGGATCCGGTTGGCGATTTCGATTTTGCTGAGCACCCTTGGTGGTGCCGGCATGTGGGCGGTTGTCATCGTACTGCCCGCCGTCCAGACGGATTTCGAGATCGATCGTGCCGGAGCGTCCCTGCCCTACACCGCGACGATGTTCGGGTTTGCCGCGGGCAACTACCTGCTTGGCCGCGTCGTCGACCGCTACGGCATTGTCATACCCGTCATAGGCTCTGCTCTATCACTCGGTGCCGGCTTCGTTCTGGCCGCCTTTGCGCCGGATGTCTGGAGCTTCTCTCTGGCGCAGGGTCTGTTGATCGGTCTGGGCACCGCGGCCACATTCGGCCCGCTGATCGCCGACATCTCACACTGGTTCCTGAAACGGCGCGGTTTTGCGGTCGCCTGCGCCGCCTGCGGAAACTATCTTGCCGGTGTGCTCTGGCCATCGCTGATCCAGTGGAGCCTTGCGACCTCCGACTGGCGCCAGACCTATATCCTCATCGGCGTCATCTGCCTTGTCGCCATGGTGCCGCTGGCCCTTTTGCTGCGCCGGCCGCCTCCGGACACGTCCTTGAACACCGGTGCGGCCACGGCCCGTTTCGGTCGCCAGGACACCGGTCTGCCGCCTGCCGTCCTGCAGGCTCTTCTCGTGGTAGCTGGTCTTGCATGCTGCGTCGCCATGTCGATGCCACAGGTTCACATCGTCGCCTATTGCGTCGATCTGGGTTATGGCGTTGCCCCCGGAGCGGACATGATCGCACTGATGACCGGTGCCGGTGTCATCAGCCGGCTGGCATCCGGATATATTGCCGACAAGATCGGCGGTGTCATGACCCTGCTGATCGGTTCCGTGCTGCAATGCGCCGCGCTGTTCCTGTTCATTCCCTTCAACGGCCTGGCTTCGCTCTACCTCGTGTCCCTCATCTTCGGTCTGTCGCAGGGCGGCATCGTGCCAAGCTATGCCGTGATCGTGCGAGAATACCTGCCGGCCCGCGAAGCTGGACAGCGTGTCGGACTGGTGATCATGGCGACAATTCTCGGCATGGCCCTCGGGGGCTGGCTGTCCGGCTGGATCTATGACCTCACAGGCTCCTATCAGGCCGCGTTCCTGAACGGTATCGCCTGGAACTTCCTCAACATGGCGGTGATGATCTTCATCTTCATGCGCGGCAAGATGAGGCCGACGGGCGCAGCCGCTTGAGGCTGTGGTTCCGATGAACGGCCAGAGGACGCCAGTTACTTCAGGACGCTGAAGTTGCTGGTGATCAACCAGATCTGCGACAGCAGGACAACGCTGACGAGACCGATGTGATAAGCGGACTTGCGGATCCTCGTCGCGGCCAGCACCAGCACGATCATCACGATCTGACGCACAAGATACGCGGTTCCAAGATCGTTGAAATAATCGATCCCCTTCAGCCGCGAGTCCACGATGTCGAGCACGAACATCAGGGCAAGCAAGCCGTAGATCCAGGTCTGCCTGGCGTGAAAATAATCCTTGTAGCTGGCGTATTCGCCCATCTTGTCCGGATAAAGCACGGCCGTAATAAAAAAGTAGAGTGCGGCAAAGGCGATGACGAACAGATAGCTTTCGAATGTCCAGACCTGAATGCGGCCGAGTGCGAATTCGAACCACCAGAAGTGAACGACGGACAAAAGCATGAACAACGACCACCCAAGGTGCACGCTGTAGATCTCTTCGCGTTGGGGATGCTGAACATACCGCGCGAGGCCATTGAGCAGCCGCGCAACACCCAGCCCGATCACCATGCCGATGATGATCCGGATGTGTGTGAATTCCGCAAGATTGGTGGGAAGTTTGTCCATGTGGGTCCGTTTTGGTCTCGATAGGGCAACACTATACGAATGCTGCCTGATGGAAACCGTCGAGATCTGCCACAACGAACCTTGAGCCTCGCTCTGACCGGCGACCGTTCAACCAGGCCCGGTTGAACGGCCGAAAGCGGTCCGTGCGAGGGTCTAGTGTGCCTGGCCCGTGCGGGAGCGCAGGAGGAGCACGAAGAAAATGCCGCCAATCAGCCCGGTGACAATGCCGATAGGCATATCCTCGGGGGACAGGAGCGTTCGTGCGATGATGTCCGCCCAGATCAGAAAGATTGCGCCAAGCATCATCGATGCCGGCAGAACCCGGCTATAATTGCCCCCTACCAGGAAGCGGGCAATATGCGGCACCATCAGCCCGACAAAGCCGATGATGCCTGAAAAGGCTACCATCACACCGGTGATCAGAGCTCCCAGCACAAATACCGTGAGACGGAACCGGGCAACCGGAATGCCGAGCGTCGACGCTGTTTCATCGCCGATGGTCATCGCATTGAGATCGGCAGACCGCAGCAGAAAATACGGCGCCACCAGCAGCAGAATGCCGAGCGGAAACGGCAGCTGAGCCCATTGGGCAAGACCGAGACCGCCCAGCATCCAGAAGACAACCGTATGCGTTGCCCTCGGATCGCCCAGGAAAATCAGGATATTGGCGATCGCCATGATGATGAAGGACACGGCCACACCGGCCAGCACCAGCCGGTCGGCACTGGTTGCAGATGCAAACCGCGTCACCCCGAGCACCAGAAAAGTTGCCGCCAACGCACCGGCGAATGCCATCAGCGGAACGGTCATCAGCCCCAGAAAAAGACCAGTATGCAACAGCGCAAGAATGGCGCCAGCCGCTGCACCGGACGAAATGCCGAGCAGATGCGGATCGGCCAGGGGATTGCGCGTGACAGATTGCAGGGCGGCGCCGACAACGGCCAGACCAGCGCCGACAAACCCGGCCAGCAGCGCCCGCGGAAACCGGATCTCCCAGACGATAGCCTCCCGGCCCTTGGACCAGTCCACGTCGAAATAGCCGGGCACCACGCCGTTGACGAGGACCTTGAAGACAGTGCTGCCCGGGATCGGCACCGCACCTGCACCGATGGCGGCTACAATGGAAATAGCCAGCACCAGCACGCCGGCCAGAAGCAATACCCCATTCCCCCGCAACCGGCGCAGGCCAGCGCTTTTGGCCGTGAGCAGGCTCATGCCGGTCTATCGTTTCTGCCTGCAACGGCAGTTCGAAGCATCTTCTGCAAGGCTCACTCTCCCCAGAACGCTTCGGTGAGCTTTCCGATGGCCTTGAGGTTCCGCGGCCCCGGGGTTGCTTCGACATAGTCCAGCACGACAAAACGGTCGTTCTTGACGGCTGCAATATTGGCCAGAGCGGGATTGTGTTTCATGAAGTCGCGTTTCTGGTCAGCCGTCACTTCGCCGTAGTTGACGATCACAATCATGTCCGGGTCTTTTTCCACCACGGTTTCCCAGTCGATGGTCGCCCAGCTCTTTTCAAAATCGTCCATCACGTTGACGCCGCCGGCTGCCTCGATGAGCGCTGTCGGCATGGCATATCGTCCGGCGGTGAAGGGCTTGTCCTCGCCGCTGTCGTAGACAAAGACCCGCAGCGGCTCTTCACCAGCAGGCACCGTTGCCGCGATCCGGTCCAGCTCCAGCTTGTAGGCCGCAACAAGATCGTGAGCTGTGTCTTCAACACCGAAGATCTTTCCGAGGTTGAGGAGGTCGTTATAGAGATCCTGCAGAGACGCCTTCGGCTTGTCGCCGATATGAATGCAGGATTCGGTCAGCTCGTAGACCTTGATGCCGAACGGCTCCAGCGTTTCAGGCGTCACTTCACCGCCCACCTTCATGCCGTAGTTCCAGCCGGCGAAGAAGAAATCGGCGTCGGCCCCGATCAGCACTTCCTTGCTCGGATATTTCGACGCGAGTTCCGGAAGTTCGGCAACGCCCTCACGCATTTCCGCGTCCAGCGTCTTCCAGCCTGAAATGCCGGTATATCCAACCATGCGGTCGCGCAGGCCAAGTACCAGCATCATCTCCGTCAGGTTGACGTCATTCGAAACGGCTGCTTTGGGCGGCGTGTCGAAGGTCACCGTGCGGTTGCAGCTTTCCACGGTCGTTTGCGCAATTGCCGGTACAGACAGAAAGGTGAGCACGAGGCCCAGGGCAATTTTTTTCATATTAAGTCTCCAGAAATTCAAAGATGGAAGGTCAGGTAGCGCTCGCGGCTGGCAGACAGTTGCTCCAGTCGGACCTGTACCGAATAGGCTTGCTCAATGTTGCCGGGGGTTAGCACCGTCTCCGGCATTCCCTGGGCAACCAGTCGGCCCTCATGCAACAGCAAGACCTTGTCGCAGACACGGCTTGCCAGGTTGAGGTCGTGCAGGCTCGTGACAATGGTAATGTCCAGATCGGCAATCAGCTCGACGATCTCGAGCTGATGACGGATGTCCAGATGGTTCGTCGGCTCATCCAGCACCAGAAGCCTTGGTTCTTGCGCCAGCGCCCGGGCCACCATCACCCGTTGCCTTTCCCCCCCTGACAATGTGCCGAAGGCTCTTTTTGCATAGGACAGCAGATCCATTTTCCCGAGACAGTCATCAACGATCTCGGCGTCCCGCTTGCCTGCGCCGGCAATACCGGTTGCATGGGGACGCCGACCGAGTGTGACGATCTCGCGTACGGTCAAGGCAAAATCGGTCGGCTGCTCCTGAAGCACGGCGGCGATCGTTTTGGCGGCCTCCCTGGCACTGATGTGCCAGAGATCCGTGCCATCCAGAAGGATTTCGCCCGTTTTCGGTTTCAGGAAGCGATAGAGCAGCCGCAACAGGGTGGATTTGCCAGCACCATTGGCGCCGGCAATTCCAAGAACCTCACCGGCAGGCAGATCGAAGCTGAGCGGATGCAGAATGGTTTTGCCCTGCCCCGTCTTCCAGCTGACCTCCCGGACAAACAGATCGACCCCCGTCATGAGAACGCCGTCCCGTCAGCTTCCGAAACGATCATCGCTGCCGGAAGCCGGCCTTGCGATGCGCTCCAGCGCTTGCCGTGGTTTTCCTCGGTCACCTCGCATCCATTTTCAATCTGGCGATACCGATTGGCGTAGTCGACCAGGTCGTCGATGTCCGTATCGTCCTCAATGTCCCCAAAGAGGTAGATCGCCTTGTCGGTGGCCTTGAATGCCAGCGTGCAAGGTCTCGAACAGCTCTCCATGTCGGCTGTTCCACTGATTTCGAATTCGTCTCCAACCACAGGCACTGCCTGTGCCATTGCACTTTTCAGCTTGCAGATCAGCCCATATCCGGGATGGCAAGTCTGCCCATTGTGACGACAGGTCGTGCAGACAAATATCTTGTGCGGATCATTGCTCATGACGCGCCTCCACGGCTTCTGCCAGTGAACCGACAGGAGGCTGCGGAAAAGCAAAGGCATTGCTTTCCTCGTTGCACTGGGCACGGCCGGATCGGGTACGTTTGGAACAATCATCATGTAATGTTATTACATTACCTATATTCTCGCTGACAACAGATTTTTGCAGCCCATCGGGAACCATCGCGCGTGCTGCGCGCGTCGCCAGCGGATCAGCCTCGGTCAGGAGGTTAGCAAGTCTTGAGAATTCAGCAGAAAATTTCCGGTTCATATCGCCCTCCGCGATTTCGCGGGGCAGTCAGGAACCGAATGTGCAACTTTGCCGGCAGGTGCCGATTGGCCATGTCACTCACTCCTCCGGGGCACCCCGCCCGGGTTAAGGTTTAAGGTGAAATGGCAGGTCTCCTGACTTGCGGGTCATTGCTTGCCTGATCCTTCCCGGGGTCTCCCCAGTGGCGCTTTCAGGTTTGCTCACCGCTCACAGTTGCGGGGGCAGTCACGGATTTGCAGCCTTTCGGGCTCGTCGCACCGTGTTCCCTTTTAATCCCGGTCCGGAGTTCGGAGTCGGGAACCATCTCTTCCTAAGTGCGCGAACGCCTGAAAAATGTCAAAGACTTTTGCGGGTCGCTGCTCTTGTCTGAAAGCACGACAGGATTGCCTGGAAGCGGAAACACCCAGCCGCCTAGGCAGTATTGACCCTTGCCTTCAAGGCTCAAAAATCTTACCTCCGATCCATGAAACAGGACGCCCTTCCCCCGCGCGCCGCAGCGCGCCCCCTCACCCTTGAGACCCACGGCATTACCCGCCAGGACGACTTCGCCTGGCTGAGGGCGGACAACTGGCAGGAGGTCATGAAGGACCCGTCCGTGCTGGATGCCGACATCCGCAGCTATCTGGAAGCGGAAAATGCCTATCACGAAGCGCAGATGGCACCGACGAAGACTCTGCAGGAGAAGCTTTTTGCGGAGATGCGCGGCCGCATCAAGGAAGACGACAGCTCGGTTCCGGCGCCCGACGGGCCTTTCGCTTACGGCCTCAAGTATGAAACCGGCGGCCAGCAACCGGTTTTCTTTCGCACCCCGCGTGACGGCGGCGCGGAAACGGTTCTTCTCCATGGCGACAAGGAAGCAGAAGGAACGGCATATTTCCGGATCGGCGGCGTCAGCCAGTCGACGGATCACGCGCTCATCGCCTGGGCCTATGACGACAAGGGCTCGGAATATTATTCACTGAAGCTGCGCGACGCCCAGTCTGCCAAGGATTTCGACTACGCCATCGAGGACACGGGCGGCGGCGGCGTCTTCTCGGAAGACAGCCGCTATGTGTTCTACGTTCGCCTCGACGCCAACCACCGGCCCTCGAAACTCTTCCGTCACGAAGTCGGTTCCGACCCGGCGAGCGACGTTCTCGTCTACGAGGAAAAGGATGCCGGCTTCTTCATGGGCGTCGGCAAGACCCAGTCCGGCGACACCATCGTCATCGACATTCATGATCACGAGACGTCCGAAGTCTGGATGATCCCGGCCACCGACCCGACCGCCGAACCGGTGCTTGTCGCAGAGCGCGAGACCGGTATCGAGTATTCCATCGACGATCACGGCGACACACTCTACATCCTGACCAACGCAGGCGGCGCCGAGGACTTCAAGATCGTCACTGCGCCGAAAGGCAATCCCGGCCGCGAAAACTGGTCCGATCTTGTGCCCCACAAGGCAGGATGCCTGATCCTGTCGCATTGCGTCTACAAGTCCTTCATGACGCGGCTGGAGCGCGAAGACGGCTTGCCGCGCATCGTGATCCGCCGGCTTGCAGACAACATCGAGTACTCCATCGCCTTCGACGAGGAAGCCTATTCGCTCGGCCTTGGCGGCGGCTACGAGTTCGACACGAGCACGATCCGCTTCACCTATTCCTCGATGACAACGCCATCGCAGACCTTCGACTACAATGTCGAGACCCGCGAGCGTGTTCTGCGCAAGGAACAGGAAGTGCCTTCCGGCCATGATGCGGACGACTATGTCACCCGCCGGTTGATGGCTCCCGCAGCCGACGGCGAGACCGTGCCGGTGTCTGTGCTCTACCGCAAGGACACCAGGCTCGACGGCTCCGCACCTCTGCTGCTTTACGGCTATGGTTCCTACGGCATCACCATTCCGGCGAGCTTCAACTCCAACTGCCTGTCGCTGGTCGACCGGGGGTTCGTCTACGCCATCGCCCATATTCGCGGCGGCAAGGACAAGGGCTTCCATTGGTACAAGGATGGGCGGCGCGAGAACAAGAAGAATACCTTCACCGACTTCATAGCCGCGGCAGACCATCTTGTTGCGGAAAACTTCACATCGCACGACCGTATCGTCGCTCAGGGCGGCTCGGCCGGCGGCATGCTGATGGGTGCGATTGCCAATCTGGCACCGGAAAAATTCGGCGGCATCATTGCCGAAGTTCCGTTTGTCGACGTTCTGTCGACTATGCTGGACGATACGCTGCCGCTCACGCCGCCGGAATGGCCCGAGTGGGGCAACCCCATCACGGACAAGGCAGCCTACGATTACATCGCGTCCTACTCTCCCTATGACAACGTTGAGGCAAAGGCCTATCCGGCCATCCTGGCGGTAGGCGGATTGACCGATCCGCGCGTAACCTACTGGGAGCCGGCCAAATGGGTTGCCAAGCTGCGGGCAACCGGCACAGGTGACAAGCTGCTGATGTTGAAAACCAACATGGAAGCCGGTCATGGCGGCGCTTCCGGCCGTTTCGACCGGCTGAAGGAAGTCGCCGAAACCCAAGCCTTTGCCCTTTTGGTGGCCGACAAGGCCTGACACCTCGTCAGACCCGAGGATTTTCCGGGCGTGCGGAGCAGTTCGCACGCCCGGGAACCTAAATTCCTTTCACACGCCCTTGCGGGTACCACCCGAGCGAACGTGACTTGATTTTGACCAAGTCTTCGGCTCATGTGAGAGTTGTTGCAAATCAATCAATTGAACGGTCCTGGACCGTACCGATGCTGTTCACTGGAGCCCGTGATGACCTGCTACCGCACACTTCCGCACCGCCTTGCTGATGGGCTGAAAAAGGTGTTGCGCCTGGTTCCGGTCATGGCCGCCACGCTGAGCCTTGCCGCATGCCAGTCCTACGACACGACCGGCGGCAATGTGGTGGAAACGCTGCTGTTCTCCCCCACATTCACCAAGAACCGGCAGGACATTCCCAGCACCTACAACACAGCTTATGACTGCCGCACCTTTACCGGCAGTGGCTGGAAAGGCATCGCCGGTGGCAAGGTCTTCAATTTCAGCCAGAAATACATCATCTCCCAGGCCGGTTGCTTCAAGACTCAAGGCGAATGCAACGCATGGCTTGCGGTCATGTCCAGCTACATCGATCAGCCGCGCTACATCCGCTGCAATCCCTACACTGCGTAGGACATCAAGCGGATCTTGCAGGATCACGCTGGACGACAGTCCCCTGAAACACGGGAAGCGCTGCCATGAACGGTTCCATGTAATCAAGCAGGCAGCGCGCCCGGGCATTGAGCAGCCGCCCGGTGGGCCATACCGCAAAGATATCCCGTTGCTGCCCTTGCCAGTCTGCGAGCACAGGTGTGAGGCGGCCTGAAATCAGGTCATCGGAAATCTCGCTCACAGGCAACAGAGCGAGCCCGTGACCGTCGCCGGCCAGCTGCCGGGCAAGACTGATGTCATCGACAACGACACGCGCATCGACAGGCACGGTCTCGCGGCAGCCTGTTTCCCGATTTGTCAGTTGCCATTGCGGAAGCGTGGACACCCGCACCACCTTGTGCCGGCCGATCTGGTCCGGACTTTCCGGGGCACCTGCCTGTTCGAGATAAGCAGGCGCCGCAACGAGAACCGTTGCCACCACCCCGAGACGCTTCTGGTAAAGCCGCTCATCGGTTTGGGGTCCGGCTCGGAGGGCAATATCGACCCTGTGTTCCAGCAAATCCTTGTTCTCGTTGCTAAGCGTCAGCGTCAGCTGGATCTCCGGAAAGGTCTTGAGAAAATCCGACCACATGGGCTGCAGGATGCCGATGGAAATATTGGTGGGCGCCGCCACCTTCAACGCTCCCCGAAGACCGTGCAGATCGGTGCTTAACCCGTCCAATGTCGTCTCAGCGTTTTGAACCAGGTCGGCAAAGGCCTCGAAATACGCTTCACCCGCCACCGTCAGATCGAACTTCCGCGCGGAGCGGAAGACCAACTGCGTGCCTATGGTTTCCTCCAGCTTCGCCAGGCGCCGGGTCACCGTTGCCGCAGGCAATCCGAGATGCGCGGCAGCCTTTGCCAGGCTTCGATTGCGCGCGATATGAACAAACAAGGCGATGTCGTCGAGCATGATTTCATTTTCAAAATTTAAACTCTCATTATTCGATATAGATTGAGATTAGAGAAATCAATAAGTCTGTCTTCGTCCTTAAACGCAACGGAGACACTCATGGGCAATTACTTCATCAGCGCTGGTATCGAACTGCAACAGGGTGCGGAGCGGACCAGGGCAGAGACGGAACTGCGCCGACTTGTGGCTGAAACCCAACACGAACCCGGCTGCAATTTCTTTGAAATCCGGCAGAACCTGCAGGATCCCGACAAGTTCACCCTTTGGGAGAGCTGGACAGACAAGGACGCCCTGGCCGCCCATTTCGAAATGCCGCACACCAAGGCCTATCTCGCGCAGAACCTGACACAGGTCAGCTACATTGAAGAACTGGGCGAAATCGGCACCAACGAAGCGATCAAAAGGTAGGTGACCATGAAGAACCGATTGATCGCGACGTTCCTGATGTCGCTGGGTCTGTCGCTCTTGATGTCGTGCTGGGTCACATTCCTGAACCTCGGCTGGAGCGACAGGCTCTTCTGGCAATGGATGAATGCCTTTCGCCTGGCATGGCCCGCTGCTGCCGTCATCGCCTTCTTTCTTGGCCCGCCCGTGCAAAGGGCAACGCTGTTCCTTTCAGCCCGCCTGCCGTAATCAGAAAAGGAAAAATAATGCCTCTTGCCCGACAGAATTTCGAGGAACTGGGCCTGCCGGCCGGCCCCTATACCCACGCCGTTCGGCATGGACAGACGGTCTATACATCCGGTTTCACAGCTTTCGGCACACCTGCTCAGGCCGATTCGGCCGGCCCGCAAATCAGGGCAGTGTTCGCTCAGCTGAACACGATCGCCGCCTACTACGGAAGATCACTGAAAGATCTGGTGAAAGTAACCGTGTTCGTCACCGACATGACCGACTTGCCGGAAATCCGGTCAGCCCTTGCAGAACTCTATGAAAATGAGGTTCCTGCTAGCTCGCTGGTCTGTGTTGCCGCACTGTTTCACCCACAGCTGAGGGTCGAAGTTGAAGCGATCATTGCAACCTGATCGATGAACGACTTGCAACCGGACTGAGAAATACGTATTATCCCTTAGTTGAATAGCAATGGACCGGCTCTACAACTTTCTGGAGATACGCGTTCCAATTTCTCTAATAACTGTGCACGGGCAAAACGACCCAATAATAAAAAGCGAAACTTGACCACCTGCTCGCAGGTGGTTTTGTTTGAAAGCGTCAGTTGTTTACCCGTTCAGTTGCTTTTTGAAAAAAACCGTCTCCAGGATCGGCGTATCGTAATAGGCGCCAACTTGCTCAAACCCCGCGGCTTCATAGAGCTTGATGGCACCCGTCATGCTTGGCAGCGTGTCCAGCAGCATCTCCCGGTAGCCCGCGGCAACCGCCGCTGCGATTACAGCCTCCACCAGCGCACCACCGACACCCTTGCCGCGTCCGTCCGGCAGGACGTAAAGCCGCTTCATTTCACACGCACCGTCTTTTCCGAACGCCCGCAGGCCAACACAACCGAGAACTGAGCCTTCCTCATCCTTTGCCAGGAAAAGCGCCCCGGACGGCGGCGCGTATTTCCCCGGCAGACCTGCAAGCTCTTCTTCAAAGCCCTGGTAGGAAAGGTCGATGCCGAGCCAGTCTACATAGGCCCGAAACAGGTGCCGGATCGGCGCCAGGTCGTTTTCGGTTGAAACGGGTACGATCGAGATTTGCTGCGATTGAATCATGGAATGACAAAAGGTCCGCGTGATGTCGTCAGTTGGCTGTCGGCGCAACGGGCGGGATGGCTTTCAGGTAGGCGGCGATCGCTTCACGATCACTGGCAGGAAGCTTGGCCATGTTTTCCTGAACATGCACCATTTCACCACCGACGGAATCGTATTCAGGCGTGAAGCCGCTTTCCAGATAATAGGCAATATCGCTTGCGCTCCAACTGCCGAAACCACCGTCTACCGGCGTAATGTCCGGAATACGGCCTTCACCTGTGGGAGCCGGTGCGCCACCGAGCCATTTCGCCAGATCCAGTCCCCCTGCAAGATTTCGTGCCGTGTGGCATTCACCGCAATGGCCGGGCCCTTCCACCAGATACCGCCCGCGGTCCCAAAGGGCAGCGTCGACCTCGTTCCCGCTTGAAGGGGCGGCTATGACGGGTGACGGATCCAGGAACAGCCGTTTCCACAGCCCCAACCCCCGACGGATATTGAACGGGAAACCGAGCTCATGAGGTGGCGTCTTGCCGTTGACGGACGGCAGCGTTTTCATGAAGGCAAATAGATTGCCGATGTCTTCGCCAGACATGCGGGCATAGGAAGTGTAAGGGAACGCCGGGTAATAGTTTTGCCCGTCCGGTGATGTGCCATGCGTCATGGCATTGGCGAAATCAGCAAGCGACCAGGCTCCGATACCGTCTGCCGTGCTGGACGAAATGTTCGGGGCAACAAACACCCCGAACGGCGTCTCCAGGCGAAGGCCTCCGCCAAGCTTCAGCTTGTCGTCTCCCGCAGCATCCTTGGCCGCATGGCAGGACGTGCAGCCGCCGGCCCAGAAAACAAGTTCCCCTTGCGACGCATCCCCTTCCGCAATGGCGGCAAGCTGGGCTTCGCTCAGCTTCGTCGGCGCGGACAGGAACCAACCCGCACCTGCCGCAACAACGGCAAGAACGACGAGGACGATGACAGCCTTTTTCATGAGGTCTCCCTGGGTCTTCCTGGCACCGAAACGCCAAAACAGCGGCTCTTCAACCCGGACAAGGTGAAAAGCCGCTGATCTGTCTCACAGTCTGGAGCCTGCCTGTTGCAGTCTGTGTGCGGTAGACCCCGGAGTGCCGCCGGTCAGTTTTTCTTACGGTAAGTTTCGTGGCACGATTTGCAAGAGCCGAACACGGGGCCCATCGCAGCCTTGAAAGCCTCGACATCCGCAGGACCGTCCTTGCCGGATGCTTCGAAGGCTTTTGCAGTCGCGTCCGCAAACTTGGCCAGCTCAGCGGAAAATCCGTCCGGATTTTCCCAAATGGCGGCAGCGGCACCGGTTTCACCCTGATCGGAACCTGCAGGGAAATAGTCTCCGAATGTCAGGGCTGCTGCATTCATCGTTGCGATGGCAGCCTTACCGGCAGCAGGAGAATAGGCGATCTCCCCTTTCATCAGGCCTCCACCGAGCCCGGCGGCCGCGCCGACCGACGACATGATGGCCTGCCGGGTCGCAATCGGATCGTCAGACGCCTGAGCAATGGAACCGGCAAGGCCAATCCCGGCCGCAAGACCCAATACAACAGCCGATTTGATCATTCGCATCGTTCTCTCCCTCTCGTGGAAATTGCCTTCGGCAATGATTCACCAGTGCGAGTACAGCCCATGTACCGCTCGGTCTGAAAATCACGGTCGCGTGAAGTGCGCCATGTTCGGTGAACACAGCGTCAACGCTGACGAAACAGCCAAACAAAAAACCCCGACCTTTTCAGGCCGGGGTTTCGCAAAACGGGATGTATCCCGACTTACTTCGTTGCAGCTTCGTACATTTCCAGCACGTAGTCCCAGTTGACCATGCTGTCGATGAAAGCTTCGAGGTACTTCGGACGCGCATTGCGATAGTCGATGTAATAGGAGTGTTCCCACACATCGCAGCCAAGAATCGGCGCTGCGCCGTGTACCAGCGGGTTTTCACCGTTCGGGGTCTTCATGATTTCCAGTTTGCCGTCCTTGACTGCGAGCCAGGCCCAGCCGGAGCCGAACTGGCCAACACCTGCGGCGATGAAGTCGGCGCGGAACTTGTCGAAACCACCAAGATCACTGTCGATAGCGGAAGCCAGCGCACCCGGAAGCGAGCTGCCGCCACCGTCTTTCTTCATCCACTTCCAGAAGTGAATGTGGTTGTAGTGCTGACCGGCGTTGTTGAACAGCGGAGCGTTCTTGCCGAAGCTTTCCTTCACGATTTCTTCCAGGGACTTGCCTTCCAGGCCGCTGCCGGCGAGCAGCTCGTTGCCTTTGGTGACATAGGCCTGGTGGTGCTTGTCGTGGTGAAACTCGAGAGTTTCAGCAGACATGTAAGGGGCCAGCGCGTCATATGCATACGGCAGGTCAGGCAATTCGAAAGACATGACAAACTCCTTAAAAGGTCGGTGACCGGCGGCGACATGCCTGCCTCAAGAATGAATGCAGGAACGGCCGCGTCGAGCGGCAAAATAGGATTGCTGGGCCGTCACGGCAAGCGCCGATCCCCAAAATAAAGAAATTTTTTCTTTTTATTTTAGGACGTACGATCTGCCATTGACACTTCCCACGACGGGAACGCGTCCACACGGCTGCAGTTGCGCCGCTCACGGAAATGTGATCAGTAATTTTCGAAAGAAAAGCATCGTTATTTATAACGAAAACACTTTAACAATATAGAATTATATAATAATAATCTTATTTCGATCATTATCTAATGTATATCTAGAATGATATTAAATAGAAATATTCACTTCTTTTCTCAAGAAAAATTCTCCTCGCTACCACCATCACCTCTCAGGCCAGTCTCTGAAACGGCGTTTCTCTTGGAGAATGCTAAAACAACTGGAGTTGATGATGTAACGACAAGACCTGCGACTACCCGAACAGTTGCTACGGTGGAGCATGGCTCATTGCGACTGTATCCATAAGGCCTGCATGACCCGGGCTCCCGGTTCCAAGGTCCAGTCGGTGCGAACCAATGCCCTGCGAAAGGCAATGCGCACCAATACTCGGCTTGTCGCCCCTGGTGTCCGCACCGGAAACTGATCGCCTTAACCCTACCCTGCACCAACCCTACTTCAACGTGTTCCTGGAAATGACAAAGCAGAGCGATCGTGCAAGATAGCAACGACTGCATGTCAGTTTTCAGCTATCGCCTCACGACCGGAACTCCATGTCACCCATCTCGCGCTCTCCTGCCGCATTGGCTTTCGGCGGTCTGCTCGCCCTTGCTGCCGCGATGGGCATCGGCCGGTTCGTCTATACCCCTATCCTGCCCTTCATGACCGACGGCCTGCAGTTGCCGCCCGATGATGCCGGCCTGATCGCGTCCGCGAATTTTCTCGGATATCTGGCCGGAGCTCTTGCCGGCGCCTCAAGGTCCCTGCCCGGTAATCCCCGGCTGTGGTTTCTCGGTGGGCTTCTTGCCAGCGCCCTGACCAGTGCCGCCATGGCGCTGACCACTTCCCTGTCTCTGTTTCTGTTGATCCGCTTCGCCAGCGGCGTCGCAAGCGCCTTTGCGCTGGTATTTTCAACCAGCCTGATCCTGGAGCGGCTGACGGCAGCCGGTCGCGGCGGCTTGAGCGCCCTCCACTTTGCCGGGGTCGGCTGCGGCATTGCCTTTTCCGCCGTTCTGGTTGCCCTCCTGGCGCATCTGGGGGCAGATTGGCGTGGGCTCTGGCTGGCCAGTGGCGCTGCCACGCTTTGCTTTCTTCTGGTGGCTGCATTTCTGGTGCCGTCCGAGCCGTCTCCCCAGCCGGTCACCGCACCTGCGCAAAACTCCCCCGACGAAACCCCGGCATCTCCGTTTGGCTCTGCCAGTCGCATCCGCCTCATTCTGGCCTACGGTCTGTTCGGTTTCGGCTATGTCATCACCGCGACCTTCGTCAATACGATCGCACGCGCCAATCCGGCGCTTCAATCAACCGAAGCCTTCGTCTGGTTGACAGTTGGGCTGTGCGCGGCACCTTCAATTTACGTCTGGAACAGGATTGCCGCCCGCATGGGCACTCGAAAGGGCTTCGCTCTTGCTTGCGTGCTGGAAGCGGCAGGGGTTGCCTTGACGGCGGTGAGCACAGCGCCTGGGCTTTTCCTCTTCGGAGCAGCGCTCCTCGGGGCAACCTTCATGGGTATCACCGCGCTTGGCTTGATGGAGGCACGGCGCGAAGTCAGCCGGGACGGACCGGCAGCAATCCGTCAGATGCTTGCGGTACTGACGGCAAGCTTTGGCGTCGGGCAGATGGCCGGGCCCTGGGTTGCCGGCCAGATGCACCATCTGACCGGGTCCTTTACTGCTTCATCCCTGGCAGCCGCCGCGGCGCTTGTGGTAGCCGCGGCACTGGTCGTCAGATGAAACTCCCCACTCAGGCGTGGGAAAATTCCCAGTAGAGTTCTCTTGCGCGAGCCGCGATCGGACCCGGCTGCAGGTCGCGGTCCTCGATCCGCTTGACCGGCGTTACCTTGCTGTAGTTCCCGGTCGAGAAGATCTCGTCGGCTTCCAGGAACTCGCCATAGTCCATGGTGCGCTCGAAAACGTCATAGCCAACGGACCGCAGCAGCTGAATGACGCGCTGACGGGTAATGCCGTTCAGGAAGGTGCCGTTGGGAACCGGCGTGTGTACCTTGCCTTCCTTGGCCATGAAGATATTGGCCGATGTCAGTTCAGCGACATTGCCCAGCATGTCGCGAACGACCGCGTTGTCGAAGCCGCGCCCCTTGGCCTCCAGCATCGCTCTCGCATTGTTGGGATAAAGGCAGCCGGCCTTGGCGTTGACAGGCATGCATTCAACAGTCGGACGGCGGAATGGAGACAGCGTGATGCTCATCGCCGCATCCTTGGGTGCCATCGGCGCATCGAACAGGCACAGGCAGAACCGCGTGCTGTCCGGATCGCCCACGATCACCCCGGGTCCGTCACTTTCGACCCAGTACATGGGCTTGACGTAGATCTGCTGGTCACCACCGAATTTGGCGCAGCCTTCCTTGGTGAGCTCGACCATTTCACCAACCTTCATGGTCGGCTTCATGCCCAGCGCCACGGCACTGTCGTTGACGCGTTTGCAGTGGAGATCGATGTCCGGCATCACACCTTCAAAGTAGCGGGCGCCGTCAAAAACGCTGGAACCGAGCCAGGAAGCATGTGTGCGCGGGCCCATGATCGGCGGATTGCCCTCGTGCCAAGTCCCGTCGATCCAGGTCCAGGTGTCACTCCATCCGCTCATGTCTCTTCCCTTTTCTGCGCTGCGGTTGTGCAGTCTGTCCGCCGAAACAACACCGCTCATCCCGGCAGGTCAATAGCTTACCGCGAAATTGAGGAAAGTTGCTGTCATTCTTCGCAAGATACGGTGATATCAGGATAAAAATCACCAAAACACCCACTTGAGCGACATCATTTTTTCAAGTCGAGTTCTGCAATGACAAGATGTGGATCCCCTCACCGACCCCTGGCTTGGAAACAATGCCCCCGCCCGCGGACCATTGACTCTCGTCACACAAAGTTCACTATATGTTCCTGCTACAATTTTGGGAGTTCAGGATGGAACAGCGCATTTCCGTGACGACGCTCGTGGTCGAAGACGTTGCCGAGGCACGCCGCTTCTTCGAAGACGGCCTGGGATGGCAGGTTCATTCCTCCCCAGGCCCCGAAGTGGTCTTTTTCCAGGTTCCCGGCAGTGTATTTGCCCTCTATGGCCGCGCCTCCCTGGAAGAGGAAATCGGACGCTCTGTCACCGACAGCCCCACCGGTGCGGTGACGCTCGCCTGGAACGGCAGGTCGGAAGCCGAGGTGGACACAAGCTTCCTGAAAGCGCTCGCCGCGGGTGCCCGATCGGTCAAGGAACCCCAGAAAGCCTTCTGGGGCGGGTATTCCTCTTACGTGGAAGTCCCCGGCGGTCACCTGCTCGAGATTGCCTATAACCCGTTCTGGCCGGTGGAAGAGGATGGCGCAATCACCCTGCCTCCAGTCCAATAGCAGGGCACAATTGTTGTATAAGTCCTGCCTGCGACCTTTGTCGCAGATAGCTGCGCTTGACGCAGGAGGCCGCAGGCTGTTCTCTTCCGCGGTTTCGTGAAAGGGCTTGGAGGTCTTGAAGATGGCGCATGCAGCTTACGTGTTCGATGCGTATGGAACCTTGTTCGATGTGCATGCCGCCGTCCGCAAACATGCGGAGAAGCTCGGACCGGATGCCCAGAGGCTGTCGTCTCTCTGGCGGGAAAAGCAGCTTGAATATTCCTGGGTGCGTGCCCTCATGGGCAAGTATCTGGACTTCTGGGAACTGACCCAGCAAGGCCTGGACACCGCATTCGCCCTGGTGCCTTCCGCTGACAAGTCGTTGCGCGAAGATCTTCTCAGCGCCTATTGGGAACTTGATTGTTACCCGGAAGTGCCGCAGGTGCTGACCAACCTCAAGGCAACCGGCGCTAAAATCGCGATCCTGTCCAACGGATCTCCGGCCATGCTCGAAGCTGCCGCCAAGGCCGCCGGATTGAAGGAACTTTTCGACGAAATCTTTTCCGTCGACGCCCTTCGAACCTTCAAGACCGATCCGCAGGTCTATGAAATGGTCACGACCCATTTCCGGATCTATCCGGAAGAGGTTTCCTTCCAGTCTTCAAACCGTTGGGATATTGCCGGTGCTACCGCATTCGGGTTCCGTACCGTGTGGATGAACCGGATGGGCATGCCTGACGAATATCCGGACCTTTCTCCCAAGGCGGTTCTGGCGGATCTGACAGGGCTCGCCACACTCGGCTGACCTGACACCACTTCCCTTCAGGAAGTGGAGACAGCGCCAGCTTTGTGTTTCTCTATTTTCAAAACAGTTCCGGCCATTTTTTCCAAAAAGGAAAAGATGTTTTGAGCGTCCGGCAAGGTTGCAGGATTCTGTAAGTGTAATATCCTTCCCTTGGTTGGGAGGAAAAGAAGAGCGACAGACTTCCTCGAGGTCATCCCGAACCAGTTACAAAACAACTGCTTAAGAACACAAACAGCTGGTTTGTCTCCGCGAAGAAGAAGGGGCGTTGAAACACTCCCCGCGCGAGCGCTCATTTGCTCCCAGACCTATTTGGGAGGATACCATGAAACAACTTACGACTCGCAGGCAGGCCCTGCGGACGCTCGCAGGTGCCGGCACGGTCGGAGCAGCGACACTCGCTGCGCCGCATATCGCTTCGGCACAAGGCCAGACGACGACCTGGAAAATCCAGACGTCCTGGCCAGGCGGTGCCGGTTTGCAGATCTTCAAGGACTGGTGCGCAACCATTGCCGAAAAGACAGGCGGGGAGCTCGCCTTCCAGCCATTCGGCGCCAACGACGTCGTGGGCGATTTCCAGCTGTTCGACGCCGTCAAGAATGGCGTTCTGGACGCGGTCAACCCGTTCACGATCTATGCGCAGGGCATCATCCCCGCGGCCACCTTCCTGACGAGTTATCCGCTCGGTATGCGCAACCCGCACGAATGGGACGTGTTCTACTATTCCCTTGGCGGTCTTGAGATCGCCCGTGAACTCTACGCCGCACAGAACATGATGTTTGTCGGACCGGTGCATCACGGCCCCAACATCATCCACTCCAAGGTGCCGATCCGCTCCATCGATGACTTCCGCGGCCGCAAGATGCGCCTGCCGGGCGGCATGGTCGCCGAAGTCTTCACAGAGATCGGCGCGGAAACGACGGTGCTTCCGGGATCGGAGATTTTCCCGGCACTTGAAAAAGGCACCATCGACGTCGCCGATTATGTCGGTCCGGCGGTCAACTATGCCCTCGGCTTCAGCCAGGTCACCAAATACATTTCCATGGGCCCTCCGGGCTTCATGTCGCTGTATCAGCCGGTCGACCTGATGGACATCACCGTCGGCATGGATGCCTGGAATGCGCTCAGCCCGCAGATGCAGCAGTTCGTCGAGATGGAAACACACGTCTATTCCGACATGCACCATGCAGCCATCCAGAAGGCAGACCAGGAAGCCTGGGCGAAGTTCGAGGCCGACGGCACCGAAATCACCCGGCTCAGCCAGGACGATGTCGAACTGATGACCGAAGTCGCCGTTCCGATCTGGTTCAACTATGCGAACCGGGACAAGGACAGCGCGCGCCTCTTCAAGATTCAGCTCGACTACATGATGTCCGGTTCACTCGGCTACGTCACGCCGGAGCAGGTCGAAGGCCTCGAACTCGACCTCTGATCCCAGACGACGTCTCGGGAAACGGACCCGCGCGGCCAGCCGCGCGGGTCCTGTTCAACTCAACAGGGGCTTGTTTCCCCTGGGGAAGGGAGAGGCATGCCTCATCTGGACTTTACCCTGCCGCATTGGGCCTATTGGCTGGGGCTGATCATCTTTCCGCTGATCGCCGCTGCCCTTGCCAAGCGGCCGAAGCCGACTGAACGGCGCTACTCGCTGGTGCTCGGCTATTTCATTCTTGTCACCGGCGGCATCCTGGGTCTGCATCGGCTTTACCTGAAAAGCCTGATCGGGCTGGTCTATATCCCGGTCTTCGTGCTGATCCTCTACGCCAACGCGCAAAGCCAGGATGCGCGCGCGGTTGTCTCGGACATGGCCAACGCAGTGCGACAGGCGGAGCGCACGCTCGAGCGCGAAGGCGAAAGGGTGAAGACCGCAGAGGCCGATCTTCCTGCCTTGCGCCAAAAGCTCGCCGAGGCGGAAGCGCAGGCCGAAGAAGGCAGCTTTGCCAAGCGCCGCGCGGAACGGGATGTCCAGCGCGCCGAACAACGTGTCGAACAGGGCAAGACCCGGGTTGCGGAGGCCGAGGCAACTCTGGAGACCGCCCGCCCGGCTGCCGTAACAGCTCGCGAAACCCTCGATTTCTGGGGCAATGTTGCCAAGTACGCCTTCTGGCTCCTGCTTGCAGGTGTGGCGGTCGACGCACTCCTCCTGCCCCGGCTGGTTTCCAAAGCAAACGAGAACCTGCCACCGGACCCGGAACTCAGCGAGGCGGAAAAGAAGCTCAAGGAGCTTGAAGAAGCCGAGCGCAAGGACGATGCGGATCACGTCTCTTCCGGCTGGACCGGCTGGATTGACCGGCTCTCGCTCTACTGTGGCGAGTTTGTCAGCTACTGGGCGGTGATCGCCGTTCTTGTCTACTACTTCGAGGTCATGAGCCGCTACGTCTTCGGCAGCCCGACCAACTGGGCTCACGAGGCGATGTACCTCATGTTCGGCATGCAGTACCTGATCGCCGGGTCCTACGCCATGCTGACGGAATCCCACGTACGGGTCGATGTCTTCTATGCGCCGCTGTCGCCGCGCCGCAAGGCAATTGTCGATCTACTGACATCCGTCTTCTTCTTCATCTTCGCCGGCACCCTGCTGGTGACTTCGTGGATCTTCGCGTTCGATGCCATCGCGGTTCCCTCCGGCAACTCGCTGGTATCTGACTGGGCACGCGGTGAAATCGGCTTCAGCGATGTCGTTGCAAGCTGGAACCTTGCCCAGTGGACCGATCCGAACATCCGCTGGGGCGAAATCAGCTTCAACGAATGGGAAGTGCCGCTCTGGCCAATGAAGTGGGTCATGGTGCTCGGCGGGTTGCTGCTGGTGCTCCAGGGAATTTCCAAATTCGCGCAGGACATCCGCGCAGTGATGGGCAGGGCTTGATCGATGGGACTTGAAATCGGAATCGAGTGGCTGACACTCATCATGTTCGGCTCGCTGCTGGTCCTCTTGATGGCAGGGCTGCCGCTGGCCTTCGTTACGGGAGGGCTCGCCTGTGTGTTCCTGTTCTTCCTGGGTGACGAGCGGGCGCTCAACATCGTGCCGTCGCGCATTTTTCCGCTGATGACCAACTACCAGCTATCGGCAATCCCGCTGTTCATATTCATGGCATCGATGCTGGAACGGGCCGGCATCATCAACGACATGTTCGATGTCATCTACAAGGTGCTTGGCGGCGTGAAGGGCGGCCTGGCGGCTGCCACCATCATCGCCTCCACCGTACTGGCGGCCATGGTGGGTGTCATCGGGGCGGCTGTTGTCACGATGGGCATCATCGCCCTGCCCGCTATGCTGAAGCGAAACTACGATCCTAAGATCGCCATGGGCTCGATCATGGCCGGCGGAACGCTCGGCATCCTGATCCCACCGTCGATCCTGGCAATCATCTACGCCGTCGTGGCCGAACAGTCCGTTGGTGAGCTCTTCATCGGCGCGGTCATTCCCGGCCTGCTGCTGTCCGGGCTCTACATCCTTTATGTGATCGTCAGCTGCATGATCGACCCCAGAAAAGGCCCGCCGATCCCGGAGGAAGAACGTATTCCGTTCAAGGAAAAGGTCCGGCTGCTGTCGAACATGTCTGCGCCGATCGCGCTGATCGTGATCGTGCTGGGCGTGATCTTCACCGGCGTCGCAACTCCGGTGGAAGCAGCCGGCATCGGCACCTTCGGCGCCATCGTCGTGGCCGCCATCCACCGCAATCTCGATTGGCAGACACTGCGCGAAGCCTCGCTGACCACCTTGAAGGCTTCGGCCATGGTGATCTGGATCATGTTCGGCGCGACCATCTTCGTTGGTCTTTATGTACTGGAAGGCGGTCAGCAATTCGTGCAAGGCGCGCTGGAAGCCACCGGCCTCGGCCCATGGGGCATTCTGATCATCATGCAGATCGTGCTTGTCGTCCTGGGCATGTTCCTGGACTGGGTCGGTATCCTGCTCCTGTGCGTGCCGATCTTCGTGCCGATCATCAAGGCGCTCGGAGCGGCCTCCTTCGGGCTCGACAGCCCGGACGATCTGGTGCTGTGGTTCGGTGTTCTCTATCTGGTGAACATGCAGATGAGCTTCCTGTCACCACCGTTCGGCTACGCACTCTTCTACCTGCGAGGCGTCGCTCCGGCGGACATTCCGATGACAGACATCTTCAAGTCTGCCCTGCCCTTCCTGGCGCTTCAGGTGCTTGGACTGGCATTGTGCATGCTGTTCCCCGGACTGATCACCTGGTTGCCGAACCTGGTCTACGGATAACAGAGCCCACAAAGACAAAGGGAAACGGCTGCGCTCAGTGGGAAAAGCGCAGCCGTTCCATGCTGCCGGACAAATGGCCCGACAGGGTTGGCTTGTCAGGAGACAGATCAGAACGAACGGGAGAGCCCGATCATGAGCCGATGGTTACCGGCCGTCCGATCTACCTTCGTACCGCCATATCCGGCCTTCTCGTCCAGGATACCGGTCATCGAGTAGTCGGCCCTGAGATGCCACGCATCCGTTACCGCAACCTCGACACCCCCGCCGATCACCGGACCGATCGAAACGGAGTTTCTCTCCGTCCCGTTCGCCTTGAGGCTGTGTTCTGTCGCAGCAATACCGAGGCTGAGATAAGGCATCACGTTGTTGATCGGCACGCCGCCCCGGGCCTTGGCATTGATCGTCCACTTGGATCCTGTCTCGATGGTGCCCAGCGTCGGATGGTTGCCTTTTTCACGGCCGCCGAGATAGGCCGCACCGCCTTCCACACCCAGGACGAAGCGGGAGACTTCCCAGTTGTAACCGCCGAAAAGACCGAACGCTGCGTCGACCCGTGAAAAATCCTTCGATCGACCGCCTGATTTGACGTCTGTCACGGTCTGCGAAACACCTGCTTCAAAGCCGAGATAAGGCCCAGCCCAGAGCGACTGTGGCGCTTGCGAATAGACAGGAGCGTCAAAAGTCTCCAGATCGGCAGCACTCGCCCCAACGACAAGCACACCAAGAACGGCGCACAGAACCAGCGGCTCCAACAGCCAGTGGCTCCGCAGAACACGCCTGATCACACCGGGGCGTTGCCTGGAGCGACCGCGCCCGATGGCCGGCGGCGCACGAAAAACATAATTGGCAAAGGAACTTACCATCAGTGATCTCACTTCATGTATGACAATCTCATCGCCTCACAAATTTAAAAAATTAATGTAAAACGATAATTTGAAAATTGATTGCAATAATTTTTTTGTCAATAGCAATGTTTTTGAATTTGTGTTTTCCCGACAGATGAACTAGATACGATGCCGCAATGACACGATGCGGAGTAACCGATGAGCGAACTTGAATGGGCGGAACGGGAGAAGCGGCTGACGCGGATCCGGCGTGTATCCGCGTTCATGAAATGGGCCGTCACCATCATCCTGTTGATCCTGCTGGGTCTGGGCGTGGTCGTAACGATCGGTATCGCCCTGCCGAACGAGTTGATGATCGGTGCGCAAGAAACATTTGATGTCGCCGATACCGAACGCATGCTGGGTGACATTCCGCAGGTTCAGCGCATCGGAATATCCATACTGGCAGCCATTGCCTTCAGTCTGCTGCTGGCGGTGGGCTGGAACATCCGTCAGGTCTTCAAGCGGTTTCAGAAGATGGAGTTCTTCTCGCCTAAGACGCTTGCAAACGTGTTTTCCTTCGGCATCTGGCTTATCGTGTTCGCGGTCTTCGACCTAATCAGCGATCCGATCGGCTCGGTCCTCCTGACCTATGACTTTCCCCCGGGCCAGCGCACCGTCGACATCAGTCTGGACGGTGGCGAGATCTTCTTTCTCGTCCTTGGTGCCTTGATGCTGCTGTTCGGCTGGATCCTTCGCGAGGCTGCCCTGATTGCAGACGAGAACCAGCAGTTCATTTGAGGTGGACCATGGAGCGTTGCGAATGCTGAACATCAATGGCGTTACCTGTCTCCGGCAACTTGGCCTCATGCACGGTGGCACCGAGGTGGGCAGATGTCTTCAGCCCCCGCACCTTCTCTCAGCGTTTGCAAGCAACAAGGCTCCCGGTCATCCACGGCCAGTCGCGTTTGCACGCCGGAAGCTTTCACAAGAACAAAGGATTGTTGACGCCGTGGCTGATGGCAGTGAAATATCAGGCATGATTCTCGGGACACTCATGCCTTGCTCATCTCTCTCTTGCGTAAGGCCGTCCAGCTCGCAGAAGAAAATCGAAAAATAAGCAAGCGACAGCGCCGGGGGTCCCGTCATGCCCATCATCATTGAACTGGACGTAATGCTCGCCCGCAGGAAGATGCGGTCCAAGGAGCTTGCCGAACGCATTGGCATCACCGAGCAGAATGTTTCGCTGCTCAAGTCCGGAAAAGTGAAGGGTGTCCGTTTCGAGACCCTGGAAAAGATCTGCGACGTGCTCGACTGCCAACCCGGTGACATTCTGATTTACGAGCCCGAAAAAACTCCGGAAGATTAGACAGAAACACGCCGCCAGAACCACAAAAGTGCAACCAACGCCGCACCGATCCAGATCAGTAGAACCAGGACTGCCGCCATTTTGCTGGCAGGCAGCTTTTCCGATCTCCTGTCAGCTTCCAGCCGGCAGTCCTCCATCACCTGCGGTGGAATGAGCTTCACCACCAGGTAGATGCCGAGCGGCACGAGAAGCAGATCGTCGAGATATCCGATCACCGGAATGAAATCCGGAATCAGGTCAATGGGTGACAGAGCATAGGCTGCGGTTGCGATGGCCAGGGCCTTCACATACCAGGGAACCCTCGGATCCCTTCCAGCCAGATAAAGGGCATGGAGATCTCGCTTGATGCGCTTTGCCCAGGTCTTGATGGTGTCCTTCAGCATGTCAGCCCACGTGAATTGGAAACAGTCCCTGCGACACGGCAGACCCTGGGTGGTGTCGGCCGGAAGGTCATCGGGCCCGAAACACCTTCCAGTCCTGCGCAAGCTACGCTGCCTAGAACATCCTCCGTAATTTCAACAGGTCCGACGGAGCGAGCGGTCTTTAGCCATGACGCGATCAAATTCCCCCCTTGAAGGCAGGCCGGTGCCTGCAACAAGAGCGCGGCTGCGATCAGGCAAGCTGCTCAATCTGGACAGCACGCACTTGAGCGAATGCACGCTTTACGACCTTGAGAACGGCGACATCGGCATCGTCGTTCAGGACCCGGACCTGCCGGTTCCGGACCGGGTGCTGATCGATGACGACAAGGAACTGACCCGGGTCTTTACGGAAATCCGTTGGCGCATGGGTCCTTACCTCTTCGGCATGTACCTGGAACCACCGGTCCCGGTGAGCAAGTTCCAGGATACCTGACGACTGCCGACACGGGCTTTATTCAGCTGCTTCAGCGGAGCCATATCCCAATTGCTCGTTGAGTTTGCCGATCAAACCGATGGCCGCTTCCGCAATCACGGTTCCCGGTGGGAAGATCGCCGCTGCCCCGGACTTGTAGAGTTCGTCATAATCCTGCGGAGGCACAACACCGCCAACGACGATCATAATGTCTTCCCGGCCTTCTTCCGCCAGCGCCCGCCTCAGAGCCGGCACCAGTGTCAGATGGCCCGCCGCCAGCGATGACACGCCGACCACGTGAACATCGTTTTCGACCGCCTGGCGGGCAGCCTCTTCCGGGGTCTGGAACAAGGGCCCGATATCAACGTCGAAACCGAGATCGGCAAACGCCGAGGCAATCACCTTCTGACCGCGGTCGTGTCCGTCCTGCCCCATCTTGGCGACCAGGATACGCGGTCGGCGGCCATCGTTGTCTTCAAAGGCTTCCACCAGCTTCTGGACTTTCTCGATGGTTCCGGACATGGCTCCGGCCTCCCGTTTGTAGACACCGGCAATCGACTTGATCTCGGCCTTGTGCCGGTCAAACACTTTCTCCATTGCCAGGGAGATTTCACCCACGGTTGCCTTGGCCCGTGCGGCCTTGACCGAAAGATCCAGCAGATTGCCGTCACCGGACGCGGCACATTGGGTCAACGCTTCCAGGGCGGCCTGGGTCTCGGCCTCGTTGCGCTCTTCACGCAGGCGCTTGAGCTTGTCGATCTGCGCGGCGCGCACCTGGGCGTTGTCGACCTTCAGGACGTCGATCGCCTGTTCGCTTTCCGGCTTGAACTTGTTGACGCCGACCACGGTTTGCGCACCGCTGTCGATGCGCGCCTGTGTCTTGGCGGCTGCTTCCTCGATCCGCAGCTTCGGAATACCCTTCTCGATGGCCTTCGCCATGCCGCCAAGCTCTTCCACTTCGCGGATGTGCGCCATGGCCTTCTCGGCAAGGTCTGCCGTCAGCTTCTCGACGTAATAGGAACCGCCCCAGGGATCGATCACCTGCGTCGTGCCGCTTTCCTGCTGCAGAAACAGCTGCGTGTTGCGGGCGATACGTGCGGAGAAGTCGGTCGGCAGAGCCAGCGCCTCGTCCAGCGCATTCGTGTGCAGCGACTGCGTATGCCCCTGCGTTGCCGCCATGGCTTCCACACAGGTTCTAATGACGTTGTTGAAGACGTCCTGTGCCGTCAGTGACCAGCCGGAGGTCTGCGAATGGGTGCGCAGCGACAGGGATTTCGGGTTTTTCGGCTGGAAGTTTTCTTCCATCAGGGTCGCCCAGATCAGGCGCGCGGCACGCAGCTTGGCAACTTCCATGAAGAAGTTCATGCCGATCGCCCAGAAGAAGGACAGCCGCGGTGCGAACTGGTCAATGTCCATGCCGGCGGCGACACCGGCGCGGGCATATTCGATGCCGTCGGCAATCGTATATGCCAGCTCCAGATCCGCCGTCGCCCCCGCTTCCTGCATGTGGTAGCCGGAAATGGAGATCGAATTGAAGCGCGGCATGTTCTGGGACGTGTATTTGAAGATGTCCGAGATGATCCGCATGGAGTGCTTGGGCGGATAGATATAGGTGTTGCGGACCATGAACTCCTTCAGAATATCGTTCTGAATGGTGCCTGAAAGGTCCTTCTGGGCAACGCCCTGCTCTTCCGCCGCAACGATGTAAAGCGCCAGCACCGGCAGCACTGCGCCGTTCATGGTCATGGAGACGCTCATCTTGTCCAGCGGAATGCCGGAAAAGAGCGTACGCATGTCATAGATGGAATCGATCGCCACCCCTGCCATGCCGACATCACCCGAAACACGCGGATGATCGCTGTCGTACCCGCGGTGCGTGGCAAGGTCGAAGGCCACCGACAGGCCCTTCTGACCGGCGGCAAGGTTACGCCGGTAAAAGGCGTTTGAATCTTCGGCCGTTGAGAACCCGGCATACTGGCGCACTGTCCAGGGCTGCTGGACATACATCGTCGGGTAAGGACCGCGCAGAAACGGCGGCAGGCCCGGCCAGGTATCCAGATGTTTCAGTCCCTCAAGATCCTGCGCCCCATAGACAGGCGGCACAACGATGTCTTCCGGCGTTTGCCAGCTCTCCTGCGAGCCGGCGTCCGCAGCCTTCACGATTTTCCGGAACGGCTTGTCAGCGAAATTCGGGATCCTGCTCATGATTGGATCTCCAGATCTTTCGGCTGGCCCCCTTGTTGGGTCTCCAGCCGGTCAAATGCATCCTTCAACAGTGCAAGCAGATCGCATCCGGCAAAGACAAAAGCGTCCACACCGGCTTTGCGATAGGCATCTTCCCGGTCTCCAGGGCGCCCTGCAAGGTAGAGGTAATCCACCCCTGCCGTTTTCAGGGCTTGAGCTGCCTCTTCCGCCTGCGCCTCGTAAACATCGTCCGTGGAGACGAGACAGGCAAGCATCGCCCCGCTTTGCCGGAAGGCCTCAACGAGATCTTCAAGCGAACCATAGACAGCCGGTCCGACGGGTTTCAACCCGCCCGACGCAAAGGCGTTTGCCGTCCAGGTGGCTCTCGCCGAGAACTGGGCCAGACTGCCGAGAGAAGCCAGGAATACCGCTGGTGTTGTCGACGCGGCCTGCTCGAAGGCTTCTGACCTGCTACGAAGCTGCTCGAAGGGCTCCGCTATCCGGGCCGTTTCCAGCTTCGGAAGGGAATAGTCGCGCGGCAGAAGGTCAAGCCGCATGCCCAGTTCGCTCAGGGGCACTCCCTGAAGGGCAAGCTTGCGCAGGGTCGCAAAGCGCTCGCCGTCTCCCGGTTCCGGCAGGTCCTCACGCGGTGCGCTCACGCCTGCGAGATCTTCTTTACTCGACTTCAGCACCGCAACAGGCTTTTCAGCAAGGTCCGGGAACTCGCTTACGCCGGTGATAGGACGCTTTCTGGTGGCGATGTTCTTGGCAAGACCGGCCCTGGCAGCTCCGATACGATCATGCACGAGGCCCGTGCGCACCGCCTCGAACAGGCCACCGGCCGCCTCGATATCCTGGAAGAGGCTCCAGGCAGCCTCGCAAACTGTATCCGTCCGGTCTTCAATGGCGCCAGAGCCGGCGGCCGGATCGGTCACCTTCGCAAGGTTGCTTTCTTCCAGAAGGATAGACTGCGTATTGCGCGCCAGCCTGCGGGCAAAGCCGTCGGGCAAACCGACAGCCAGCGTATGCGGCAGGACACAGACACTGTCTGCACCACCGACACCGGCTGCAAAGGTTGCCACCGTGTTGCGCAGCAGATTGACCCAGGGGTCCCGTCGGGTCAGCATTCTGTAGGAAGTCGACATGTGGAGCGGCAAAGCCGCTTGCGGCAGTCCTGCACCGTCCAGTACCGACGCCCAGAGCGAGCGGATCGCGCGGGCCTTGGCAATGGTTCCTATCTGGTCGGCTTCCGCGATCAGGCTGAAGGAAATTCTGTCAGCCCATTGTTCGGGCGCCAGTCTCGTGCCTTCCAGCAAGCGCATGTGAGCTGTGGCGGAAGCCAGAACAAGCGCAAGTTCCTGCGCAGGCGTCGCCCCCGCTTCGTGCCATATGCGCCCGTCCGCCTTCATTACCCGTGCCGGGCTGCCAAAATCATGCGCTGCGACCACCAGATCGCGGAAATGCCTGTAGGCGTTTTCCATGTCGGCAAGTGCGACACCATTGACTGCCACCCAGCCATAGGGATCGATCCCGGCCGTCAGGCGAACGCTTGCCGGATCGATCTTGCGCTTTTCAAGCAATGCCAGAATGGAGGCGAAAATCTCGACATTTTCCCGCCCTGCCTCAAAGCGCAGGTCAATCAGATCCAGTTCGACGTCTTTCAGGAGGCGGTCGACACCGGATAGATCGTCTACCCGGATGCCATTGCCGTATGATGCGGCAGCACCGCGGAAAACCAGGTCAAGGCCGCTCGCGCCACCCTCCAGATCTTCCAGAATTTGTGCGTTTGCGGCGGCAGGATCGGGAATGTCGATCCGCTGGACCACGGACCAGTCGCCTGCGGCAGCCCGAAGGGCGCGCGCCGGACTGTCTGTCCTGCGCTCATAAAGCGGCGCGATATCCAGTCCATCTTCGGTTTTCCCGTAAAGCTTCTGCCGGGCACTCCCCTTCAGGGCCTTGTCGACGGCAGCCCACCAGGCCTCCGCGTCGGCAGAATAAAAACTTTCAGGTCCAGTAAAGCTGTTCGGCATCGCACGTACTCCCTGGCCCCGTTTTAGTCCCTGGGCCCGAAGCTTGGCAACTCAGCAGAATGGGTAAGGATTTGAAGTTCACAAGGTCTCGGACAGTTGAATCAGGTGAAACCGGGAGCCAGTTCCGACTTGCGATTCGCTCGTAGAATTAATTAGACGCGCAAAATAAAAATTTATCTACAAATTGCGTTTTTCGACTTACACTTACGAAGACGTTAAACACTTCGCAGAAAGACAATTTGGCCTCTTCTAGGCGCCAACTTGTCAATTTTTTGGCGGAATAAGCTAAATTTGCCAGTTTTCCCTATTGGTACGATCATCAATTGTATTGTAGCGTATAGGTGCTGACGCATGGGAAATTCTACCCTCATAAGAAATGCGCGGCGTCCGGATCCGACACTTACCTGAATAGGTTTGGCGGGAACGGGTTTCACCCATCAGCGGATGTTCCGGCTCACGTACGGACACCCGCAAAGACGCGGCCACCCAAGCCGCAAAGGATGTGCACAATGCTTGATCAAACGGAATTGAAGAGCAAGCTGAGAGCAATCTCGGAAGCAAATGCCGCCCATCATGTTCTCGATATTTTGGAATCGAACCTTCGACGCATGGGGGCGACGCATATCCTCATTACCGGCCTGCCGATGCCGAACCGCCCGATCGACAACCTCGTTCAACGGTTCCGGTGGCCCGATCAACGCAATGACGGAATTGAAAGCACTTCGCTTTCTGCAAATGACAGCGCCTTGATGCTTGGCCTCGGTTCAAACCGGGCTCGCGTCTGGACAATCTCCGCCGGTGACATGGAACATTCCGACCTTCTGGCGTCAGCCGGGGAAGGAAGTCAGGTTCTCGTGATACCAGTGACGGAACTCTATCCTTTCCAGGCATTCGTGTTTGCAAGCGGCCCTGCTCTTCAGGTCAACAAATACGATCTTTCCAATCTGGAAGCACTTGCAGCAGCCGCCTTCTCGCGCCTGCGCGAACTTGGCGTGATTTCCGGACAGCGACCGGGCGCATTGTCGACCCGTGAGCGCAAGGTTCTGGAACTGACGGCCTATGGCAAGACAGCCGGCGAAATCGCAGACGTGCTCGACATCTCCCAGCGGACTGTCCACGCTCACCTGCAGAATGCCAGTGTCAAGCTGAACGCTTCCAACAAGACCCACACCGTGGTCGAAGCGCTTCGTTACGGCCAGATCAGCGTATAAAGCTGCTTCTCCAGGCAACAGCTTCCAGGGGCTAACAACAGGCGCACTTCGGTGCGCCTTTTTTGTTCTGGCGCGGATGCAAAACAACATGGGTCAGATGAGACCACGCCAGGCACGCACGCCGGGCAACAACGTCAAAATGCCAATCGCAAAAAGGAAAAGGCGTGCTTTCCGCACGCCTTTTTTGTCATTTCATTTTTCGGCTTGCCGACCTCAGTAGGTCATCATCGGCGGCAGTTCCTTGGCCTGATCGACCCATTTGGTAACCTGGCTTTCACTCGGCACCTGGCGAACAAGCTTCTTGGCTTCGTTCACTTCCTGCATCTTCTCCGCCAGGTTGGCGGCATTGCGATGCTTCAGTTCCTTCACCGTGTCGACGCCGGCAGCTTCCAGGAGTTCGGAATATTCCTCACCAACGCCGCTGATGCGCATCAGATCCGCCATGTTGGCCCATTTCAGGATCCGCTTGCCGTCGATGCCGGTTTCTTCTTCCAGCGCCTTGCGACCTTTCGGGTCCTTCGCACGCTCCAGATAAGCTTCCGTTGTCTTGATGCCGACTTCACCCAGCTTTGCAGCATAGGTTGGGCCGATACCTTCGATTTCATCGATGGAATAAGACATGCGCTCAGAACTCCCTAATCAACCGGCAACCGAACCTGGGACAGTCAGACGATCTGGCTCAGTCCCGGAATTTGTGAAACCACTTCATTCACAACATCGTCCCCTGCTTTTTCCTTAGCATAGGAGACGAGTTCTTTGACAACACTTTGCACGCCATCCATGTCGAGGCCCGCATTTGTCAATTCATTGAGCGCCGCCATGGCCCCCATGCCACCGCCCATCATGCTACCAAGACCGCTCAAGAACCCGCCGCCGGAACCGGCTTCCGCACGCGCATCGACAAGATCCTTCGCTCCAGGCAAAGCGTCGAAGATGAGCTGCATCTTGTCTTCCGGACCTTCCTTGTTCAAGAAGCCCAGAATGATGCCGATGGCGTTCTTGGCGACATCTTCCTCGATGCCTGCTGCCGCCATGATCCGCTGGATGAGCTCGTCCATGAAAATCTCCTGATCAAATGACTGACGCTCTGTCATCCGGCGCCCGTTTGGCTTCTCTATACAAGTCTCGAGGTGCCCACGTCGATGGGCAATGTCTTTTCTGCTCGACTATGCCGCATGCAGGCCGCACGCTCGTCCAATGCCGCCCGGCAACAGAATGTTTCAATCTGGCAGCGAAAGGCTCTAGGCTGCGGCAAGATGCAGGGATTCGGGGGTAATCGTGACGGTAAAAGACAGTATTTTCATCGGTGCCAGCACCAGGGAAGAAACCCTCACGCTCAAGCTCGCAAACCGCCACGGCTTGATTGCCGGAGCAACAGGCACCGGCAAGACCGTTTCGCTGCAGATCCTTGCCGAAGGCTTTTCCAAGGCCGGTGTTCCCGTGTTCTGCGCCGATATCAAGGGCGACCTGTCCGGACTTGCAACCGCGGGTGTTTCCAAGGACTTTCTTGAAAAACGTGCCAGCGATGTCGGGATCGCCGACGAATACACCTACGAAGCGTTCCCAGCGGTGTTCTGGGACCTGCTCGGCGAGCAAGGCCATCCGATCCGCACCACCGTTTCCGAGATCGGGCCCCTGCTCCTCGCCCGACTGCTGGAACTCAACGATACGCAGGAAGGTGTACTGAACGTCCTGTTCGAGCTGGCCGACGATGAAGGCCTGCTGCTGCTGGATCTGAAAGACCTCAGGGCAATGCTTGCCCACGTGGCAGAACGTGCCTCCGAGCTTTCCACGATCTACGGCAACGTTTCCAAGGCGTCCGTCGGGGCCATTCAGCGCAGGCTTCTGGTGCTGGAGCGCCAGGGCGGAGAACACTTCTTCGGAGAACCGGCCCTCGACATCCGTGACTTCATCCGCACCGCGCCGGACGGCCGGGGCGTCGTCAACATCCTCGCTGCGGACAAGCTCATGTCCGCCCCCCGGCTCTATGGCGTCTTCCTGCTCTGGATGCTGTCTGAACTCTTTGAGGAACTGCCCGAAGTCGGTGATCCGGAAAAGCCGAAGCTGGTGTTCTTCTTCGACGAAGCCCACCTTCTGTTTTCCGATGCTCCCAAGGCACTTATCGAGAAGGTGGAACAGGTAGTCCGGCTGATACGTTCCAAGGGTGTCGGCGTCTATTTTGTTACTCAGAACCCGCTGGACGTACCGGAGACCGTGCTTTCCCAGCTCGGCAACCGGATTCAGCACGCCCTGCGTGCCTTCACGCCGCGCGACCAGAAGGCTGTCAGGGCAGCTGCGGAAACTTTCCGTCCCAACCCGGATCTCAACACCGAACGGGTCATCACGGAACTCGGTGTCGGCGAAGCACTGGTCTCGACCCTGGAAGGCAAAGGCATTCCGTCCGTTGTTCAGCGCACGCTCATCCGTCCGCCCTGTTCGCGGCTGGGTCCCGTCACTCAGGCCGAACGACGGGCCTTGATCCAGTCCAGCCCCGTCTTTGGCACTTATGAGCGCACCCGCGACCGGACGTCGGCTTACGAAGTCTTGATGGGGCGCGCGCAGGAAGCACAGAGACAGGAACAGCGGCGCCAGGAAAAGGAAGACAGCTACGCCAGGAAACATGGCGAGCCACGGCGCTCGCGGTCCGGTTTTCAGCTGCCCGACTTCGGACGCGATGACAGGCCGCGTCAGGAAAGCCGGGAACGGCGCAGCAACCGCCGTGGCCAGCGCGACACGGCCCTGGAAGCCGGGCTCAAGTCCGCAGCCAGAAGTCTCGGCTCCTCGCTCGGCCGTGCGCTGGTTCGGGGCCTGCTCGGTTCGCTGAAAAGAGGCAACTAGACGAAGCGATGCCGGCAACCGCGACCCAAAATCTGGAGACCGAGCGCAAGGCGCTTGTCATCGGCAAATGGGCCAACCTGTTCATGGCCGTTGCCGGCCTTCTGACGGCATGGGTATCCCGGTCCGACGCCATGCTGGTGGATGGGCTGTATTCGGCGGTCAACTTCATCTCCGCCATTGCGGCCGCTCGTATCGGGGCAAGGGTCGGCCTGCCACCAACTCGCTCCAGACCCTGGGGACACGATTTCGACGAGGTGCTCTATGTCACCTTCCGGAGCCTCATCCTCATTGGCGTGCTGGTCTTCGCAGCCTTTGTCTCCATCTCGAAAATCTGGACCTTCTTTTCCGGAGGCATTGTCCCGGAACTGGTGTTTGGTCCGATCGCGGTCTACGCAGTCGTCATCGTCAGCATCTGCCTTGGCCTTGCATTCAACTTTCACCGTGCCTACCGGAAAACCGGCAAGCGCAGCGCCATCCTGAAGACCGAAGCCCGCGCCGCTCTCATCGACGGCGCGCTCAGCGTCGGCTCGGGAGCAGCCCTTCTGTCACTGCCCTATCTGGAAGATACGGTTCTCGGACCATTTGTCCCGATCGGTGATGCCGTCATCGTTCTGGTGTTGATCCTGGCGATCATCTGGCAGCCGCTTTCGACCTTCCGCACGACGCTGGCAGATCTTGCCGGCGTCAGCGCCCCCAGCAGCACCTATGCCAAGGTCGCCCGGGCTGCCCGGGACCTTGCCCGCGAAACAGGCTATCGCCTGCATCGGGCAGCTGTCCTTCAGGCAGGGCGCATGCACTGGGTGGCCGTCTATCTCGACCCCGAAAAACCCGTTCGTGCCGAAGACATAGACACGTTCCGCGACATTCTCTCCGCCCGGCTGGAAGATGTCATCGGGCCTGCAAGGGTGGAAATTGTCCTCACCGCAAGCGATTACACCAATCCGGTTCAGGAGTGATGAGCCCCCCCATTATCCCCTGAGTAACAGGATAGTTACCCCTTCCCGTTAAGGCTGCAATTGAAACAACGGCAGACGGGGCAACATGCGTTACCGAGAAAACCGGCCACAACCGCAATACAAAGCTGAGTGCTTGCAACAGCGCCTCTTCGGTTCGGCCCTGCAATTGCTTTTCCTGCTGTCCCTGGTTGCTGTTCTCCTGACCGGCGCGCCGATGGCCGGTGCACAGGAGCCCGGCGCAGCCCCCACCAGTACGGAAGAGCGGGCAGGATCACTGGATCAAAATCGGGTGGCCCGCGCCCGGGAGTACCTGCGCGACAACCCGATTTCTCCACCCGACACGTCCAGTCCGCGTGCGACACTGGAAAGCTTCGTCTACATCATGAACGAAGTGAACACGCTCTGGATGTCGGTTCGGGACAGTTATGATGACAGCAACCGGTTGTTCCTGTCGGACAGCGAAGAGGAAAAACTGGTTCTGGTACGTGCGCTTCTTTCAAAAGCCGCGCAGACTTTCGACCTCAGCGGCATTCCCGTGACTTCCCGGGAAAATGCCAGCGTCGAGATTGCACTGCAGCTTCAGGAGATCCTGGACAGGATCCCGGCGCCGCTTTTCGAAGACATTCCCGGCTCGCCTGCAGGCAGCTCGCGAAAGGCCGGCAACGCGGCGGATTTGCCTGACCATTGGACCATTCCCGGTACCAGCATCAACCTGCTGCGCCAGGATGAAGGGGAACTGCGCGGGCAGTACCTGTTTTCCAGGTCCTCCGTTGAGCGCATTCCCGAAGACTATGCAGTTGTACGGGTTCTGCCAATCACAGCGGATCGCGGGGAAGACCTCTTTGAATACTACACCTACACCCCCGGCAACCTGATTGCACCGCTCTGGTATGACGTCATTGAAGCCGGGCCTGACCTGCTTCAGTATCATTTTGCAGACCAGGCGTATTGGCAGTGGCTGGCGCTTGCCGGACTTCTCGTCCTCTACGCGGTCGTGTTCGGATATTACGTCCGCTGGCGCAGGTGGCGTGCGGTCTCCGTGAACGAAGGTACCCGCATCGTCCACGCGATCCTCAATCCGGTTGTCGTGATCCTTGCCGCAAGTCTCTTCCGCTATGTGTGCGAAGATCAGATCAACATCACAGGCATGCCTTTGGTGGCAGTCGGCACGTCGACGACAGCCATCATCTGGTCGGCGACCGCCTGGATGGTCTATCAGCTTCTGCAGCTGTTCTACGTCTGGTTTTCCAGCAGTGCCGGGGCTGCAAGAGACGGACTTGACGTCAGCCTTCTGCGCACCGGCTTCCGGGTCTTCTCCCTTGCCATCGCGCTGATCGTGCTTGGGTATGGCGCAACTCAGATCGGCATTCCGATCTACGGTGTCATCGCCGGTCTCGGTGTGGGCGGTCTTGCAATTGCCCTTGCCGCCCAGCCGACAATCGAAAACCTGATCGGCGGTATCATTCTCTATGCTGACCGGATGGTGCGCGTCGGCGAGTTCTGCCAGTTCGACGATCTGGCGGGCACCGTGGAATCCATCGGCATCCGTTCAACCCGTATCAGGGCGCTCGACCGAACACTCATTACCGTTGCCAATGCCGATCTCGCCAAACGAAAGATCATCAACTACAGCTATCGCGACCAGTTTCACTTCCGACACAAGCTCAAACTGCGGTATGAGACGAGCCCGGCATCGCTGAAGCGCGTTCTGGCAGCGATCCACGACTATCTCCTCGCCCACGAAAAGGTAATCGAAGATCCGCTTCGCGTGCGTCTGATCGGTTTTGACGATTACGCTGTCACGGTCGACGTCTATGCCTATGTGCAGGCAGCCACCGTCGCAGCGTTTCAGGAAATCCAGGAAGAACTGCTCTTCGGCATAAGGGAGATCGTCGAGGCCAACGGATCTGAAATCGCCTATCCCTCCTCGACCGTCTATCTGTCGCAAGACAAGGGTCTGCAGGACGAACAGACGGCCGGTGACACAGCACCTGCCACCGGTGAGAAAGAGATCCACGCCGCCTGATGGATCGGCGGCTGGCGCTTTGCGGGCCGTCTTCTGCTTCCTGAATAAGCAATTGCGCTACGCGCGCCGATATGGCCTGTTAGGGCCTTCTCACATTGCCCGAGTCCATCGGGCCTGCTCCTATCTGTTCAAAAATTCAAGGATCCGTCATGAGTTCCATCGACAAGGTCTTGGCGCGCATCGATGCCAATCTCGACAACAGCCTCGACCGACTGTTCGACCTCCTCAAGATCAAGAGCATTTCCACCGACCCCGCGTTCAAGGCTCCGTGCCGTGAGGCTGCTGAATGGCTGGCAAGAGAACTGAACGACATCGGCATTGAGGCATCGGTACGCGACACGACCGGCCATCCGATGGTTGTCGGTCACCGCAAGTCCGGCAAGCCGGGACCGCATGTCCTGTTCTACGGCCACTACGACGTTCAGCCGGTCGATCCGCTGAACCTGTGGAAGCGCGACCCGTTCGACCCAGCCATCGAGACAAAGCCGGACGGCAGCAAGATCATCGTTGCCCGCGGTTCCGCCGACGACAAGGGCCAGCTGATGACCTTCGTCGAAGCGGCCCGCGCCTATCTCGAAGAAACCGGCGACCTGCCGATCGACGTGACGATCCTGTTCGAGGGGGAGGAAGAGTCTGGTTCTCCGTCGCTTCATCCGTTCCTGGAAGCCAACAAGGACGAACTGTCCTGCGATCTCGCGCTCGTGTGCGACACCGGCATGTGGGACGCTGAAACACCGGCTATTTCCATCATGCTGCGCGGCATGGTCGGCGACGAGATCATCGTCAAGGCAGCCAGCCGCGACCTGCATTCCGGCTCCTATGGTGGCTCGGCTCAAAACCCGAACCACATCGTCGCCTCGATCATTGCCGGCCTGCACGATGAAAACGGCAAGGTGACCCTGCCCGGCTTCTACGACGGCGTCATCGACATGCCGGAAGAAGTCACCAAGATGTGGGACGAGCTCGGTTTCTCGGTCGAGGAATTCCTCGGAGATGTCGGCCTGAAATATCCGCGCGGTGAAAAGGACCGCATGCCGCTTGAACACCTCTGGACCCGCCCGACCGTTGAAGTGAACGGAATGTGGGGCGGTTACCAGGGTGCCGGTTCCAAGACGGTGATCCCGGCCGAAGCACATGCCAAGTTCACCTTCCGCCTTGTCGGCGATCAGGACCCGGACAAGGTCCAGGAAGCTTTCCGCGCCTACGTGCGCTCGAAGATCCCGGCAGACTGCACGGTGGATTTCATTGCCAAGGAAGGCAGCCCTGCCCTCAGGCTCGACTTTGCGATGCCTGCGCTGGAAAAGGGCAAGACAGCCCTCAAGGCGGAATGGGGCAAGGATGCTGCGCTGACCGGCATGGGCGGTTCGATCCCGATCGTGGGTGATTTCAAGCGCATGCTGGGCATGGATTCGCTGCTGATCGGCTTTGGACTGGAAGACGACCAGATTCATTCGCCGAACGAAAAATACAACCTGACCAGCTTCCATAAGGGCATCCGTTCCTGGGCCCGGGTTCTGGACGAGTTGGCCAAAGACTGACCTTGAAGATGACACGCGGGCTGACGGGCCCGCGTGACATGGATCGAACACGATCAAAATTCCTGAGGGCAGAGCCTGCCACCTCAGCGACCGGAGAACAGACATGAAATCCATTTGCGTCTTTTGTGGCTCCAGCTACGGCGCTCTCGAGGCATATGCGGATATTGCGCGCGAAACGGGACGCGCCATCGCCGAACAGGGCTACACGCTTGTCTATGGCGGCGCCAAGGTCGGCCTGATGGGCACAGTTGCCGACGCGGCACTTGAAGCCGGCGGCAAGGTGATCGGGGTGCTGCCGCGATCTCTTCAGGACAAGGAAATCGGTCACGAAGGTTTGAGCGAACTGCATCTCGTGGATTCGATGCATGAGCGCAAGGCGATGATGGCAGACTTGTCCGACGCTTTCATAGCCCTTCCGGGCGGCGTTGGTACGCTCGAAGAGATTTTCGAAGTCTGGACCTGGGGCCAGCTCGGTTATCACAAGAAGCCCTGCGGTTTCCTCAATGCCGAAGGCTACTACGATCACCTGATCGCCTTCCTCGACCACCAGACAGAGCAGGGTTTCACCAAACAGGTGATGCGCGACATGGCGCAGATCGCCAGTTCGCCGCTGGATATGATCCGCCAGTTCGAAAACTATACGCCCCCTTCCGCACCCAAATGGATCAATCGGGACGAGACCTGACAGGCACGCTGAAACGCAAGCCTTGATGCCCCTGCGGCAGTTGCCTGCAAGCTTCGGGAACTGTCCACAGGGGGCATCGCTCTCTTTGCAAACAAGACGTTACTTGGTAAATCCCGTATCGCTTCTGCGCACTTCGGCGCAGCCCAATCAGCCCGAGTATCATCATGCGTCTAACTGCTATCGGTTTTGCCTGCCTTTTCGCACTTACGGGAGCGGCCTGCGCACCGACGGCGGATCTGGACGGCACATCCGGGCGCCTGGTGCGGACATCCAACATCACGCTGGTGCAAATCGCTGAAGATCATGTCGGCGGCATTACCGGTGAAACCCAATACGGCCAGAAAGCCATTGAGGCAGCCCTGCCCGGCTTCACCACCGAAGGCATTCAGACCGCCAACGAAAACTCCACCGAGTGGGCGCTAGCAGCTTTCAACAGTGACGGCTTTCAGGTGTTGCAGGTGTTCAAGGGTCAGAACGGCAAGGTCCGCACCGTCCACGGTGTGACACACCACCTGCAGGGCCCGAACGGCGAACGGATCGGCATGACCTTTTCCGAAATCGGCTCCTCACGTGCCGATTGCCGTGTCGGCCAGAACCTGTGGCGTGGCATGGCAATCTGCCATTCCGATGGCCATCCGAACGTGGAACTGGTCTACGCAATCCCGGGCTACGACGGCCCGTTTGACCGCCTTCCGGCTGAAAACGACCTGTTCGATGCACAGCTCCAGCGGATCCTCTGGACGCCGAAGAGCTGACGGTTACACGGCCGGCCAGGTTCATTCCGACAGATCACCCCCAAATTCCTCCTCAGGATGAGGTTGGATGGGAACAATTGACTATCGGATCTTTGAAACGAAGAAATCAGAAGACACCTCAGCCCTCACACGTGCGGCTGCGAGCGCACCATGACTTCGCCCACCTTGCGCCACACGTTGCGCTGCTTCAGCGTCTTTTCAGCCACATCCGCAAGATCCATCAGAACCGGCATGCCGCGATCCTTCAAACCCGGCATGGATTTCAGGTCGCCGCCGGTCCACGGCAGGAACGGATTTCGGCGCATGTGCCAGTGGATTTCCGAACGGACTGTCGGTTTGTCGGACGGCGTGCGGCCGTGAAAGGCAAAGGTATCGGCCACGATCAAAGTGTTTTCCGGCACCGCCATCTTCTTGGGCTGCGGCAGGCCAAGGGAGGCAAGCTCATCCGCCTTGATCCGGAAAGACCCGCTGGCATGGTGGGACCTCAGGTCCTTGGCTGCGCTCAGGGAGCATTCATACTCCCATTCCAGCCGCTCCTTCGTGAGCTTGTGTGAGCCCGGCACGAAGAAGAAGGGACCGTCGTCCTCACCGACGTCCTGCAGGAACAGCCAGGCCTTGGACGTCGCGTGGAACGTATCTGCATGGGCATCGGACTGCGGATCTTTTTTCTTCACCTTCAACGGTTCTACCAGGACCGTCTGAATGAAATTGAGAGGCTGTCCACCCTGCGAGGCGGCATAGCGGATCATGTTGATCGCACGCGGATCACGCACCGCCTGAGCCAACGCAGCGTTTTTGCGCAACACCTCCGGCGGCAGCAAGGTCATCCGCGTCACCGCTTGGCCCTGGCGCATCTCCCGCGATTCGAATGGCTGGTTGAACACTTCTTCCTTGAGCTGGCGGAAAGTTTCTTCCGGCAGGAAGTTCTTGACCAGGAAATAGCCGTTCTCATCGAAGAAAGCCTGCTGGTCCCGATCAACCAGATGCGCCAGCTTCGCGCGTCTGTGTGCTGCAAGATCGGCCGCAAGCTGCACTCTTTTCTTGTGCAGGCCCCAGGTATTCAGCCTCTCGCTTCCCAGAAGCGGATTCTTGCGCGGAGACTTGTCGGTTCCGGCGAGACCCAGAACCCAGAACGGGGCTTTCAGATAGGACAAGGGTGTCATGCAGCACCAAAAATGAATTTCATCGAAGTGGCGTGTATCTAACACGTTTTTGCCTGCGGGTTTCAATGTTTCCATCCGTTTCGGCGCTGTTTTGCGCCGTCAGTACGCGTCGCGAAGGCGTCTTCACCCTTTGGCGGCAGTGACGTTTGCCGAATCCTGAGCTAACACCTTGAGGCATGATGACAACGGCACGAAATCTCGACCCCGCCAAGCTGGCGGACGGTCTGAAAGCCGGACAGCGCGCTGCGCTTGCCCGCGCCATCACGCTCGTGGAATCGCGCAAGCGCGAGCATCGCCGCCTTGCCCAGCATCTGATTCAAGAACTGCTACCCCTCACAGGAAAGGCTCTCAGGGTCGGCATCACCGGCGTGCCAGGTGTCGGCAAGTCCACGACCATCGACACGCTGGGGTCCAACCTGACAGCCGCAGGGCACAAGGTCGCCGTTCTCGCGGTCGATCCGTCATCCACCCGTACCGGTGGGTCGATCCTGGGTGACAAGACACGAATGGCCCAGCTCGCGGTGGATCAGAACGCCTTCATCCGCCCTTCGCCTTCCGCCGGCACGCTTGGTGGGGTCGCCGCGAAGACGCGCGAAACCATGCTGTTGTGCGAGGCCGCCGGGTACGACGTGATCCTGGTTGAAACCGTCGGCATCGGGCAATCGGAAACCACGGTTGCCGACATGGTCGACTTCTTTCTGGTCCTGATGCTGCCTGGCGCCGGTGACGAACTTCAGGGCATCAAGAAGGGCGTTCTTGAGATTGCCGACATGATCGCCGTCAACAAGGCCGACGGCGACGGCGCTACCCGTGCCCGTACCGCTGCCTCGGACTATCGCGCAGCCCTGCATATCCTTGCTCCCAAGTCGCCCACATGGACCCCGCCTGTCATCACGGTGTCTGGCCTCGCCAACGAAGGGCTGGATCACCTGTGGGAGCAGATTACGGTGTTTCGCGAGCGCATGCAGGCCAGCGGTGAATGGCATCAAAAACGCAGCGGACAACAAGTCGCCTGGATGTGGGACATGCTTCAGCAGCGCATGATGGAAGCCCTGACATCGAACACGCGTACCGCCGACCGTCTCAAATCCCTGGAGGAGGAAGTGCGCGGCGGCAAGACCGCTGTCTCGCTCGCGGTGGACGAATTAGCGACCTTGATGGGGCTTGGCGAATGAACACTTCAGGACGCAAGACCGTTCTGGTGACCGGTTTTTCGCCGTTCCCGGGGGCACCCGTCAATCCGACGGAGCGCCTCATGAGACGGCTCGTCAAACGGATTGGGGCGCATCAGTCAGGTGTCGACTTCGTCTTCCATGTCCTGCCGACAACCTGGGCAGGGCGTGAGGATGTCACAGACCGGCTCCGCACCACCCTTTCGCCAGACGCCATCGTGCACTTCGGCGTCGACGGGACGCGGCGAACGATCAATATTGAAACAAGGGCCGTCAACAAAGCCGTACGCGTGCGTCCGGATGCGTTGGGCAGAGCACCGGCGAGGCCGGAACTGGCAATCTCTCAAGAACGCGCACGGAGCTCAACCCTGCCTGCCAGGGCCCTGCGCGATGCTGCGCTTGCCGCAGGTGCACCCGCACAGCTTTCCACCAACGCCGGAACCTATCTCTGCAATGCCACCTTGTGGGATTCCATCGGCTCGGGCATTGCCAGCATCTTCGTTCACGTTCCGGCTTTGCCGAAAGGTCCGCGCGATACGAGACCCGCCTACCCTGTCATCGAGGAAGCCGCGGTCCGCATTCTGCGCGAACTGGCAAGGCGCCTGCGATAGAGCGAGGCTCGGAACACCCTCCTGAAGAACTTTCCCCTCATCCCATCCTTCGAGACAGCACTTCGTGCCCTCTCGGGATGAGGTGGTATTGGGTTATCTGAAATTCAGTATTTCGCGGTTTCAGAGTCCCCGAGCCTCAAAAAACCACCTGCTCTTGTCTCAATGCACACGGCCAAGCAGTCTCTCGACCTGGCGGATGCAATCGGCCGCCATGTCGGCGGACAACCCCGCCCGGCCGAGAACACGCAAGCCGAAATAGGCTGTCAGTACGCCGCGTGCGGTGCCGCGAGCTTCTGTCCCCTCAAGCCCATCGTCCCGAAGCGCGCGGTAAAAACCATTTTCCAGACGCCTTGTCATGGCCTGCAGCATTGCCTCTGCCTCTGCGCCCCCCGCCTTGTCGACCAGGGCATTGCACAGAAAGCAGCCAAGCCTGTCGCCATCTTTCTGGGCGAGGTCGGCAATGCGGCCGAACAGGGCAAGTATCCGGTCCCGCCCTGCCCCTTCTGAAGGGTCACCTAGAAAAGCGACCGTGTTGCTGACAACCTGATCGTTGTACCTGTCGAGTGCCGCCAGATAGACCGACTGTTTGTCCTGGAATGCCTTGTAGAAAGAACCCTTGGTAATGGCCATGGCATCGAGCAGTTCGGACAGCGAGGCTTCGTCATAGCCAACGTCCCAGAACAGCTCCATGGCTTTTTCCAATGCCTCATCGGCGTCGAATTCCCGAGGTCTTGCCATGCGATCTCCCGTCAAGCCACTTCACAAAAAACTCAACCGCGTGTCACGCGCTTGTGTTTTGTACCATTCGGTTCCTAACTCTATTTAGGAACCACCGGCAGGGTTGGTCAAGTGCGACCGATTAGGAACCAATCGGTTCCTATTTCAAGATCGCTTGAACACGTCTTTGCCGGACCAATTCAACCCCTTGGGAGTGTCTTCAGATGTTTGCAAACCTCATTCGCGGCTCAGTTGCCGCCCTGGTCGTCGTCACCGGGCTTGTCTCCAGCGCTTTCGGTGCCGGTTTTGATGTCAACGCCACCATCACCGGCCTGGCCCTGCGCGGTGTCGATCCGGTTTCCTATTTCGTCAATGGCGCACCGCAGGACGGCGACATTGCCATTACCGAAGTTCACAATGGCGCCACCTACCGTTTCGCCTCTGAAGAGAACCGCGATCTCTTCAAGCAGAACCCGGAAAAATATCTTCCGCAATACGGCGGTTTCTGCGCCTTCGGTGCTGCCATGGGTGTGAAGGTCGATGGTGACCCGGACCTGTGGAAGATCGTCGACAACAAGCTTTACCTGAACCTCGCACCGTCGATCCAGGAACGTTGGAACAAGGACGTACCGGGCTTCATTTCCAAGGCTGACGAAAACTGGGTTGGTCTGGAAAGCGTCGACCCGAGCAGCCTCTAATCGGCTCTGACCGGTCTCTTCTGCCCCTGTAGACCGGTTACCTGACCGGCCAGGCCATCTGCCTGGCCGGTCTCTTTTTTTCCGCCGGTTAAAGCGTGTGATCTCGCAAATGCCAATCCGGCACGGCTCTTGCGATTTCAGCCATAGACACTTGAGGCGCATCCCAATCCGGGACGTCGGAAAGCAATTGGCCGGATCGATGACACGTAATCTTTCAAAACTGAACCGACGCGCGTTTCTTGCCGGGACAGCATTGTGTCTTTACGGGACAGTCGCCACGGCCCAGATGAAGGTTGCCGACCTGCGCGGTTCTATCGACTCAGAGGATCTTGGTCTTCTTCCCAACGCGGCAGATGACCAGACCGCTCAATTCCAGAATGCCGTCAATCGTGCCGTTGAGCGTGGTCGCGCGCTGTTCCTGCCTGCCGGCACCTATCCGGTCGCCAATCTGCGTCTTCCCTCTGGCACATTGATTGTCGGGGTTCCCGGCAGAACACGGCTCGTCTACCAGGGTGGCGGCGGTCAATTGATCCGTGCCGAGGATGTTGCCAATGTCGGCCTGACCGGGATTACCTTCGATGGCGCCAATCGATCAATCGGCGATTTCACCGAGGGACTGCTGCATTTCATCAACGTCAAGAACGTCACGCTGGACAATTGCGAGATCACCGGTTCTTCCAAGATGGGACTGTTGCTGGACCGCTGTTCAGGCCGGGTCGAAAATTGCCGGATCTCCGGTGCTGCGGAAGCGGGACTGCGTTCGAACGAGGCCAACGGCCTTGCCATCACCGGCAACACGGTGACCGACTGCGCCAACGGCGGCATCTGGGTGCACCGCTGGCGCGAAGGCGAGGACGGAACCATCGTTTCCGGCAACCGGGTGGAACGTATCGGCGCCCGCTACGGCGGCACCGGCCAGTTCGGCAACGGCATCAATGTTTTCCGCGCTCATGGCGTCATGGTTTCCAACAACCGTGTGGCGGATTGCGCCTTCTCCGCAATCCGCTCCAATGCAGGTTCCAACGTCCAGATCATCGGTAATTCCTGCCTGCGCTCCGGAGAAACGGCGATCTATTCCGAGTTCGGTTTCCAGGGAGCAGTCATTGCCAACAATATCGTTGACGGCGGCACGATCGGCATATCCATCGCCAACTTCATGGATGGCGGCCGTATGGCGGTCTGTTCCGGCAATCTGATCCGCAACATCAAGAAGGAAGGCCCCTACCCGCCGGAAGTGGCCGGATTCGGCATCGGCATCGCCGTTGAAGCGGATACGACGCTGACCGGCAATGTGGTGGAGGGCGCACCGAAATTCGGCCTGATGCTCGGCTGGGGCCCCTATATGCGCAACATCGCAGCCTCCCAGAACGTTGTTCGGGACTGCGGCACCGGTATCGCCGTAACCGTGGTCGATGGCGCGGGCGCTGCCGTCATCACCAACAACATTGTTCAAGGTTCGCATCAGGGCGCGATCAACGGTTACCGCTGGCTCGAAAAAGCGACCGGTGAACTGAACAATGTTTCGGAATTCGACAATCTCACCGTTCACGGCAACCAGATAGCCGCCTGACTGACCCGACCGCCCGGCACAAACGCGCTCGTCCTCAGAGACATCCCGTCGACCGCTCTCTCCACAACTCAGGTAAAAACCCTACGAGCAGAAACGGAACGGCATAAGTGCCATGGTGTCCGAAAGCCTGATACGTCTCAATGAACTCATCCCGAGAACGCACTTCCGCGCATTCTCAGGATCGAGACGAACAGGTTTTTGACTTGCAAAGCTCTGGAGCAATCAGTCCAGGGCAAAGCGCAGTGACAGGCACGACAGGCCACCATCGACCTTGCGGGCTTCGTGCGTCGGCAGGACGACGGTCGTGAAACCGGCCGCCTCGATGGCTGCCAATGTCTTCGGGTAGCCTTCCGGCACCATCACGACATCATTCACACGGATGACGTTGGCGGCGTAGTCTTCCCCTTCCGGAACGACCACGATTTCGCGGTCACCGAAAAAGCCGCTGTCTGCCATGACCTTGGTCGCCAGGATGACGCCGTCGCCAAGGGTGGAACAGGCTGTCTTGAAATGCAGCACGCCATCCGGCGTTTCGCAGACTTCGGCCTTGTAGCCCCACTCGCCCAGCAATCCGGCAAAGGCATCGGCGCCCTCCCGGTCGGTGCGGGCGGACAGGCCGATCAGGATGACGTCGTCGAGCATCAGGACATCGCCGCCGTCGACATGACCGTTCCCCGGCAGGTCGACAACCTTACCGAACCGGCTTTCCAGTGCCGCACGGATCTCCGCGCCTTCGCCTTCACGGCTGGCCGTGCCCGGCCGAAGCTGGATAGCGCCTTCAGGCAGGCAGAAGGCAGGATCCTCGACAAAACAACTGTCCGGGTAGGTTTCAAGCTGCGGCAGAACGTCAACCGTCAAGCCGGCTTCTTGCAAGGCCGAGACATAACGCTCATGTTCTGCCCTGAATTTTTCGCCACTCGGGTTGCCCGTGTCCACCGCACGGATGCCGTCGGCCACGCTGTCGGCGGGCGTGCGTGTGATCGCGTGGGTGAAACGGAAAGACAAATCGGGACGATGTGCCATGAGACAACTCCTGTGACAGAACCAAGCGCTCAACCAGCCATCCGCATGGCCAAATTGCAAGACGTCCCGGGCCTGAAAACATGCATCGACAGGGCCTATGCACCGGTAAAATCAACCTTGCCGGACCTGCCAGACGTCTCTTCCGGCCTCGAGGAAGACATCGGACAAAACCATGTCTTCGTCGCCGAAACGGATGGCCGTATCGTCGGCTGCTCAATCCTGGGTCTCCACGGCCAAAGTGCTCATCTCATGAACATAGCCGTCGATCCGGATATCAGGGGCATGGGCATCGGGCGTCTGTTGATCGAAGCCGTAGAGGACCTCGCCAGTGAGAGCGGAGCCACCGAGATACATCTGGCAACCCATGTCGCCATGCCTGAGAACGTTGCTCTTTACGCGCACCTGGGCTGGAGTGAAATGGAAAGAAACGGCAACAAGGTGCTGATGAAAAAAGATCTTTGAGCCTACTTACAAGCGCTCGTCACACGCCCCAGCCTCAAGAGCCGCAATAGCGGCATCTGAAACAAGACGGAAACAGGTGAGAGCCAGGACTGAAGCCTGAAGGTGCGCCGGCTTGTTAAGGCAGCGCTGCTTTCAACTCGGTCAGGAACTCTTCGCGCGGCTTGATGTGTCCGGCCTGGATACCGACCCGGGTCAGGATCGGCGGGTTCACCAGTCCGTCAAGCAGAGCTGCCTCATCATCGTTCAGCTCCAGCATCGCTTCCAGAACGGTTGCCATCATCACTTCGGACGCCCGGGTTGCTCCGTCGTCGCATTTCAGCGCGACACCGAAACCAAGCTCGGGAATGGAAGCGCAGAAGACACCTTCGGCTCCGGTCTTGACGAACACTCGGCCACGGAAAGCTTCCATCACCCTGGTGCAGAAACGGCCTGTCCCGGCAACCATGTAAGGTTCGTTGATGCAGGCATCAAACAGCCGTTCCGCAGCCTCTGCGCGAAGCGGCTCCAATCCCTCACCGGTTCCAAAGGCTGCAAAGGCGCGCGCGAAGCTGCGCAATGGTGAAGCGTAGGTCGGGATTGAGCAGCCGTCTGTTCCGCAGACATCCTCGGACAGAGTGTCGCCGGTCATCTGCTCCATCACGTTGCGAACTTCACGTTGCACGGGGTGTTCCGCGTTTACATAGCCGCGTGTCTCGACACCCATCACCTTGGCCAGGCCAAGGAAACCCGCATGTTTGCCTGAGCAGTTGTTGTGCAGGCCGCAGGGCGTTTCATCAGCCAGGATAAGTTTGGCTGCATCTTCCATGCGCTGGGGCCATTGCGGGCCGCACTCGAGATTGTCTTCGGCAAGGCCTGCTTTCATCAGCATGACCCTTGCCGAATTTGCGTGAACTTCCTCGCCGTTGTGAGACGCACAGGCAAGTGCCAGTTCGGCATCTGAATAGTCGAGCGCTTCCGCCGCTCCCGATTCAACCAGGGGCAATGCCTGAAGTGCCTTGATGGCGGAGCGCGGAAACACCCGGGCTTCCACATTGCCGATACCGAAAACCAGCTTTCCGGAGCTATCGACGATGGCAATGCTGCCCCGATGCAGGCTTTCGATCACGGTGCCGCGGGTGACGTCGACCAGAGCCGGATTGTCCATGAAGTTTCTCATTTCCAAGGTTTCACACTATCAGGCTAAGCGGATTCGGCCCGGGCCGCAGTCAAAAATGCGGAAAGACGGGCGAGCGCTTCGTCGATCACGGCATCCTGCTTGCAGAAGCAGAAGCGAATGTAGCCCTCGGGCGCATCCGATCCATAAAAGGCAGACACGGGAACTGCCGCAACACCGGCGGCCGTGACCAGGGTTTCACACGCCTCGACATCAGTCCGTCCAAGCCCCAACCCTTCGAACCCGCATGTCAGGAAGTAGGTTGCATTGCAAGGCAGAACGGAAAATCCGAGGGCGGCAAGGCCTGCCGCCATGCGGTCGCGCTTTGCGGCAAGGTCTTGCGACAGGCCATCGTAGTAGCTGTCGTCCTTGCGCAGGCCATAGGCAACAGCCTTTTGCAGATGTGGCGGTGTCGTGAAGGTCACCCACTGGTGCGCCTTGGCAATCGGGTCCATGAGCGCGGCAGGCCCGGTGACATAGCCAACCTTCCACCCGGTGAGCGAGAAGGTCTTGCCCGCAGAGCCGATCCGCACCGTGCGCTCGCGCATGCCGTCCAGCGCCATCAGCGGTGTGTGCCTATGACCGTCAAAGACGAGGTGCTCGTAGACTTCGTCACAGATCGCATAGGCATCATACTGGCGGCAGAGAGAGGCGACCAACTCAAGCTCTTTGTCTGAAAACACCTTGGCCGTCGGGTTCATCGGGTTGTTGATGAGAACTGCCTTGGTCTTGTCGGAGAAGGCTGCCTTGAGAGCTTCAGCATCCAGCGACCAGTTGGGCGGGGTCACCCGGACGCGCACGGGAATGCCGCCGGCCTGCTTCACCAGCGGCAGGTAGCAATCGTAGAGCGGTTCGATCAGCACAACCTCGTCACCCGGGGATACCAGCGCGAAAATGCAATCCGCCAACGCCTCGGTCGCACCGGAAGTCACCATCACTTCGGTTTGCGGATCGACCTCGAGACCGTAGAAACGGCGATTGGCCTCGGCAACGGCCTGGCGAAGGTCCGGTATTCCCAGCATGGGCGGATATTGGTTCGGCCCCTGCAACAACGCATCAGCCGCCGCCTGCCGGATATCCACCGGCCCGTCGACATCTGGAAATCCCTGTCCGAGGTTCACGGCCCCATGCGCCATAGCCAAGCGCGACATGGTCTCGAACACGGTGGTGGCAATGCCGGTGAAGACCGGATTGGTCGGCTTCATGGTTCCTCCCGAGCGTCTTTTCGCCGGTTCTAATCCTACCCGCGTTTGCCGTCGAGCTTTTTCATCTGAACGAGGCTCAGGCGCAGTTCGACCACCACATGTCATATGAGTGTCGTTGACTCAGTCCATCACCCGCAGTCAGATAGGTTCCGCATCGGAACCTTGGCGGAGGAAACGTGATGCTCGGCGTTATTATTGGAATTGTGGCGATCCTTCTGGGAGCCAGCATCATTCTTCGACGAGCCGGAGTTCCCGCCGGCGGTCACAGGCTGGTTCAAATTTTTTCGAGCCGGTTCATGGGCATCATTCTGGTGCTGATCGGCGGCTTCATGCTCCTGTCCTCTTCCTTCATCTTGGTGGACGCCAACAGTGTTGGTCACCTGAAGAGGATCTATGCGTTCGAGGAGTTACCCGAGGGCCGCATCATTGCCCTGGACGGCGAAAAAGGCCCGCAGGCCCAGATCCTCGGGCCCGGCTTTCATTTCATTCCGCTTGTCCGGGTGCTCTACGATTTCGAGGAATGGGACGTCGTCACCATTCCCGAAGGCTATTATGGCCAGTTGACCGCACTCGACGGCGACGCCATGCCCTCCGGCATGTTCATGGCACCGGCAATTGCAGATGCAGATGTCGGCGACATGCTGAAGGCCGACAGCTTCCTGACAAAGGGCGGTCTGCGCGGACCGCAGGAAACGGTGCTGAAGCCCGGGCAATACCGTCTGAACCGGTATCTCTTCGACATTCGCCTCGATGAGAATACCAACGCGACGATTATCCCCGCCGGACACGTGGGTGTGGTCAAGTCCAATGTCAGTCAGCCCGGCATCAATTGCATCGAGGAAGAAGTCTCTGCCTCCTCTGTTTCCCGCGAGGCGCTTACCGTTCCCCTGGTACCCAGGGGCTGCGTCGGCATCTGGAAGGACCCGCTCTTCCCAGGGGCCTATTACCTCAACCGGCAGGCCTATGAAGTGACGCTGGTCGATACCCGCGTCCAGACCTGGGAATACAAGGGCGGCTACGTAAAACGCATCATCGATCTCTCGGTCGATCAACAGGGCAATATCCAGCAGAACGAACGGTCCGTGCAGGAACAGATCCCCAGCGACGCCGCCGACCGGGCGGTCTACGTCAAGGTGGAAGGTTGGGACATCCCCCTGGAACTGCGCGCCCTCGTCCAGGTCGACCCTGACAATGCCCCCGTGGTCGTCGGCTCCGTCGGCGGACTGGAGGAGATTGAAAACCGCATCCTGACACCGGCCATCCGCTCGATCGTGAGGAACGTCGCCGGTGCCTCGATCCGCGTGCAGGACAAGAATGCCGACGGGACACCGGTGCAGCCCGCGACCTACACCGTGCGCCCGACCAAGGTTCTCGATCTCATCGAAAACCGCGATGCCCTGGAACAGACCATCGAGCAGCAGATCAAGATCGAAGGCAACAAGGCCGGCGTCGACATTCGCGAGATCCGTCTGGGCGAACCGGCCATCCCGCCGGAACTGCTGGTCTCCCGCCTGCGCGTGCAATTGGCCGATCAGCTATCCACCGCCTACGAACGCGAAACGGATGCGCAGCAAAAACGCATCGAAACGGAACAGGCACGTTCCACGGCGGACGAACAGCCCCGTCTCGTGGAAGCCCAGATAGCTGTGCAGGTGGCCAATCAGCGCGAACAGGAACGCGCGGCCCTCGGCCGCGCCGAGCGCCAGTATCTGGAGGAACTTGCCCGAGGCCAGAGAGCGCAGGTCGACGTTCTCGGCCAGGACCGCGTAGCCCTGCTGCAGGCGCTGGAGAAACTGCTGACCTCGCTGGAACGCAAACCGGAGCTGGTCGGCCTCGTCGGCAAGCTTGTTCCCAATACAGTTGTCGGTGGAGACAGCGGCTTTGCCGGTGCGGCCGCCCTTCTCGGTGCGAGCCTGGGACAGGCCCAGCAACCGGCAGCTAACCGTGCAGCCGGCGGGCAGTAGTCCGGAGCAGCGGATTGGCCCGCCTAGCTCGGGCCATCCCCGGGATCCTTGTCCTTCTCACCCAGGACGGCGCGCAAGGCCTCCTCCACCCGAGGCACCAGATCCCGGTGCCGCTCGTGAAGGTAATGGTAGAAGGCATATTCCTTGCGGCTGGACGGGAGAGAATAAGCATCCTCAAGACCGAACCTCTCTATCATCTCCTTCGCCCTCAACTCGCGGACGAAAACCAGATCGAGCCGCTTCTGTTTCAGCATGAGAAACAGCTGCTCCGGTTCTTCAGCCGACCATACCTCAGCAAACCCGCTGGCAGCCATTTCGCCAAAGACAGCCCCGCGCACATGCCCTGCCCGCAGGGATTTAAGATCCTCCAGGGATTTGTCCTTCAGGTCTGCGCGGTTGGTGTAACCATAGGCCACAACAGAAAGCAGCGGCACATCCACCCTGACGAGGGTGGGATAACGGTCCCCCACAGAGCCGATCCGGATCACTTCGCCATCGGTTTTGCCGGAGGTGGATTCCACCAGTGCCCGGCTTGGCGTGTTTTCGACAATCTCCAGTTCGATCCCAACGCTCGAATAGGCTTTCTGCAGATAACCGACCGCCACGGGGGTCAAACCGGGAGCCTCAAACCCGGACAGCACAATTCTCTCGCCCGCGGAAGCGGCAGTAGCCAGAAGGAACCCGGCCAGCAGACAGATGAGCCTCTTCGTGCACATAGTGTTCCTCGCAGCGTCTCGTCGGCCGTGCAGCCTGCGTAAAACCTTCAGCTCAAGCCGGTCTTGTGCAGAACGTGTCCATCTTTCTCCGGTGCCGTTTCACCGACACCGTCGGTTTCCTCACCCACTGGCACAGCCAGCATTCTTTTCAGAACTGCTTCGATCCTGGGCACCAGATCCGCATGTTTTTCATGCAGATAATGATAGAATGCGACCTCCTGCAAAGACGGTCGCAACGGGAAGACACCCACCAGTTTCCGGTCGCGGATAATGCGCCGCCCCGTGCTCTCCCCGGCAATGACAAGGTCGATCCGGTCTCGCTGGAGCATCTCGAACAATTGTTCGGGCGTATCTGCGGTCCATACCTCGGCAAACCCATCTGCCAGTTCAGCGGCGAACCGTGCGCCCGCCACATGGCCAACCCGCAAATGCCGGAGCTGCTTGAAGGACTTGCCACGAAGCTGAGGCTTGTTCGCATAGGCGAAGGTCCGTGCCAAAATAATCGGAACATCGACACGCAACAGGCTGCTGTGATCGGCTTCGATGGTCCTGATCCGCACCAGTTCACCGTCGGTCTTGCCGGAAGCTGCATCCAGCAGTGCCCTGCGAGGGCTGGTGATAACCGTTTGGATGCGGATGCCTAACTCCCCATAGGCCTGACTTAGAATACTCTCGGCAACGGGGGTCAGGTTTGGAGCTTCAAAACCGGACAGCTTGAGAACGTCCTGTGCCCGGGCGCCGGACATCAGAAGAAGAACGCTCAGCATGGCGCAAAACATGAGCCGATGCATTCCGCCCTCCTTAAGCTGCCTGCACGACAATTTCGTTCACAACAAGCCGTTTGACTGCGGCCACGTCCTCCGCAGTCCCGTATCTAGAGCAATAACCCTACGGGACAATTTGCAGACTTTCCAAGCTGATTGCAATGCGGTTGTACAATCTATTGAGAATAACCAATAACGTGCGCTTGCATGTCTCTCCTTCTGCCAGTCAGGAAAAGACTTCAAGGATCAAAGGAGTTGGCAACGCTAGGAGTGCGTGCCGTAATAGTCCTTTGCAATCTTGTCGATGAAGCCTTCGTCGACAAGCTCCTTGATGACACGGTTCAGTTCATCGAGCTTTGCCGCCCAACCCGATTTCTTGGAAACACCGAGATACAGGTCGACCGAGTTTCCCGGATTATACGGAGCCTTTTCAATCTTGTCGGCGAACCCCTGGCGTTTGATCAGGTAGTCCACCTGGCAATCCGTACCGATCATGATACCGAAACGCCTCTTCATCAGCATGTCGATCAGGATCTGCTCCTGCGCAACGCCGACCTTGTCCAAAGACCGGTCCTTGTCGAACCTTTCGAAGTAGGCCGAATGCAACACGTAGCCGACCTGGTATGGCGCCAGGTCTTCGTAGCTCCGGATCTTATCGGCCTGTCCCTTGATGGTGTAGAAGGCGGTCGTGCATCTGAAATAAGGCGTATCGGTATAGGCGATATATTCTGCCCGGTCCGGACGGAAAGCCAGCCCGGTCATGACATCGACGCCGCCCCCTTGCATTTCGGTGAGCGCCCGCCCCCAGGGCAGTTTGGCAATCCGGAGTTCGGCTTCTGTGCGCCTGGCAACTTCGTCCATCAGGTCCAGATCCAGCCCGATGAAGGTATCTCCCTCCGAAATCCGGAAGGGCGGCCAGTCATCTGTGGCCATGATCATCTCGTCCGCGCGTGCGGCGCCTGCTGACACCGCAAGCAAAAAGGAAAAAGCAACGCAACAGATACGAGAAATTGACACAACAACAACCCCAAATAATCAGAAAATTAAAGTTGTTACCCAATTTCATCAAATATTATCGCTCGTATTATTGCAACATCGTAAATTGTATCCAGCAAGAACCAATTCCTCTTCCTTAACGGAAAACTCCTGTCTTACACGCGTTTTACTGGCTCAACAGGCAACCACCACCCCCTTATCAAGGAAGAGCCCCGGTCAACGCATGGCTGCTCCTGCCTGGCCCGCCTTGCTGCGTTGCAAAAAATCGATTAGAAGATGGCAACTTGATCCAGGTCAAAAGTGGAAATCCGGGCAGGGATTGGCGCTGACCTAAAAAACCACACCAAATATCCGGAGCAGCCCGTGTCAGCACGCGCGGAGGCCGTTGCGCCTGAACAACCGTTGAAAATGGATGCGTCCCGCATCAAAACCGAACTTCTGGCCGGGCTTACAGTTGCCCTGGCGCTCGTTCCCGAAGCCGTGGCCTTTGCCTTTGTTGCCGGCGTCAATCCGCTGGTAGGTCTCTATGCGGCGTTCTTTGTCGGTCTGATTACGGCCTGTATCGGTGGTCGTCCCGGCATGATTTCCGGCGCGACCGGCGCACTGGCCGTGGTGATGGTCTCGCTCGTCAGCCAGCACGGGGTGGAATACCTTTTCGCCACCGTCGTGCTGATGGGCCTCATCCAGATCGTGGTGGGCTTGCTGAAGTGGGGCAAGTTCATCCGCATGGTGCCCCATCCGGTCATGCTTGGTTTCGTCAACGGCCTTGCGATCGTGATCTTCCTTGCACAGCTTGGCCAGTTCAAGGTTCCAGATGGCGCTGGCGGACTGACATGGATGGAAGGCTCCCAGCTGTATCTGATGCTCGGCCTGATCGCCCTCACCATGGCTGTTATCTGGTTCCTGCCCAAGATCACATCGTCTTTCCCCGCGCCGCTTGCAGGCATTCTGGTTGTCTCCGCGCTCGTGCTCGGCTTCAACCTCGACACCCGCTCGGTTGGCGATCTCGCCTCGATCGCCGGCGGCCTGCCGGATTTCCACATTCCCATGGTGCCGCTGACGCTCGACACATTGCAGATCATCCTGCCTTATGCCGTGATCCTGGCAGCCATCGGCCTCATTGAATCCCTGCTGACGTTGAACCTCGTGGCCGATCTGACAGGCACCAAGGGCGGCGCATCCAAGGAATGCCTTGCACAGGGCACGGCAAACGTCGTGACCGGCTTTTTCGGTGGCATGGGTGGCTGCGCCATGATCGGCCAGTCCATGATCAACGTGAAATCCGGTGCACGCACCCGGATTTCCGGCATTGCCGCAGCTCTTTTCCTGCTGTCCTTCATCGTCATCGCCTCGCCCTTGATCGAACGGATCCCGGTCGCAGCCCTGGTCGGCGTAATGTTCATGGTGGTCATCGGCACCTTCGCGTGGACCAGCCTGAAGATCATGCACAAGATCCCGCCGATCGACGCACTTGTGATGGTCATTGTCACCTGCGTCACCGTTTATTCGGATCTCGCGGTCGCTGTTGTGGTCGGTGTGATCATCTCCGCGCTTGCTTACGCCTGGAATGCAGCCAGCCGGATCCGTGCCCGTATCGGCACCAGCAAGGAAGGCTGGAAGGTCTATCGTCTGACCGGCCCGCTGTTCTTCGGCTCCACCACCGGCTTTGCCGATCTCTTCGATCCGTTGAACGATCCCGAGGACGTCGTCGTCGACTTCATCGACAGCCGCGTGGTCGATCATTCCGGCCTGGAAGCAATTGACGCCCTCGCCTCGAAATACCTTGCTGCTGGCAAGCGCCTGCACCTGCGCCACCTGTCGCCGGACTGCAAGAAGCTGCTGGCCAAGGCTGGCGATCTTGTCGAAGTCTCGGTCCTTGAAGATCCGGATTACGAGATTGCCGTGGACTACGGTCACACGTTCGACCGGGCAGAAAAGACCACCTGACGCACGCTTTTCCAAGCGCGACAAACCAAGACCCGCACGGTTGCCCCGTGCGGGTCTTTTTGTATCTGAAACAGGTTTCAAGCTTCCGGTACAGTTCCCCGATTGCTACGCGCGGCGTAATTTGAAAGAGATATCGGCTTACGACGACACAACTCACAATCGGGACGTCACGGTGCCAGCACGCAGGAAACTCTTCATCACACCGACCCTTGCCTCCGTCATCGGCAGTTTCGTGCTGGTGACCGCGGCTGCGATCCTCTTCATCCAGGCTGTCACTTCTTCGGAAGTCGTCAGGAGAATGGGCGGTGAGTTGGTCGATATCGGCATGGATGCAGCCGAAACAGCGTTTGTCGAGCAGCTTCATGCCATCACCGAAACCGCCGAATTCACCCGACTGACCTATGAGCGCAAGGAACTGCCGGTCGACGACCCCGATCTCATCCTGTCTTACCTTTACGGCGCGCTCGCCCCGATGGAGCAGGTCTCCTTTCTGGTTCTGGTAGACGAAAATGGCGAAGGCGTTGATGTCGACAGGGGCGATGCGGACGGCAAGCTGCTGGGCGGCAACGTCAATCTGGCAAAGGATATCCCAATCCTGGCTCCGCTGGCGGAACGCGCGAAAAAGCAGTCTGGTGCTTTCTGGAGCGAGCCGTTCTACATGCCGAACCGCGAGCACACCTATTACGTCTTTGTGCGCCCGCTGCATGAGGGCAAGACCTACCGTGGCAGCCTGATGATCGGCATGTCGCTCGACAGAATGTCCGAGATCACCTGGCACGTTTCGACAGACGACATAACCGTCTTTCTCATGAAGGAGGGATCAGACGAAATCGTCGCCCATCCCGACCTTCACAAATCCTTCGATGACCTGACAGAAGAAATGCCTCTTCTGAATGTCGATCGTTTGCCCGATGCCTTTCTGGCCGGCTTCAAGGACATGCCGAGGGTCAAGAATGAGTCCTTCGACATTTCCGAGAAACTGGCTGTCTATTCCGGCACTGCCCCTGACGGTGCCGAACGGTTCGTGATCCTTGAACAGAAGAACGAAAACCTCTTGGGTCTTCCGGTCAGGATCGGTGTTCACTTTCCTGCCGAGTACCTTTCCCAGCCGCTGAAACAACTGCTGATGGCGCTACTTGTTGGTGGCGGACTGCTCGTGCTGTCCCTGCTTGGCGCGGTATTGCTGGCGAGACGGATTGCAAGACCGGTGCAACGTGCTTCAGTCGCGGCAAGAGAAGTGGCGGGCCTGAACCTTTCGACCGTAGCCCCGCTGCCTTCCAGCATCATCCGGGAACTGGACGACCTGTCCAAGGGCTTCAATGCCATGTTAGGCGGCTTGAAAGCCTTCAATCGCTACGTTCCGGGCACACTTGTCAGGAAACTTCTGAGCGAAGGCCGGGCGGATGCCCCACCGGAAGAAAGGGAGGTTGCAGTGCTGTTCACCGACATCGCCGGCTTCACCTCTGCCTCCGAAGGCATGACGGCAACCGAAACCGCTGCCTTCGTCAATCATCACCTGTCCCTGCTCGGGGCCGAGATCACAAAGGAAGGCGGCACCATCGACAAATACATCGGCGACAGTGTCATGGCATTCTGGGGCGCACCGGAGCGGCTGGAAAATCCGGCAGAACCTGCCGCCCGTGCGGCAATCGGCATGGCCCGTGCCATCCGGGAGGACAACATTGCACGCGTCGCCCGCGGTGAAGCGCCTGTGCGTATTCGCATCGGCCTTCACATGGGACCGCTTGTCGTCGGCGACATCGGCGCACCGGAGCGGGTCAACTACACGGTCATCGGCGACACTGTGAATGCCGCTTCCCGGCTGGAGAGCCTCGGCAAGGAGATCGACGGCGACGCCGATGTTGTGATCCTCGTCTCCAGTGAGATAGCCAAGCGCCTCGACAGCAGCATCGAGCAGGAGGCCATCGGACTGCACAAGGTCAAGGGGAAATCGGCAGCGGTCGAGGTTGTTCGGCTGCGTGGCTAGCACCGAGCCGATCATCCGTTGCAATCCTCACGGTTTCATCCGGTCTCCCACGCTTTGCCTCGCCACGTTAACAGGGTATGGGTATTGCGTCGAAATTCAGTACGCAGGCCAAGCACTTGCCCTTTAACAGGCGCCTTCACATAACGCCGACGCTCACGACGGTCATCGGTGGTTTTGTCTTCATCACCGCTGCGCTTGTCCTGATCGTTCAGGCAGCCACGTCCGAAAAGGTCGTGCGCAACCTGGGTGGCTCGCTGATCAACTCGGGCATGCACTCCCTGGAGCAGGCCTTTTCCGCCCAGATAGAAGCCGTCGAGGAAGCAAGCTCCTTTACCGCGGCAGCGCTTTCCACCGGCAGCATCCTGTTGCGCCGTCCTCAGGAAGTCGCCGACTACATGTTCGGTGCGCTATCGGCCATGGAGCATGTCTCCTTTGTCATCGTCGCCGACAGGAACGGCAATTTCATCCAGGTCGACCGGGGCCGTGCTGACGGAATTCTGGTACCGCAATTCGTGCCGAAGACTGACGAAACGCATGCCCTTGCGGGTTTGATCTCGTCTTCAAGGGAAAAGACAGCCCCCTTCTGGTCTGGCCCGGCCTTTTATCCTCAGCGTCAGCACACCTATATCGCTCACGTTCAACCGATCCTGTCCGACGGCCCTGACGGCAGTGATTACGAAGGCCTCGTCCTGATGGCCATGTCCATGGAGCGCTTGTCGGAAGTCACAAGCGACATCTCCACCGGCCTGGTTCAGGTGTTCATGATCAACCCGCAGACCTACGGTCTGATTGCTCATCCTGCGTTGTCGGAGGTCTTCAATCTTCTGTCGCCGACAAGCCCGTTGATTGAACTCGAGAACGTCCCGGACACTTTTTTGCAAACCCTCAAATCGACCGAAACAGTCGATGCATCAGGCTACGGGATACGCCCGGGACACGAAATGCGTGCCGGCTATGACGCCCTTGGCAACAAGCGGTTTGTCGTCCTCCAAAGCCCGGATCTCGGCCCGACAGGGTTGCCGATTTCAATCGGCGCCCATTTTCCGGCGGAGGTTCTTGAGCAGCCGCTTGAGCAATTGAGCGATGCGATACTGATCGGCATCGCCCTTCTCGGACTGTCGCTGATCGGCGCCGGCTTTCTTGCCCACCGCATCGGCCAGCCGATCCGCCGGGCAGCGCTTGGGGCAAGGGCCGTCGCGGATCTTGAACTGGACTCTGCCGAGCACCTGCCAGGCAGCTTCGTGCGCGAATTGGACGACCTGGCCAACGGGTTCAATTCCATGGTCAGCGGCCTGACCGCTTTCAGCCGGTACGTCCCCAAAACACTGGTCAGGAAACTCCTGCGTGAAGGCCGAGCATATGCGCCGCCGGAAGAACGTGAAGTCGCGGTTATGTTCACCGACATTGCCGGCTTCACCTCGGCCTCCGAAGGCATGACGGCAACCGAAACCGCTGCCTTCGTCAATCATCACCTGTCCCTGCTCGGCGCCGAAATCACAAAGGAAGGCGGCACCATCGACAAATACATCGGTGACAGTGTCATGGCATTCTGGGGCGCTCCGGAACGGCTGGAAAATCCAGCAGAGCCTGCGGCCCGTGCGGCAATCGGCATGGCCCGTGCCATCCGGGCGGACAACACGGCACGCGTTGCCCGCGGTGAAGCGCCTGTGCGAATTCGCATCGGCCTTCACATGGGCCCGCTCGTGGTCGGCGATATCGGTGCACCGGAGCGGGTCAACTACACGGTCATCGGCGACACGGTGAACGCCGCTTCCCGGCTGGAGAGCCTCGGCAAGGAGATCGACGGCAGCTCCGATGTGGTGATCCTCGTCTCCAGCGAGATCGCCAAGCGACTTGGCAACACCGTTGAGTACCGGTCCATCGGCCAGCATCAGGTAAAAGGCAGAGTTGAGCCCCTGGAGGTGGTGCGGCTGATCGATTGACGCTTACCACACGAGGAAGCGGCCAGCGCTACCGAGCACTGGCTGTTCGGTTCACAGGATCCGGTAGAGTGTCCGGTCACGCCTCAGAACGTGGTGGAACAGTACCGCGCCAATGTGAAGGGCAAACAGTGCCAGCAAGGCCCATGCGCTCCAGGAATGAATGGCCGACAGTGTCCCCGCAATGTCTGGTGACTTGCCGATCGGGCTCCAGACCGGAACCAGTCCGAACCAGCTCAACGGAAATCCGTGGGCGTTTGTTGCCAGAAACCCGCTGACCGGCATGACGATCAGGAACAGATAGAGAAGCCCGTGAACGACGCTGGCCGCCAGTCGTTCCAGAGCCGGGCCCTCTTCCGCCGGCTTTCGAGCAACAAGCTTGTTGCCGACACGAACCAGCATCAGCCAGAGCACCAGAAAGCCGAAACTTTCGTGCAGCAGGTAGAAATCCAGGGACACATCGCTTTTCACGAACTTGATCACGTAACCCAGTGGCCATGTCGCCAGAACCAAAGCGGCAATCATCCAGTGCAGGATCCTGGTGGTTCCGGCATGACGGCTTTCCGGTCCAAGGGGATGCGCATCGGTTCGCGAAGTCGTTTCCATGGAATTCAGCACTGTCATTGTCCTTTTTATGCCTCAACAGCCCGGGTTCGTTTTGCGCCCGGTTCTTTCACGGTCGGCTGCCCGTCAGGTTCGGGTAGATGGCAACCGTTGTCACCAGCGTTTGAACCTGACACGAGCCCTGTCACCGTCTCTTGTTAGCTCATCCCCTTCCCGGCCTCCTGTGACCAGCGACACTGCCTGAACAGCAGGCGCAAACGGTCTTGACATGAACCGGGGGAAACTACGCAAGGCGGCCCGGGTCCGGCAAGATCAGCGACAACGGATCCAGTATAAATCTGTCAGGCATTCCGGATGGCAAGAGCTTCGCAGGTCAGCGAAGACGGAAGAAGCAGAACCGCTCGACCAGCCGCAAAAGGTCTTTCTGCGAGCGGCAGTTGGCCTTGGCCATTGTATTCTTAAGGTGTTTTCTTGCGGTATCGAGTGAGATGCCGCGCTCAACGCAATGTTGCGACAGATCCTGCCCGGACGCGATTGCGCCAACCACAAGCTCCTCGGAAGGTGTCAGGCGGAACAATCCGGCAAATTGCCTGATCTCAGATGGGTCCGGCCCATGCTGCATGTGGAGTGGAATACACAGGACAGCCAGCATCGAGCCGCCACCACCGATCCCTCCGGGAACGGGCAGGAAGCGGACGCCGATCTGATGATCCGTTGTATCGGTGAGCGTAACGGTCTCGCCGGAAGGAACGCTCGAACGGAAGTGAAGGGCATCCAGTGCAATCGCGAGACGCTGGTTCAAGGCCCTGTCCCTGAAGACAAGTCCCCGACTGCTCATTTTCAGAACCTGTTCTTGCTGCAAGGCTTCGGCCTGATCGTTCGCGAAGACGATCCTGCCCCCTGCGGTCACCAGGATTACCCCTTGCCCGCGTGCTGTCAGGAGATTGCCGAGCGTTTCCGTATTCGCTTTTGCTTCAGCCAGTGTCAGATGGATCCGCAAGGCCTGCCGGGTGTGGCCGAGGATCAGCTGCTGTGCTTCAAGCTGGTCTTTTTCCCAAGGCTCCTCGTCATAGAGAGAAAACCCAAGCCAGCTCAACCGATCGGGCATAGCGAGCTGGGCGCCAGTTACCTCGTAGAGTTCGAAAGGAAGCAGGTTCTCGTGATAGACGGGGCTGGCCATCCGCTCTTCGTCGGTCCACAGAAGATCTCCGTGCAGAACTCTTCCGACCGGTGCATCAAGGATGCGCGGATACCTGACATCGAGCTCTGCGTAAGTGCTCATGTAATCCTTGTGAAAATCAGGATCCATGCGAACCGTGACGAAGAGGTCGTCCCCCGCATCTGTCAGGTTGTTGGAGAAAAAGTGACAACTCTTTGCCTGGAGGGCGTCAGTCACCTCTTCCATGGCCGGCTTCCAGAGCTCCGCCGTAACCGCGGCCTCATAAAGGCCCCGGATGGCAGCGTTCAGTCTTGCCTGATCGACTTTCACCTTACCCTCGCCGAATGGTTGCACCCTATGACGTATATTCTGCCAAGATCTATTTCAAGAATGTTATGTAGATCACAAAGTTTTCGCGTTCAGCGACTTTCCGAATTTCAACAAACAACAAAAAAGCCGCCGGAGTTACCCGGCGGCTATATTCACCAAAGGTTGCTCTTTTTCGCTATCGCACCAGAATGTTACGGAACTGCCAAGGATCCTTGGTGTCGATATCTTCCTTGTAGAAGCCCGGCCGCCCCTCCAGAGGAGTCCAGTCCGTATAATAGCCTTTGACCGGCCCAAGATACGGTAGCTGGATTTCGAGGCAGCGCTTGTAGTCCATCTCGTCCGTCTCGACGATGCCGGCTTCCGGGTTCTCCAACGCCCAGACCATGCCGGCCAGAACGGCCGAAGTCACCTGCAGACCGGTCGCGTTCTGATACGGCGCAAGGTCCCGGGCCTCCTCGACAGACAGCTGGGAGCCATACCAATAGGCGTTTTTCTTGTGACCGTAGAGCAGAACGCCGAGTTCATCGATGCCGTCCTGCAGTTCACTTTCGTCGAGAACGTGCAGCGTCTCCTGAACCTTTCCTGCGGAGCCGAACAGTTCATGCAGCGAGAGCACGGCCACGTTCGCCGGATGATAGGCATAGTGGCATGTCGGGCGGTAGCTGACCTTCTTGCCGTCGCTCACGGAGAAGTAGTCGGCGATGGAGATCGCTTCATTGTGCGTGACAAGGAAGCCATATTGCGCGCCTGGCGTCGGGCACCAGGTCCGCACACGGGTGTTGGCGCCCGGCTGTTCCAGATAGATCGCCGCCTTGCAGCCTTTCTTGTGCTTCTTGGCATTCGCAGGCTTCCAGGTTTCATGCGTGCCCCAGCCGAGTTCCGCAGGCTGGAAACCTTCGGAAAGGAAACCTTCCACCGACCAGGTGTTCCAGAACTCGCCGAATGGTTTCGGTTCCTTGGCTCGCTGAGTGTCACGCTCGGCAATATGGATGCCCTTGACACCCACCTTTTTCATCAGCTTGGCCCAGCCCTTCTGGCTGGACGGTTCCTTGAACTTGACGCCGGTATCGGTCGCGATATCCACCAGCGCCTTCTTCACGAACCAGGAGACCATGCCGGGATTGGCGCCGCAGCAGCAAACTGCCGTAGTCCCGCCAGGATGTTTCTTCTTTTCGCGTCGTACGGCCTCACGCAGCGCATAATTGGTCCGGTCGGCTGCCGTTGCGGTGTCGTCGAAGTAGAACCCCGGCCAGGGTTCGACCACAGTGTCGATATAGAGCACGCCAAGCTTGCGGCAGAATTTCATCAGGTCCAGCGATGACGTGTCGACAGACAGATTAACGACAAAACCCTGCCCCTCGCCCTCCGTGAGCAAAGGCGTGAGTATGTCCTTGTAGTTTTCAGGCGTCAGGGCGACTTTTTCGAACCGGTATCCCCGGTCGGTCACCAGCTTGGCATCACCATCAACCGGGTCGATGACGGTAAACCGGCTCTTGTCGAATTTGAAATGACGCTCGATCAGCGGCAGCGTTCCCTTGCCGATGGAACCGAGACCGATCATTACAAGAGGACCGGTGATCGTTCCGTGAACTGCCCCTGCTGATGCTGTGGAACCTGCTTTCGGCTCAGCGGCCTTCGAAGCTGCTGCCTTCGGTGCAGAAGCTTTAGGAGCGGCTGTCTTCGCCTTAGAAGCATTCGCTGCTTCCGGTTTCACCGGAGCCGCTTTTTTGGCAGCCGGCTTGGCCGCAGTCTTGGTCTGCGTTTTTGCAGCAGCAGGTTTCGGTGTCCTGCTTGTCGAAGGTTTTGTGGTCGCCACAGACTTTGCGGGCGCTTTCGCGTCAGCTGCCTTGGTAGCGGAGGTTGTCGGCTTTTTGGTTGCGGGTTTCGCAGCAGCAGGTTTTGCAGAGGCTGTTTTGGCCGGAGATTTTGCAGCAGCCGGTTTCGCAGTCGCCGATTTCGCAACAGCGGGTTTGGCTGGTGCAGCCTTGGCAGCAGCCGGTTTGGCGGGCGCAGCCTTGGCTGCTGCTGGCTTCGCCGACGATGATTTGGCAGGTGTCGAATTGGAGCTTGCAGGCTTTGCCGATGCGGCTCTGGAAGCAGGCGTACGCGATGTGGTCTTGCGCCGTGTTGTTGGCTTTGCGGCAGCTTTTACCGCCGGCTTCTTCGGCGCACCGTCGTTGGTGTCGTCGGTCATATGCGTAACTCCAATCCTATCCGATATGCCGCCCACATCGCTTCCAGAGGGTCCGGCCCGTTGGGAAATCCTTCAAACAACAAAGCGCACTTATTGCGCCTTGGTTAGGTGTGGCTGGTTTCTGCAGGAATTTCAAGTCTTCTCGATGAAAGCCCGTTCAAGGAAAGACAAATGACCGTCTCAACCCTGTTATTTTTAAACAAACAAGCCTGTGCTTAAAAAACAAGAGACGGCGGCGAAAAACTTCGCCGCCGTCTCCAAGTCTAAAGCTTCAAATTGCTTGCGAAACCGAGAAGACGTCTTCCCGGGCAGCCGGCACTGCCATCGGATCCAGTACACCGGATGCCGAAAGCACACCCTCCAGGCCGTCAATGTGCCCTGGAGTGAACTCCAGTGCGAGGAAACGGTGATAGTCCACCGGTCCCGGCATCCCGACCTTGTCGAGAAGGCCCGCAGCAAAACCGAAGCGGGTATAATACGGCTGATCGCCAACCAGGATCACGGATCCATGGCCAAGCACGGCAGCCTGGTTGAGGGCGTGCCGCATCAGGCGATCTCCGACCTTCAGTCCCCGGCAACCCGGATCGACGGCAAGGGGTCCGAGCAACAGGCTTTGCGAGCCGTTGCGGTCCGCCACAGACCAGAGCCTTACCGTGCCAACGAGCTTGCCAGATTCGTCGATAGCAGAAAATGCGAAGACCGGAAGCCGGCCTTCACGCAGACGCTCGGAGGTTTTCCTGAAGCGGTCCTCGCCGAAACAAAGGTCAAGCAGACCCTCGCGGGCGCCGGTGTGATCCGGCGCCTCGTCCACAATATCAATCATGGCACTTGCCTCAGATGACGAAGGACGCCAGCGGCGCGAAGCCGTTGAAGCCGACCGTGGAATAGGTCGTGGTGTAGGCACCACAGGCCTCGATCAGCACCTTGTCGCCAATGGACAGGCTCACCGGCAGTTCGTACGGCGTCTTTTCGTAAAGAACGTCGACGCTGTCGCAGGTCGGGCCGGCCAGCACGCAAGGTGCGGTGGTGTCGCCGTCGCGCGGGGTGCGGATCGGATAACGGATCGCCTCGTCCATGGTTTCGGCCAGGCCGTGGAACTTGCCGATATCGAGATAGACCCAGCGCACTTCGTCGTTTGCGGATTTGCGGGAAATCAGAACGACTTCAGCTTCGATCATGCCGGCATTGCCGACCATGCCGCGGCCCGGCTCGATGATGGTGGACGGCAGACGGTTGCCGAAGTGCTTGCACAGCGCCTGGAAGATCGCTTCGCCGTACGTCGAAACGCCCGGGACGTCCTTCAGGTAACGGGTCGGGAAGCCCCCACCCATGTTGACCATTTTCAGTTCGATGCCGCGGAGCGCCATTTCCTGGAAAACGCCTGCTGCCATGGCGAGAGCGAGATCCCACGCCGTGAGGTTGGCTTGCTGGGAGCCGACATGGAAGGAAACGCCATGGGCGACAAGGCCGAGCCGGTGCCCGTGTTCGAGGACGTCGGGCGCCATTTCGGGGTCGCAGCCGAATTTGCGGGAGAGCGGCCACTCGGCGCCGACACCGTCGCACAGGACGCGGCAGAAGATTTTGGAGCCAGGGGCAACGCGGGCGATTTTTTCAACTTCTTCGACGCAGTCGACGGCGAAGAGGCGGACGCCATACTGATAGGCACGCGCAATATCCTTCTCCTTCTTGATCGTGTTGCCGTAGGAAATGCGGTCGGCGGATGCGCCGGTTGCCAGCACCATTTCGATTTCGCCGACGGAGGCGCAATCGAAGGAGGAGCCGAGGCTTTCCAGGAGCGACAGGATTTCAGGTGCCGGGTTGGCTTTCACTGCGTAGTAGACGGAGGTGTCCGGCAGGGACTTGGCAAAAGCTTCAAAGTTGTCGCGCACGATGTCGAGATCGACAACAACGCACGGGCCATCTTCGTCACGTCGGCGGAGGAAATCGCGGATACGGTCGCTCATTGGGGGGCTCCCCTCTTTCTCAATCTCAGCCGCAGGCGCGCTAATCCTTGGCGTGCGCGCTGCGTTCACGTCGCAGGGTGCTGCAATGCGCACCGGGCCTCCCCCGGGATGGAACCGGAGGCCGGGTTGACTGCAGCGACGGTTGGGCTATGCGACTGCCAAGCAGCACAAAGCTTTCCCGCGTCGGGAAATGCCGTTGATTGGATCGGGAGAACCGAACCGCACGTCGGGCAATGATGTAACAAGTGCCTCTTCAGTGACGCCGGAGGTTGGAAACCCCGGCAGAGACCAAAAAAGCCCTCTTACGTCGTTGCTTTAAGCCGTCCGGATCTCAACTGCCCCGCCCCTTGGCGGATTGTCTGGCAGCGGCCCCTTAAGAGATGTCTTGTTGAACATCCCATGGACGACCACGGGCACGTGCGAATTTGGGCAAGGCGTATATGCGCCCGTTCGCCCCCCGATGCAATAGGAAATTTTCAGTTGCAGAAGGTTTTTTTCACGCTGAACCGGACGAGTGGTCTTCAGAGCCGAAAGCCTTGCCCGACCTTAACTATTTGCTAAAAATTGTGACAGTCCCGGCAGGCGTTTCGCGGTGCCTTGCCCGGTCTCTTGGATGCCGACTGGCATTGACTTGCCAGCCCTCGAGGGTCAGACAACAAATCACCACTTACCGGACCAAACGGACCGCTCGGGAAAGGCCAGCGCATGAAGATCGGAAAGCTAGACCACGTCAATCTTCGCACCACGCGGCTCGACGAACTGATCGCCTGGTATGGCGACATTCTCGGGATGGAACCCGGACCGCGTCCCGAATTTCCCTTTCCAGGTGCCTGGCTCTACGCGGGTAACGATGCAGCCATTCATCTGGTCGGTGTTGAGGGGCCGGAAGCGACCGGATCCGAAGCCAAGCTGAAACTGGAACATTTCGCCTTTACCGCTTCCGGTCTGGAGGCTTTCGAAGCAAGACTTAACGAGCGCGGCGAACGTTATCGCCGCTCCGTTCAGCCCGGCACGGGGACCGTTGCCATCAATGTCTGGGACCCGGACGGCAACCATATCCATGTCGACTTCACCCCGGAAGGTTGACGACCGGACTGATACGCCCGGATCGCCCTCAGAAAGCTTCGAAGTGGATCCGCTCCTGCGAAACACCGAGCTGTTCCAGCCCGGACTTCAGATCAGCCAGGAAGGCAGACGGACCGCACAGGAAATATTGCGTCTGCAGTTTGGGTGACAAGTCCAGCAACTCTTGTGCCGTTATCCGGCCGACCGCATCATAATCCTGACCTGAAACGTCCGAAGTCTGTGGGCGGCTATAACGGATCTCGTGCCGAATGTTCGGCCTCCCCGCCGTCAGGCTTTCGACTTCCTGCCGGAAGGGATGATGATCGCCATCCCTGACACTCTGGACAAACCACACGGGACGGCTCCCGTCCTCACCAGCCAGATGATGCAGCATGCTCAGGAGCGGCGTGATACCGATGCCCGCACTTGCCAGCACCACCGGGCCCTTCGTCTCCGGCAGCGCAAAATCGCCAGCCGGCCTTCCAGCGTCTATGTATCCGCCAACCTGAAGCACGTCATGCAGGAGACGCGAGACAAGTCCGTTCGGCTCGCGCTTCACGGATATTCGATAGCGGCCTTCGGACGGATCGCCGGAAAGCGAATAGCTTCGCTGGATCTTGCCATGGCCGGCAGGAAGGCTGAGTTCGATCGGCAAATGCTGACCGGCCTTGAACGAAGGCAAAGCTCCCTCGTCGCGAGCCTCGAACACAAACGACGTCACGTCGGAACTTTCCCGGATTTTCTCGGCGAGCCTCAACGACCGGATTGCCGATGCTTCTTTCTGCCAGCGCAAATGCAAGACCGACGTCAGTTCAACGATCTCATCGACCTCGAAGGACACGAGTTGACGTGCACCAGGCACTTTCGCCACTTCTTCCGCATCCCAAACGATCGTTGCCCGGCCGGTCACCTGCAACAGGCTGCCGCTTGCAAAATCCAGGAACAACAGCCCTGTTCGCGCATCCGCCAGAATGTTGCCGAGCGTGTTGTAGAACCTGTTGCCCGCATAGTCGGGGAAGATCAGCCGGCGATCATCCAGAACATGCACGAAGCCGCGTTCACCACCCCGGTGAGACACGTCCATGCCGTAGGCCTCGTCATCTCCCTCTCCCCGGTAGCCGGTTGCGATGAAGAACGTATCGGCAGACCTGATCCACGCCGTTTGCCTCGCGCTCAGACGCGATCCACGAACAGCTTCTCCCGAGGCAGCTTCCGTGCTCCAGCGCACATCCCGTGCCCGGATATATTGCGGGCAATTTCCGAACGACTGCCCGACAGCAAACCGGAACCCGTCGGACCCTGCGGAGGCGACTGTCCCGTTTACGCGGTTGCGCCGCCGCGTCGCGAGTTCGATCCCGATAAACCCGACATCCGCGCCTTCGACAAATGCCTCTTCCAGGGCGTCTCCTGCGACAGGACGCGCTGAAATCGTCAACGACCCGGGATCGGGTGAGCGTACAAATCCGGGCCAGCCCTCCAGCACTGTCGCCCAGGGGCGACCGGCAGTATCGCGTGCCGAGGCGATCATGAATGGCTGGTCCTCGAAGAAGGCCCGATGCTGATCCGGCATGAAGCCGCGGATGGCACCACGTGCCCATCGCTCCACGTCCCTGTCGCCAAGTCGTTCCTGCACCTGGCGTTCGCCGTCATGAAACGGAGAAGGAATGACCGTCCGGTTTGCAGTCTCATCGATCTCAGCCATCGTCAAATCCTTTCGGTACCTTCGAGAACGCCAGACGCAGGCCCTTGCTCGCAAGGACCTGCAGTTCGGGGAAACGTTACGCGGCAAGGCCTGCCTTGGTTGCCGGCATGGCCACAAAGCCCGGCAAGGCCTCGATGCGCTTCAAAAGACCGCGGATGCGCGGATAGGGCTCCAGCGAAACGTTGCCTTCCGGCGCATGCGCCGTGTAGCTGTAGATGGCGATGTCGGCGATCGTCGGCCGATCGCCAACGAGCCACTCGCGGCCATCGAGATGGGCTTCCAGATTATCGAAAGCCACCTTGGCGACAGACTTCGCGCGTTCCGGATCAAGCGGCCGTCCGAAGACCGTGATCAACCGCGCCGCACCCGGGCCGCTTGCAAGTTCACCGGCGGCAAAGGCGAGGAAGCGATGAACTTCCGCTTCCAGATACGGATCTGTCGGCAGCCAGTCCGGCGCATATTTGCGTGCCAGGTAGACGAGGATCGCGTTGGAGTCAGAAAGCACGGTCGAACCATCTTCGATGACCGGAACCAGGCCCACAGGATTGAGTTTCAGAAACGGATCGCGTTTGTGCTCGCCATTGGCCAGGTCGACCTCAACCAGCTCGTAATTGATGCCGGTGAGGCTGGAAAAGAGTTCCACCCGGTGGCAGTGACCGGAGAGCGGAAAACGGTGGATCTTGATTGCGTTGGACATCGCCAGCTTCCTCTTGCCTTGAAGGATCTTCCTGCGGCCGAAGCGTCTTGGTCCGGTCCGCTGCCTGCAATATGCCTCCTGACTTGAATGGAAATAATCTTCGAATTCATTCAATGATTATGTACGAATAGGGGATAAAGAGCTGACGAGCGCAGGATCCGCCGAGGACAATAGTGATGGACAAGATCGAAACCATGCGAGCCTTCATCGCCGTCGCGCAGGAAGGATCCTTCACAAGCGCGGGGCGACGGCTGGGCCTGTCGACCAAGCTTGTCAGCAAATATGTCCAGCATCTGGAAGGCCAGTTGAAGACCCAGCTTTTCAACCGGACCACGCGCAGTGTGTCCCTGACAGATGTCGGCGTTGCCTATCTGGAACATTGCCGACCGATCCTGGAGCAGATCGATGATCTGGATTCGCTTGTGCGTGAACGCCAGGGCGCCTTGGCCGGCCAGATCAGACTGACGGCCCCGACCGGCTTCGGCAGCACGAGGCTGAGCGAGGCGCTCGTCCCTTTCCTGCGCAAGCATCCGGATGTCGAGGTGGATATGCGCCTGACCGATCACCGGCTTGCCCTGGTGGAGGAAGGTCTCGATCTGGCGATCCGCATCGGAGCCTTGCGGGATTCCACCCTGATCGCTCGAAAGCTTGCCGGCATGCCGCTGGTTCTTTGTGCCTCACCGGATTATCTGAAGCGGCACGGCAGACCGCAGGACCCAAGAGCCCTTTCAACCCATGTCTGCCTTGTCGACAGCAATCAGACCGAACTCAACACCTGGCGGTTTCATTCCGGGGACGAAGAGCAGGTCATCCGGCTGCATGGTGCCGTCCGCTCCAACTCGCCCGGAGCCCTGGCCCGTATGGCAATGGGAGGTCTCGGCCTCACCATCGCGCCGCTCTATGCCATCGAGGACGCCCTGGCAGACGGACGACTTGAGCACGTGCTGCCGGAATACAAGACCGACACGTTCGGCCTCTATGCACTCTACCCACCCAACAGGCACCTGACCCGCCGTGTGCGTGCACTGCTCGATCATCTGGCCGCAGTGTTCAGCTCCCGCTGGCCGGACTGACGGCAGGCGGCCTCACCGGAAAGGAGAGCTCGAAGGTTGCGCCACCGGCACCCGGCAGCAGTCGGATCGCTGCACCATGGGCCTTCAAGAGCGCCTGGACGATGCCAAGCCCCATGCCGGTGCCCCCGCTTTGCCGCCGGGTGGTGAAGAAGAGTTCGAAGACCTGGTCCTGATTGCCTTCGGAAATGCCCTCGCCATCGTCTTGCACCTGAACTGTCAGGCCTTTCTCGTCGGGCACAGCAACAATCGATACCCTGGACGCGGCGTGGCGGCGGGAGTTGTCGATCAGGTTTTCAAAAACGATCCGGGCGTTTTCCGCCGACATCGGCAGATCCGCATCGCCGGACAGGTCAATTTCCAGCCCTTCGAAGCGTCTCCTGAGCGCGGTGGCAACTTCGCTCAGCCGACAACTCCCGCCGATCTCGACGCTGTCGGCCCGGGCGAGATCTCGAAGTCGGTTCAAGAGCTTCGAGGCACGTTCGGTATCGTGCAGAATATTGCTCAGGAACTTCTCCCTGTCCGCTTCGCTCAGCTCTGCCCCTTCGTCCTTCAACAGCTCCGCGGCACCCTGGATAGAGGTCAGCGGCGTCTTCAACTCGTGAGTCACGTGGTTGGCGAAGGTGGAGATATAGTCATTCCGATCGAACAGTTTGCGCGACATGTCCAGCATGCTTTCTGAAAGCGCATGGATCTCGCGGTTGCCGTGAATGGCAAGCGGCACCAATGCCTCCCGCTCGCCATTACCGATCGCCAGAGAACGCCGTGTCAGTGCCTTGATTGGTCCGGTGATGGCGCGTGCGAAAATGAAACCGACGACAAAAGTCGCAGCCAGCACAAAGACCACGACCCAGAAGACGGCCTCGCGCTTAACGAACATTTCCTTGAGGATGTTGCTGGGTGTGCGCGAGGCATAGACAACGCCCGCGACCCGATCGCTCACGATAATCGGCATCGCGACAAAAACGCGAACGCTGGTTCCCCGGCTGATGGAATAGATCGGCTGCGGATTGTCGACGATGCGCTCGCGCAGCGCACTGGCATAATGTCCGGAAAGCGCTCTTTTGATCTCCTCCACATGGGCAAGCGACAGGCCGATATCCTCACGTCCGGCGATGATCACACCATTGAAATCCAGCACCCGGAATCCGGCCAGGGTCTTCTTCTGAGTTTCCTGCAGGATGCGGTCCACGGCTTGTCCGGCACTCAGATATTCGAGAAGCGGTGGTTCGGCAGCCGGCCGTGGCGCCCCTCTTCCGGGCAAGACATTTGTGCGCGTCAGATCGAGTTCCGGAAGTTGCGGCGTCCAGCTTCCGCCCGGGTTCCGCAGATAGATGCTGCGACTGCCGGGCACCTCCGTAGCCTTCGCAACCTCCGGCCCCAAAGGCAGGTCGGCGCCACCGATCTCCTCAAGGCGCTGCGCCATTGCCGCGGCAATTGCCGCCGATTGCCCGATCAGCTCCGCTTCTGTCGTCTCGATGAGCTGGTTTTCATAGACGCGAAAGAAGGCGACACCTGCGAGAGGCACCAGCAGCATGATGCCAAGAACACCCGCCACCACGAGCGACAGTGGCGGACGCCATTTGTCTCGGAAGGTGCGCGACAGGATCATACGCCGTTTCCATTCTCGACGCGGCAGGGCCCAAGTCGGAATCCGACGCCGTGCACGGTCTCTATGGCATCGCCGCATCCAACGGTTCCAAGCTTGGCGCGGATGTTGCGGATGTGGCTGTCGATGGTGCGATCGGAGACGTGAATATTGTCCCGGTAGGCATTTTGGAGGATCTGCTCGCGGGTAAAGACGATCTTCGGCCGGGCCAGCAGGGTAGCCAGGATATCGAACTCGATGGCCGTGAGCGTGACAGGCGTTCCATCGACTGTCACATGGCGCTGCGACCGGTCAAGTTCGACTGCACCGAAACGCAGCGCAGGCAAGTCTTCGACCGTTTCGGCAGCCGAGGGGGCGCCGTAGCGCTTCAGGATCGCGCCGACGCGGGCGATCAGTTCGCGCGGGCTGAAGGGTTTGGTCACATAGTCATCGGCGCCCAGCTCCAGGCCGACGATCCTGTCGATCTCGTCATCGCGTGCCGACAGAAACAGGATGGGTACCTCCGACGTGCGGCGCAGGTGCCGGCAGACGTCCAGCCCGTCCATTTCCGGCAGGCCGATGTCCAGAACGATCAGGGACGGATTGCATAAAAGCGCCTTGTCGAGCGCTTCCTTCCCGTCAGCGGCAACTTCGAACACATAGGACGCTTTTTGAAGCGCGAAACAGATGACGTCTCGGATATGCGGGTCGTCATCGACAACAAGAATGGTTTGACCTGGCAAATGTCTCTTCCCGAAAAATGGCCCCCGCAGTTGCCTGCGGGAGCGTTACCAATAGCGAAGCACGGATCAGGTTTCCAGCCACCAACCATCCCGGCGCAACGTACGGGGCAAGGCAAGATCCAGCTCGTCAGACACAGCTTCCTCATCGCGTGACCGGCCTCCCCGAACCCTTTCCCGCAACTTGCGGAAGCTATTTGCCAGTTGAAGCCGGAACCGGGCAGCCACAGCCAGGAGGACCAGCATCACTCCCAAGATGCCTTCCGGTTCCGGCGCGGAACTGCCGGAAAGGTTCAAGGACGGATAGGCGTTGGTCGAAACGCCTGCAACCTGCGGCAGGGGCACGTTTTGGTGAGAGGCTGTCAACGGTGCGCCATTCACCACCTTTTCCGAGACGGCGACAAAGGACGTGAACCGGGTCTGAAGCGAATAGGTCAGGCCCAGATCGACGATTTCCTGCTTCAGTTGCGTGTCGGTGCTGCCGCCGATTGTATAGGCGCGCTCCTTGTCGAAAATCTGCTCGCGCGCCCAGATCAGCGGCAGGGCCCGACTGGAAACCGCACTGCCGTCGACAGAAGACTTCAGGTCGATTTCAAGCGGCAGTCTGGCAGCATATCCGTTGACCAGACCGTTGATGAAAATCGTATGCTTGCCGCCGGCAGCGTATCGCCCCATCACGCGCACCGAGCCGCCTTCGAACAGATCGGGTATCCTGGCCGGGCTCTGTCCCTCGACCTTGAGACCGTTCCAATCGATGGCGATGTCTGTCAGGAGCGGTGTTTTCAGGTTTGCGGCAAGGCTTTCCGCCGCTTCGCCCGCGTCTTCTCCCAAAGCCACATAGCGGGCATAGCCCCTGCCCTCCGTGGCCATCGCATCCAGCAGGAACCGATTGACCGAGTTGCCGACGCCGAAGGCATAGATACGCGCCTTGCCGATGCGGCTCGCGACACTCGAGATCACGGTCGCCTCGTCGCCGATATAACCGTCGGTCAGAAAGACAACGATGCGTGTGGTGTTTTCCGGTTGCGCCTGATCGAAGGCGGTGTTTACGGCCTGGTTGATTTCTGTCCCGCCACCGGTCGAAAGGCCAGCCACGAACTTCAAGGCCTGCCGCTTGTTTCGCTCCGTTGCCAGAACGGCATTTCCGGCAAATTGGGAGGTGTTATTGGAAAAGCGGAGGATGCGGAAATAGTCATCAGAGCGCAGAGACTTGATCGCTGACGTCATGAAGGTCTTGCTCGCTTCGATCGGCTGCCCGCTCATGGACCCGGATGTATCCAGCACGAAGACAAGCTCGCGCTGGCCAATCATGTCTTCAGCCGGCAGTTTCGGCGGCTCGATCAGCAGCGAAAAATAGCCCCCGCCATCGGCTTCGTACCGGGACGAGACACCGGCAGCAACATCGCTCTGTGCGGCAAGCTCGTAACGCAAAACGAAATCCCGATTGTCGATGGCCCTGCCGGACTTGAAGCGAACTGTCCGCATTTCGCCCTGGCTTGAAACCTCCAGTGCATGGGTATCGCTCGACAGCCGCGAGACAGGCATCGGTGCCTTGAGAGCAAGTTCCAGCGACACCCGCCTCGGATCGATTTCCTTCGGAGCATTCTGCCCGATGACCTCCGGATAGGCCGGAAGCTTGTCGATCTGCCAGCCGGAGACTGTTTCACTGTGCTTGAAGGCAGCAGGTTTCGCAAAGACGGGCACATCGCTCGCATATTCAGTATCGCCGTATCCGGGACTGTCGTCCTCCGGCACTCGCTTGTCCGCGATGTTTTGCGAAGGCTTCAGGGCGGCTTGCGCGCCCAGTCCTTCGTAACGCGGCCCCACCACCATCGGCATCACCAGCTCATAGGCGCCGTCGATCTTGGGGACGGTCTGGGCGTATTCCAGTGTCACCTTCACCGGGCGACCGGGCATCAGATGCGCAATATCCTGGGTGAACATATTGGGCCGGTGCTGCGTCAGAAGGGCGGCGGCCTTGCCTTCCCGTTTCGCCTTCTCGAAGGTTGCCCTGGCATCTTCCTTCTTCTTCATCCGGGCCACGATAGTCTCGCCATCGAGATCCATCCGCATGGCGTGAATGGCCGCCTTCTGGTTCAGCGGAAACAGGTAGGTCGCGTTAAGTGGCAACTTGGTCGGGTTCAGGAAGGTCTGCGTCAGTTCCACATGGGCAACATCGCCGTCAACCTCGACCCTGTAATCGGCCTTCAGAAGCGGCAGATGGATCTCCTTGCCATCGGCTGTGGCAACCACGGTGCCGGACAGATCGTCGAGGTCTGGCTCGGCTGAAGCCAGCAGCGCTGAAAGGGTGCCAAAGACGATAGCCAGCGAGGCTGCCAGAGTGGCTTTCAGAGAACTGGCAGACGCCAATGGGGACAGGAACGTCATATGCGTTTCTCCTTTTGGGCAGGGAAAATACCGGAAGTGCGGGTGTTGAGATCGAGCGCAGACCCTGCGGCGGCCTCAAAGGCGGCGCGTTGCGGCTCGTCTAGTGTCCACGGGGTAATTCGCTGAATGCTGGTCCAGGTGGTGCCGGGCCGTTTCAGCCACAGCCAGATCGCCTCGGCGATGTTGTGGGTCGTCTCGCCGGTGCTGGAGGTAAAGGTGACGGCAACGCGCCAGTCACCTCCGGTTTTCGACCGGGCACGGTAGAGCGCTGTCGGAACCGGTTCGAAACGGCTGCCGAGAAAGGCCACGTCGAAGCCGAGTCCGCGCAGGCAATCGTCCGGGGCGTGCAGATGGCGCAGCGGCGAAGAGGTGTGCACCAGCGTCAGTGCCATCGGCCCGTAGCGCCGTTTCTGGGCGTGGCCACCATATTGCAGGAAATATTGCTCCTCGATCGGCAACAGCGCGTCGTCGACACCGACCTCACCTGCCAGTGTCAAAGGCAATGGCTGCGGCCTGGTCGAAGAAGAAACATCAAGCGCGTGCCGCGGCAGGCTGACGATGAACAAGGCAAGGCTCAGGAACACCAGTGCAGACATCTTCTGCAAGGGCCGCGACATCACCGGCAAGCTGAAGACAGCCTGGGCAGCTCGCCACTCAGCGGGACCTGGCTTGTAAAACGCCAGCACCGGTGCCATCGACAGAAGAAGCGTCAGATAACCGATAATGTCGTGGAGCGGCTGCGCCATGACATCAGCCTCAAGGACACTTTCCGGATAGGCAATACCGACGGCAAGCAAAGCGATGCGCAGAGAATTGCCGATCAGAGCCAGGCCAAGCGTGATGCCAATCCAGAGCACGGCAGTCAGCAGGTTCGGCCGGTAAAGCGCAGTCAGGATGACCAGGAAGGCCATGGCGAGCATCAGCCCGGATGTGCCCGAGCAAGGCAGGTCCACCAGAACGTCCTTGCCGGCAAGGCCGATCCGGATGCCTGAGCACGAGAGGTCCGAAAAGAAGAGGCCGAGACCGCTGCAGGAAAGCTTCGCCGACAGTTCCTGCAGCGGATAGCCGAGCAGCCGTTGCAGAATGCGCTCGACCGGCAGAGTGAACAGAAACAGGACGGACAGCCAGAAGGGGGAAACGGCACGCTGCCTCTCCCCTGTCCGCAAAAGGGTCGCCAGCGCGAAGACATCAATTGCCAGCGCCAACCCGCCGACCACGTTGATCGCCAGAACCTGGCTTGCCAGCCGGATCAACGCCGCCCCCAACAGGAGCAGCACTGCCATTTGCCGGTGCCCGATCGAATTCTGCCGAACCGGGCTCGTCATCGACCAGAGCACCAGGGCTGCCACCGCGATCAGATAGAGCGCGCCGGTCGATGGGTAGGACGGGTCAGTCCATGTGCCGACCAGCCAACACAGCGGCTCGTAGGCAAGGATCAGCGAGGCCAGGAGGAAGGCCAGTGAGGTCGGGGAAGAGGTTGCCAGGCGGGTCATGGCACCTGTTGTGCCAAGCCCGCTTGCAGGCCTTTGTCAGCCTATGTGCAGATTTTGCGCATTTTGCCGGACGACAGGCCGGAAACGCCCGCCCCGGTGGCCTTGCCCCAGGAAACGATGACCGGTCGTTCCAACCCGTCCAGGGGCATAATCCTGCAGGCGATGCCAAATACGGAAGAGACGGTCGCTTCCGTCAGCACTTCCGTTGTCGGCCCATTGGCGGCGATCCGTCCCTTTTCGAACAGCACAACGTGATCAGCGTAGCGCATGGCCATGTTGAGATCATGCAGGACAATGACGAAGCTTCGGTCCTCGGAGCGGCTCAGGTGCTTGACGAGGTCCAGCAACTCAAACGCATGGGCAATGTCCAGATGGTTGGTCGGCTCGTCCAGAAAGATCCGGGGCGCATCCTGCGCCAGCGTCATGGCAACCCAGGCACGTTGCAGCTGCCCGCCGGAAAGCTGGGCGAGAGCCCGGGTTTTCAGCTCGGCCATTTCGGTGATTTCAAGCGCACGGTCGCAGGCGGCCCTGTCCGCTGCCGATGGTCCGCCGAACCGGCTTCGATGCGCAAACCGCCCCATCAGCACCAGATCCTCAACCGATAGGTCCGACGGTGCATCGGGCGACTGGGACAACATGGCGACCTGGCGCGCAAGATCCTTCTGCGACCAGTCGCCAATCGCCCTGCCTGCGATTTCCACATTGCCGGCATCCGGCCGGTGCAGACCGCGCATCACTTTCAGGGCAGTCGATTTGCCACTGCCGTTCGGTCCGCAAAAGGCAATGATCCTGCCGTCGGGCAGGTCGAGACAGACCTCGTTTAGCGCAAGGGCGCCGTCATATGCGGCACTGACACGATCGAGACTGGCCAGAGTGTCAGGCATGGGATTGCCGTCCTTTTACAAGCAGATAGAGAAACAGCGGCGCACCGACGAGCGCAGTCAACGCGCCTGCGGGCAATTCCAGCGGCGGCGCGATAATCCGGGCCAGCGTGTCGGCCGCCAGCACCAGGAAGCTCCCGGTCAGAGCCACGGAAACCAGATATCCGGACCGGAACTGACCGTGGAAGATCCGCGCGACGTGCGGCGCGACCAGACCGACAAAACCGATGGCACCGACATGGGCCGTTGCGATGGCCGTCAGGAAAACGGCAACTGCCAGCAGGCAGAACTGGGCCTTGTCCAGCGACAGACCGGTCACGGCAGCGCTTTGAGGATCAAGTACGAGTTGCCGCAGTGTGAGCCGTTGCCACAACAACACCGGGATGATTGCGACAAGGCCGAGACCGACCGCCAGAACGTCCTGCCAGTGGGCTGCACCAACCGAGCCGGTCAGCCAGGTCAGTGCCTGACTTGCCCTGTAGACAGGCCCGAGAATAATCAACAGCGTGACCGCGGCCTTTGCGAGTGCTGCCAGGGCAATACCGTACAAGATGATCTTCAGCGGCTTGCTGCCTGCCCGATCGAGCGATGCCAATGCGATCACCAGGGCACCGAAGACGGCCGCCCCGGCGATGGCAGCCAGAGGCTGCCAGTGAATGGAGACTGTCAGATTGTTCGCCTGATCGGAAAACAGCCACAAGAACAGCACGACGCCAACCGCAGCGCCGTCAGTAATGCCCAGAACCGAGGGCGACGCCATGGGATTGCGCACGACCCGCTGCAGCAAGGCACCCGCAAGGGCAAGCGCCGCTCCGGCCAGTATGGCAAGGGCAACACGGGGCAAGCGGAGGGTCCAGACGATTACTTCATCCATGCGGCTGCCTTGCCCGGCCAGAGCCGCGACAACACGTTCCGGCGGCATGAAGCTGGACCCGATACCCGTTGCTGCCAGCGTCAACGCAAAAACGAGCAGCATGACCGGCAGCAGCCTGAAAAGTGGAAATGCGCCTGCCATCACGCTGCCAGCCCTTTCCGCCTGTGAAGCAGATGTACCAGCATCGGCACACCGACAAGCGCAAGAACGGCACTCATCGGCGCTTCACCGGGCGCAACGACAATACGCGCAAGAATATCGGCAAGGACTGCGATCAGGGCACCGGTCAGAAGGGAAAGCACGATCAACTGCCGTGTCGACGGCAGGGCGCCGTCAGTCAGACGCCGGGCAAGATGCGGCGCAACCAGCCCCAGAAACAGCACCGGCCCCGCCATCGCCACCGCCCCCGCCGCAAGCAGGGCTGCAAGACCGAGCGCCGTCAATCGGACTGCGCCAACATTGACACCCACAGACCGGGCACTGGCATCGTCGAGGCGCAGCACATCCAGCGGTGTTGCCAGAAGAAGGCTGCCTGCGACCCCGATGGCAAGCAACGGCAACCCGAGTTGCAACAACCCGATCGGCCTGTCGGAAAAACTGCCCGACAGCCAGAACAGCAGTGTCTCAAGAGCGCTTTCGTCGATCAGCAGCAAGGCCTGCGTGAACGACGCCAGCAGCGCGGCGACGGTAAATCCGGCCAGCAACGTGGTTGCCGGATTGCCTGCACCGCCAGTGGACGCTGAAATCGAAAACACCAGGGCCGTTGCCGCCAGCGCGCCCATCACTGCTGCCATGCCGATACCGGCAAGGCTTGCCACGCCGAAGACCGTCACCCCGAAGGTCACGAACAGCGCACCGCCTGCATTGACCCCGAGCAGTCCCGGCTCTGCCAGCGGATTGCGCGTAACCGATTGCATCAACAGGCCGGAAAGGCCGAGGGAGGCCCCGCCAACCACCCCGATCGCGGTTCTTGGAAGACGCAACGTCGTCACGATCAGCGCATCTGCGCCCTCCCCCCCCAAGAGCGCGGAAAGGACCGTATGAGGCGCATAGAAGGTCAATCCGGCATGCAGGCTGAAAATGACAGCCGCGCACAGCGCCAGACACAATGCAATCGCCGGCCGCCTCATGCGCCCTCTCCCCTCCGATTGACAAATCAACGGCCCGTCCATACACGGGTTTAATACTGGAGGCAAATATTCAACTTTTTGGAGTCATTCTAATGAAGATCTGGTCACGCCTGCTGTGCGCCCTGCCGCTGTTTGCAATGCTGGCATCAGCCCCTGCGATTGCCCGCGATGTCACCGACAGCATGGGCACCGTCACGGTTCCGGACGCCCCGAAACGGATTGTCGTCCTTACCAATGAAGGCACGGAAGCGCTGCTGGCACTGGGAGTGACGCCGGTGGGCGCGGCCAATTCCTGGAATGGCGATCCCTGGTGGGACCATATTTCCGATGCAATGGACGGAGCAGAACCTGTCGGCAAGGAAAGCGCGGTGAACCTGGAACTGATCGCGGCTCTGGAGCCCGACCTGATCCTGGCAAACAAGCAGCGGCACGAGGAAATCTATCCGCAGCTGACTGCAATCGCCCCGACCGTCATGTCCAAGGAGCTTCGTGGTGACTGGAAAATCAACTTCCGCCTCTATGCCGAAGCGCTCGGTAAGGAGCAGGAAGCGGATGCAGCCATCGACGATTACGATGCTTCAGTCGCAGACCTTCGCGAGAAACTTGGTGACCACCTCAACGAGGAAGTTTCCGTGATCCGTTTCGTGCCCGGCCAGATCCGCATCTATCAGCTCGACAGTTTCTCCGGTGTGCTTTTGAAAGACATCGGCTTCCACCGGCCGGCAAACCAGAATGTGGAAGAATTTGCCATCCGCACCGGCAAGGAGAGCATTCCGGATATGGACGGCGACCGGATCTTCTATTTCACCTATGACTCTGGCGATGGCAAAGGCACGTCTCTGGAAGAAGAAGTGCTTGCCGATCCGTTGTGGCAGTCCCTGTCCGCCGTCAAGGCGGGCAAGGTGCATCAGGTCAGCGATGCGATCTGGAACACCGCCGGTGGCATTCTGGCCGCAAAGCTGATGCTTCACGACATTGCCGGCATTTACGGCCTCGACTAGAAAAACGTTCGGCTTCCGCTTGAACGGAAGCCGTTCCCCCACAGGCACCGCCCTGAGATTGCGGATAAGCGGGTTCTCACCGGCACCGACCGGTTGCCTTGCTGTCCGTCATTGAAAACAGAAGGGTAAGCCAATGACCACCGACACTTCCTCGCAGCTGCGGCTCGGCCGCATCGCCGCAACACTGGGCGTCAGCGATATTGAACGTTCCCGTACACTCTACCGGGAAATCTTCGGCCTGGAAAAAGTGTTCGAAAACGGCAGTCCGGTTGGCTTCATGATCCTGAAGAAGGACGAGGCCGAATTGCACCTGACACTCCAGAAAGGCTACCGGGCTCCGCCATTCAATCAGGCCCACATCATGGTGTCCGACGCTGACGCCGCCTGCCGGGCCTGCGAGCGCCATGGTTTGCGCATCGTCAAGCGCCTCCAGAACAAGGACTACGGCCTCAGAGCCTTCGTCTTCGCCGATCCGGACGGCAACCGGATCGACGTTGCCGAGGAAATCTGACCTGGCCGACCTGCTATCTGGTTGCCAGCTGGTGGGCGGCGAATTCGCCCATCAGCTTCATGAAGTCTTCCGGCGGCGGAAAGCCTTCATAACGGTGCCTGGCAGGCGTTTCCGCCCAAGGCAACTTGCTGGCAGTCATTGTTTCCATGAAGGGTTCTGTCCAGTGGAGGTCGTCGAGCAGGACCGAGCGGACATTGACGATTTCGTCGTACCCGGGAATACGCGTGAACATCCAGGTTTTGCAGTCTGGGCAGAAGTAATGATCCGCCTCAGGTCCCTGCAATCCCCCTTTGACCGGCGTACCTTCGGTCACCTTGAACGCGGGTGCCGGCATGATCGCCGTCAGGGAATAGGCGCTGGAACTCATTTGCTGGCACCCTCTGCAATGGCAGGCACAGGTGATCAGCGGCGGCGCGGATACCTCGAAGCTCGTGTGACCACAACGGCATGTCCCCTTGAGTGAAAAAGTCTCTTGCGTCATGTCCGGCTCCATCTGGTTCGGCTGGCCGTTTGGCCATTGGCGACGGCAACTTGCAGAGGTTCGCGTCTCCTTTCAAGTGTCTTCTGGCCTGTGGCAATTGCTGACGAGCCTGGCCAGAACATTCACCACAAGGCTGTAATCAACCTCGGAGATTCCCTGCATCGCCTTTCTCCGCAAGGCGGTTTGGCGTTCCATCGCGCTTCTGTGGACGTCCCTGCCCTTGTCCGTAAGCCGCCAGAAATCTTCCTCGGACCGAAGAAGCCGCCGGTCTGCAAGACTGATCAGAACCTTGTGCAGGTCCCTTACCTCCAGCATGGGATCAAAGATCTCTCTCAGCCGGCCAAACGGCATTCCTGCTGCACTTTCGGCAAGCGTATTGAGCACCTGCCAGTCGGCTCGCTCAAGCCCCAGGTCAGACTGGATGGCCTCGATTGCCTTGGTAAGACATCTATCGGCAGAGCGGATCCAGTACCCGATCGGGCGCGTGGAACCCTGCGTTTCAAATGGGATCGTCATGACATGCTCCCTCGACTTCGCAAACGCGAAGGGCGCGGCATCTCCGCCGCCACAGTCGGGGATTCTTGCCGGACGGCGTTTATGCCGCCTGACCGAACAAAGCCTTCACGTGTGAAGGGACCGGGGCTTACCCGGGCGACAGGCCCAACCGGTCACGCCTTTTTCGACAACCTTCAGGTAACCGGACCGCGGCATCCTTGCAATATTGACGACGTGCCAAGAAGCCGGGATGGAACAAAAAACGTTGGCTGGCCTGGTACCCGGTCAAACTTTTTCCAGCAATGGCCGGAGGGAGGGATGAATGTTCGGGCTTTCTTCCCGGATGAACCGCAGCAGGGCCTTCTCGTTTTCATGCAGGATACCGTCGCGGCCAATGCGCTCCACCAGCCAGCTGGCTTCGTCTTCCGTCACCACCTCATTGGCAGCAATCTCCGCAAGCATCTCGTTTCCGCGGGCGGTGAACGGGTCAGGTGTGTCGCCATAGGCGTCACGAATGCCACCGACACCACCGCTGAACATCTTCTTGAAAAAACCGCCGAGCCCACCTTCAAATCCGCCGGGCTGTTCCAGCCAGTTTTCACGCTCGAGGGCAATCTTGCGGGAGGGTGGCGTGAAACCGGACATCGCCATCATGTAATTGGCGACCGCCTTGGCAAAGAGCTCCGACCAGCCGGGAGCATTTTCCGCCTCTATTGTCGCGTCGTTGAGATCGAACAGTACCTCGGCTTCAGCCTTCGAAATGGCAACGCCGCGACTGCCGGCACCGGCATAGAGCACCCGGCGCAGTAGCTCCACTTCAGCCTCGGCAATGACGCCGGGCTTGAGGTCCAGGCCCGAGCGCGTCGGACCTTTCCCCGAAATCACGCTGTCTGCCACAGCCCGTAGTGCAAACTGTTCGAGACTTTCCGGTGCTTCGCGGGCTTTTTCCAGCACATGCAGCACGGCGTCCAGCTCGGTTTTGCCACAGATATGACCATCCGCCATGATCTGGTTGACCAGCCAGGCTGCCTTGTCCTCGGAAACATAGCCCTCTGGTTTTGCCTGGTGCACCAGGATATCGAGGATGGCTTCGGGAAAGAGTTCGTACCAGGTGTCGTGATAGGTGATGTCGGCATTGTTCAGCCGAAAAAGAGCCTCGCCTTCTTCAACGGACACAGCCATGTCGCCGTAAACGTAGCGGCGCACGTTGATGACATCATCCTCACTGAGATTTCCCGCTGCTATTCTGGCAGTCACGAATTCATTCAACGTCGGTTTGGCCATGCTGTCCCCCTTGAAAACCGGAACGACTATTGCCGAAATTTCTTGAAGTTACCCTAAAACCGAACCGACAAAAAAAGGGAGCCGCGAGGGACGGCTCCCTTATCCGTTTCCCGTGCGCGGGGTGGGGCCGCCGGGGGTGGGAAACGGCTCCGGCCGGTGTGATCGGCCGGAGTTTTTCAGGTGTTCTGCGCCAGATCAGCCGCGGTGGTGTTTACCCCATCCCTGACCTTGGCCCTGACCTTGCCCCTGACCACGACCTTCGCCATCACCATGGCCGTGACCTTTCTTCCAGCCGTGGCCCTTGTCCGGACCATGGCCACCTTTCCGGCCACCCTTGAAGTCCGCCTTGGTGATCACGCCGTCGTTGTTGCGGTCGGCGCGCTCCAGCATGCGGTCCTGGTGTTTGCTCTGTTCTTCCGCGGTAATCCCGAGGCTGCCGTCGGCATCGGCACGCTGGAACATGTCGACCACCCGGTTCTCGTTGATCGAAAGCCACAGCGGACCGAAATCCTGAAGCGTGAACGAGCCGTTGCCGTTGGTGTCGGCCAGAGCAAACAATTCACCGCGCCTTGCATCGAATTCCTCGCGGCTCACCTTGCCGTCCGCATCGGTGTCGAACATGCCCAGGAACATGCCTCCCGGGCCGCCGTGACCACCACGACCCATGTGGTGTCCGCCTTGTCTCATTTGCGGACCACCGCGCCAGCCGTGCTCACCACGGCCGCCACGCTCTGCTCGCTCTCCACGCTCACCCCGCTCTGCTCTTTCGCCGCGCGGGCCACGATCATCGTCGTCATCGTCGGCCATAGGGCCACGCGGACCGCGAACACGTTCAACGGTTCCGTTGCCGTCACGATCCAGCATGTTGAACATGCGATTGGCAAGAAAATCCGCTTCTTCCTGGGTTACAGTGCCATCGCCGTCACGGTCGAGGAACTGAAATGCCCTGACCATGCGGTCATTGGAGCGGGTGAGAAATTCGGCCTTGAATTCCTCCAGACTGATCTCGCCGTTGCCATCTGCATCGGCCGATGTGAACTCCTGCGTCCGAACTTCCTCGATTTCAGCCTTGGTGATGACACCGTCTTCATTGACATCGAAACGTTCGAACAACCGCTCGGCGCGTTCCTTGCCACCGCGCATGCCATGACCCCGGCCGAAGCCGTATCCCGGACCAGGGCGCCCATCCATAAGCGCGACACGCTGTCCGTCTGCCTGCTGAATTTGTTGCCCCCCGTCCTGGTTTGCAGTCGCGTTCTGGGCGGAAGCGGACAGGCCGGCCGTCAGCGCGGTACCCGCGACGCTCGCAGCCAGGGCGGCAATTGCAATCTTCTTGAACGGTTTCATTCCAACAACTCCTTGGTTCGTTGATGAGCTGAAGGTAGGCAGCAATTGTCGCAGGAATACCGTCCGAATGGGCCCGAAGTGTCGCCATCTGTCCCGGATGGGCACTGCGACACACTTTGTTACAAGTTCCGGTCGCGCAAGCGCGTTTCGGAGACTATTTTTACCTTAGAAACAGTAGGATCACAGCGCCCGGCCGGTTTGAGACCATTCCCGGCAGGCCAGATTGGAGAGACACTTGAGCGATCCGAGCCCGCATATCCTGGTGGTGGACGATCACCGCGACATCCGCGAAACCCTTGCGCGCTACCTCGTCAAGAACGGACTGCGCGCAACCGTGGCGGAAAATGCCGCACAGGCGCGCAAGACCCTAAAGGCAGCGTCCATCGATCTTGTCGTGCTGGATATCATGATGCCGGGCGAGGACGGACTGTCCCTGTGCCGTCATCTGGTGGAAACCGGCTCCATGCCCGTGATCCTGCTGACCGCGATGGCAGACGACACAGACCGGGTGATCGGTCTGGAAATCGGTGCCGACGATTATGTTACTAAGCCCTTCAACCCCCGCGAACTGCTCGCGCGCATTCGCGCGGTTCTGCGCCGTACATCGCTTGTGCCGAAGGAACGCGATCCGATCGAGCACGACAGGCTTCATTTCGACGGTTGGTCGCTGAATGTCTCGCGCCGAGAGCTTCTGGACCCGGAAGGGACTTCGGTGGCCCTTTCCAGCGGCGAATTCCAGTTGCTGTGCGCCTTCCTCAAACGTCCGAAAATGGTGCTGAACCGCGACCAGCTGATGGACCTGACAACCGGCCGGACGCCCGCTGTCTTCGACAGGTCCATCGACAACCAGGTCTCCCGTCTGCGCCGCAAGATCGAGATCGATCCGAAAGACCCCAAACTCATCAAGACCGTCTGGGGCGGCGGCTACATGTTCACCGCGGAAGTGAGAGACACGGCCGAATGACGACACGTCCGACGCCCCGCCCGATCCTGTCCCGTCTCTGGCCGAGCACCCTCGCCTCGCAGCTGATCATTCTGCTGCTCGCAGCCATCGTCGCGGCACAGGCCTTCAGCATCTGGATCTTCCAGGACGAGCGGCGCATCGCGCTCGTGGCGGCGGCCCGTGACAACCTTCTGTCGCGCGCTGTTTCCCTGGCGGAGCTGATGGAAGATACACCTGCAAACCTGCAGGACAGGATCCTTGTGGCCAGCAGCAGCCGGTTCGCAGTGTTCTGGCTTGGCGACAAGCCGCTGGCACCGGCGCCCGGCAACTCGCGTTTCGAAAAACGCCTGCAGGGCTACATGGCCGAAAGGCTGGAACACGGCCAGACTGTGCATCTCAACATTCTTGCCGACGAAAAACGTGGACCGCGTGGCCGCGAGGCAGACGACGATGATCATCCGAAGTGGCGCGACGAGCCGCGGCACGAACGCCCTTCGAAACTGCGCAAGATTATGAACAAGCCGGAAGACCTGTCGCTGTCTATCCAGATGAGTGACGGGCGCTGGCTGAATGTCGCCACCAGCTATCGCCCGCCAGCCGGCGATTTTCTGCCTCTGGTCGTGCAGCTGTCGATTACGGCCTTGCTGATGGTGCTCATTATCGGTTTTGCCGTCCGCCGCGTGACCCGGCCCTTGAAGGAACTGTCCGTGGCTGCCGAGAAGTTCGGTCGCGGCGAACAACAGAAGCCACTGACACCCAGCGGGCCGAGCGAAGTCCGCTCGCTGACGAACGCCTTCAACGACATGCAGGACCGCCTGACACGGTTTGTCAGGGACCGCACACGGATGCTGGCCGCCATCAGTCACGATCTCAGAACCCCGATCACTTCATTGCGCCTGCGGGCCGAGTTCATCGAGGACGAGGAAAACCGCGACAAGATGATCGAAACCCTGGAAGAAATGGCTGCGATGACGGAAGCCGCGCTGCGTTTCGCCAGGGACGACGCCCAGGCGGAAACAGCGGAAAACGCCGATCTTGGTGCGATCCTGGAGGCACTTGCAGGCGACCAGCAGGACCTTGGCCACAAATGCACCGTTGAAACGGAAGAACGGATCGTGCTTCCGTGCCGTCCGGTGGCCTTGAAACGGGCCCTGAGGAACCTGATAGAGAACGGGATCCGCTACGGAGACGGCGTCTCGGTCCACGCGGCCAGATCCGCCGGCGAAGCCATCATCCGCATCACCGACAAGGGTCCCGGCATTCCCGAGGAAAAGTTGAAGGACGTCTTCGAACCCTTTGTCAGGCTTGAAGAATCCCGCAGCGAAGAAACAGGCGGCATCGGTCTGGGATTGGCGATCACCCGTTCGATCATCCATGCACATGGCGGCCGGATCGAGTTGAAGAACCGTCCGGAAGGTGGTCTTCAGGCCGACGTCAGATTGCCGCTCGGGGCGGGCAAATAGACTGGATCAAATACCGCGTGGCACAAGCGTTCCCGAGATCAGATGCGACAGCACCGAGGGAACGGGCGGGATACGGCTGACAGGAAACAGCACATTGTCGCGCAAAAAGGGCAGCAACCGGCTGTCACTTTGATAGGCCGGCGTGAACATCGCGCTGAACGCCTGATAGACACCTACGTGCCAACGTCTGGCCTTGCCGTAGGCAGGTAGAGCCTGGTCAAGCGGCAGGGTCTCCAAAGACTTTGCCAGGGCGGCAGCGTCCAGCAGAGCCATGTTCGCGCCCTGCCCGAGCTGCGGGCTCGCCCGGTGGGCGGCATCACCGACAAAGGCAATCCTGTCACCCCAGGGCTGGCGCAAGGTGCCATGGCTGTAGCGCGCCATGGTCATTTGCTCCGGATCCGTGATCTGCTCCAGAAAGGGTCCGGCATCGGGCCAGATCGACAGCGCCGTGTCCTTCCAGGCTGCCAGCCCGCCCTTGAGCCAGTCTTCATAAGCGTCGTGGCGAAGTGACCAGAAGAACGCGGCCTTCCGCCGGTCCTGTCCCGGCATGAGGCCGACAGGCAACACACCAATCATGTGGTCTGCACCGCGATACCTCTGGGAAAGATGATCCTCGGGCAGACCGCCGGAAACCCAGTCGACAGTTCCCCAGATCGCACCGAACGACAGTGCGCGTGCTTTCAGCGGCGACAAAACCGAATTTGCACCCGACGCATCGATGATCAGGTCGAAGGCCTCGGAAAAGCTGCCATCGGCGAAACGCAGTTTCCCGTCCTGGTGACCGGTGATCCGGCAATCCGTGTGCCAGTAAAGCGCACGGGTCAGCACCTTTTCATAAAGCGCGGAAAACAGCGCGGCCCGGTGGATACCAAGCCCCGGGACTGCGCCATAGTCCACGTCAAGAACCCGTCTGCCGGTCTGCGACGACCTGCCAAGCACACGCTTGATCGGTGTTGCGTGCTTCAGAACCGCATCTGCGACACCAGCCAGCTCCAGGACTTCAAGCCCGACAGGCTGGATCATCAAGCCCGAACCGATGGGAACCGGTTTGCGGAATTGTTCAAACAGGGAAATCCGGTGGCCCAGACGCTCCAGAAGAATGGCTGTGGCCAGTCCTCCGATCCCGGCCCCGACAATGGCAATGTTCATCGGGCAATCACTTCATGAATGGATGGGTCCTTTTGACCAGAGTCTGCCGGCAAGCACAATATGCTCCGGCACCCCGTGCCGCGGATGAACGCAAGGCATTCGCCGAGAGGAGCCGAGGCAACTGCAACACTGGACGCTCAACGCCGCGCCTGAAGGCCACCGGCGTAAGTGGCCTCATCGACCGGTTCGAGCCACTCCGCCGTCGCACCGTCCTGTTCTTCCTGTATGGCCAGATGGACAAGAGACGTGTTCGGTCCGGCGCCATGCCAATGTTTGACGCCAGGCGGGATCCAGATGACATCACCTGGCAGTATCGACAGTTTCTCCTGCCCCCACAGATGCACAAAACCTGCCCCTTCCAGTATCTGAAGGGTCTGCCCAAGCGGATGGGTATGCCAGTGGGTACGTGCCCCCGGTTCGAACGTCACCCGCAATGCGCGCACGCGGGCCGGCGCGGGCGCCTCGATCACCGGGTCCTGCCAGACCGTTCCAGTGAAATAATCCGGATTTGCACGTCGCGATGGCCTGGAACCGGCCTCGAATACGGTCAGGACACTCATGGACACCTCCTCGCAAGTCTCTGCCACCATGCGCACGGATCGGGCCGCCAAGTTACCTGCCGGCCAAATGCCCTCTTACTTGGCGGCAGATACTGGAGCCGAAACGTCTTGACGCTTCACCGCACGTGGCCAGTTGATCAGAACAACACCGAAAATGGCAAGGCAAATTCCGGCAAAGGTCTCCAGATCCAGCGTCTCCGACAGGAACACGACACCGAGAAAGACACCTACGCCTGAGCGCAGATAGGCCTGACTGGCCGTCCCCATTGCCCCAAGGGTCGACAGCAGACGGAAATAGATCAGAAATGCCAGCGCGGTGCATGCAAGCGAGAGCGTCAGCGCGGCAACGATGCCGGTCGTATCCGGCGTCAACTGCCAGGGCCGGTCGACGATGAGGCTTGCCGGGACCAGCACAACCGATGCGCAGATGAGCGTTCCCGCAGCCGGCACTATGGGCGGCAGGCCTGCAAAGACACGGCCGCGCAGGGCCGCGATGCCATAGAGCGCAGCCCCGAACAGGACGACAAGCTGCGGCACAAGGTTCCTGCCGATATCCTCAAGCGCACCGACACCGACGATCAGCACGATACCGGCAAAGCCGAACAAGGCGCCGGTGAGTTGCCGGGCACCTGGCCTTTCGCCGTGGCTCAGCAGCAGGAACGAAAAGGCGAAGACCCAGAGCGGCGAGGTTGAATTCAGAACGCTGGAGACGGCCGTCCCGGCATATTGCTGGCCCCACGCCAGCATCAGCCAGGGTCCTGTGCTATTGACCAGGGACTGGATGAAGAACTGTTTCCAGTTTTGCCTGTCCAGCGGCATGCGAATGCCCCTTGCAGCCATGATGGCCAGCAGCGCCAGCGCAGCAAGAGACACACGGATGGCAATCAGCGTCGCAGGAGGAAACGATGGCAGCGCCAGGCTGATCCACATGTAGGATGAGCCCCACAGCAGGGCGAGCACGCCCAAAAGCGCCAGTTCGATGGATCTGTTTTGCATGGCTGCCGGCTTAACCGTTCACGTCGCGGCTGTCGGCGGGAGCCTCGTCGCGCTCGTCCATGCCATAGTCGCGCAGCACCTGCGCCACCCGCAACCGGTAGTCCTTGAAATAGCTGTTCCGTCCGGCACGCTGCGCCTTGCGATGCTGCGTGAGCTGCCGCCATTCATTCAGCGCGGCTTCGTCGCGAAAGAAGGAGACCGACAGTAATTTCTCCGGATTGGTGAGGCTCTGGAATCGCTCGACGGACAGGAACCCGTCGATCTGTTCGACCAGGGGCTTCATCTCGGCAGCCATGTCGAGATAAGCCTGTTTCTTGTCCGCATGCGGGATCACTTCGAAGATGACGGCAATCATTTGAGTTTCTCTCCCATGCCATGCAGTGCGGACGCCAGTTTCAGAAACGTGCGGTCTTCCCGCAAGATGAATTTTTCCTTCATGGCAAAAGCATAGTTTTCCTGCCCCAACGGGTCCGCGGCAAGCCGCGCCCGGTAGGCTTCATATGCCGCAAGGTTCTCGATGGAATAAACACCGTACGCCAGCGTCGTCGAGCCTTCGTGGGGTGCAAAATAGCCGATCAGATCCGCACCGCAACGCGGGATCGCCTGCCCCCAGTTTCGCGCATATTGCTCAAAGGCGGCTTTCTTCGTCGGGTCGATGTGATAGCGGATGAAACAGGTAATCACCAAGGTCTCCTTCAAGGCTGTGTCGATTGCGCTTGTGTGCCACGGTCTATGTCTGCAATGCTTCGACACAGATCGAACCATGGAGGAGATCTGATGAAGGATGGACCGGACATTGCCCGCATCGGCGCCTTGATGGGTGACCCGGCCCGCGCCAACATTCTGAGCGCGCTGTTAAGCGGCAAGGCCCTGACGGCGACGGAACTGGCAACCGAAGCCGGCATCACCGGCCAGACCGCCAGTTCGCACCTGAAGAAACTGATGGAAGGCGGCTTGCTGACCCAGGCCAAGCAGGGCCGGCATCGCTATTTCACGCTCGCGGGCCCGGAAGTTGGAGCCGTGCTGGAAGCCGTGATGGGCCTTGCCGCCCGCAAGGGTCACCTGCGCACACGCACCGGCCCCAGAGACCCACAGATGCGGGCCGCCCGTGTGTGTTATGACCATTTGGCTGGCGATATGGCGGTGCGTATTTTCGACAGCCTGCAGAAGCGCGGGTTCCTTGCCGTCTCGACGGACAAGGGCGGCCTCGCCCTGACCGCAGATGGTGAAGGTTTCGTCTCAGGCATCGGCATTGACCTGGATGCCCTCACAGCAAGCCGCCGCCCGATGTGCCGTGCCTGTCTGGACTGGAGCGAAAGGCGCAATCATCTGGCGGGAGGTCTGGGGGCCGCTCTTCTGACGCGCTTCACCGAAAGCGACTGGCTGCGCCGCGAACCGGCGGGACGCATCGTTCATATTTCGCCGAAAGGTGAAGCGGAACTGAAGAAACTGTTTCCGGTACCCTGAGCAACACCCCCGCCCCTTTCTGCTCATCCACAGATAACAAAAAACCCGGCCGAAGCCGGGCTTTGTAAGGAAGTGGGCAGACGCCAGGGGCAAACGAGGCGCCCAGTGATCTTGTTCTTGTTTCTTGGGGCCAATTTCGGGGTGGGCCCAGCTCAAAGAGACCGGATGGTCTCCTGAACCTTCGGAAGGGCTTCACGCCAGGAGCGATAAAGCCGCGCCGGCAACCACGCAAGGCGGTCCCGATTGTAATCCTGGCGATGCTGAACCAGCAAAATTCTAGCGATTTGCACAGTCATGTTTTTTTCTCCTTTGGTGTGCGCAGAACCTTTATCGGCGCTCACCTGATAGAGCATATGTTAGCGCACTGCGTGCACATTACAAGAGTGCACAGTGTGCATATTCTCAAAAATTTGTGTTATTTTCCTTACGTCATTTAATTCATTGGAGAAAATAAATGGCCTCCCGCGTGCGACACGCGGGAGGCCATCTGTTTCCAGTCGGTTTTGGTGGAGCGGACCCTACTCGGCAGCGACCATCCGGGCCGGATCGTAGTTGAGAATCGGAGCCAGCCAGCGTTCCGCGTAGGCCAGATCCCAACCTTTGCGTGCGGCGTAATCCTCCACCTGGTCCTTCTCGATCTTGCCGACACCGAAATAATGGCTGTCGGCATGACCGAAATAGAGCCCGGAAACGGAAGACCCCGGCAACATGGCCCTGCTCTCTGTCAGCTGAATGCCTGTCAGGCGTTCCGCATCGAGCAGCCGGAACAGGGTATCCTTTTCCGTATGGTCCGGCTGGGCCGGGTAGCCCGGTGCCGGACGAATGCCCTGATATTTTTCCGAGATGATATCGTCGACGGACAGGTCTTCGGCGGCGGCGTAGCCCCAAATGTCCTTGCGTACGATCTGGTGCAGCTTCTCGGCAAAGGCTTCCGCCAGCCGGTCTGCCAGGGCCTGGGAGAGGATCTTGTTGTAGTCGTCCGACTCCCTGGCGTAACGCGCCGCCAGCTCGTCCTCGCCATGACCGGAGGTAACGGCAAATCCGCCGATCCAGTCGGCAATGCCGCTGGCCTCGGGCGCAACGAAATCGCTGAGGGCGATATTGGCGCGGCCACCCGCAGTCCGGCTCATCTGCTGGCGCAGCGTATGGAAGGTCGCCAGCGTTTCGCTCCGGCTTTCGTCGGTGAAGACACGCACATCGTCACCAACCGCATTGGCCGGCCACAGGCTTGCAACACCGCGTGCCGTCAGCAGTTTCTTTTCAACGATTTCATCGAGCATCCGCCGGGCATCGTCGAAAAGCGCCTTGGCCGCCGGGCCGTAGCGATTGTCGGTCAGTACCGCCGGATAACGGCCCTTGATCTCCCAGGTGGAGAAGAACGGCGTCCAGTCGATGAACGGCACCAGTTCCTCCAGCGGGAAATCGTCATAGACAGTCGTGCCTGGCTTCTTCGGCGCAACCGGCTGTTTGCCCTGGAAGTCGGCCTTGAAGGCATTGTCCCGCGCAGCTTTCAGCGACGTGCGCTGCTGAGAGCCCCTGCCGGCTGCATGCTTTTCGGCAATATCGGCATATTCGGCACGCACATCGGCATAGTAAGGGGCGCGGCCGCCTTCGCTCATCAGCTTGGAGGCAACACCGACAGCCCGGCCCGCATCGGTGACATAGATTGCCTGGCCGCGGGCATAGTTCGGGTGGATCTTCACCGCTGTATGGATCTTGGACGTGGTCGCCCCTCCGATCAGCAGCGGCACATCAAGCCCTTCACGTTCCAGCTCGGCGGCAACGTGGCACATTTCGTCCAGCGACGGTGTGATCAGGCCGGACAGCCCGATCATGTCGACCTTTTCCTGACGCGCGGTATCGAGGATCTTCGCTGCCGGCACCATGACGCCGAGATCGATCACCTCGAAATTGTTGCACTGGAGCACGACGCCGACAATGTTCTTGCCGATGTCATGCACATCGCCCTTGACCGTCGCCATCAGGATCTTGCCGGCGGAAGAATGACCCGTCTGGCCAAGCTCTTCCTTTTCCTTTTCCATGAACGGCATCAGATAGGCGACCGCCTTCTTCATGACGCGGGCAGACTTGACCACCTGCGGCAGGAACATCTGCCCGGATCCGAAGAGATCGCCGACGACGTTCATACCGTCCATCAGCGGGCCTTCGATCACGTGCAGCGGCCGGTCGAAGGCCTGGCGGGCTTCTTCGGTGTCTTCTTCAACGTAATCGGCAATGCCGTGAACGAGCGCGTGTTCCAGGCGCTTGGCAACACCCCAGGTGCGCCAGGTGAGATCGGCTTCCTTTTTCTTGCCGCCCTCGCCTTTCCAGCGTTCGGCCGCTTCCAGCAACCGGTCGGTGCTGTCCTGTCGCCGATTGAGGACAACATCCTCGCAAAGCTCGCGCAGTTCGCGATCGAGATCATTATAGACCGCAAGCTGACCGGCATTCACGATGCCCATGTCCATGCCGCGCTTGATGGCATGATAGAGGAACACCGAGTGCATCGCTTCGCGCACGGCTTCGTTGCCGCGGAACGAGAACGACAGGTTCGATACACCGCCCGACACATGGGCGTGCGGCAGGTTCTCGCGGATCCAGCCGGTCGCCTCGATGAAGTCGACGCCGTAGTTGTTGTGTTCCTCGATGCCTGTCGCGACGGCAAAGATGTTCGGGTCGAAAATGATGTCTTCCGGCGGGAAGCCAACCTTTTCGGTCAGGATCTTGTAGGACCGCGCGCAGATCTCTGTCTTGCGCTCGAAGGTGTCGGCCTGTCCGCTTTCATCAAACGCCATCACCACAACGGCAGCACCGTAGCGGCGCACCAGTGTCGCGTGCTTGATGAACTCCTCTTCGCCTTCCTTCATCGAGATGGAGTTCACGACCCCCTTGCCCTGGATACATTTGAGGCCCGCTTCGATGACCGTCCACTTGGAACTGTCGATCATCACCGGAACCTTGGCGATGTCCGGCTCGGCGGCCACCAGGTTCAGGAAGGTGACCATGGCTTCCTCGGAATCGAGCAGCCCTTCGTCCATGTTGATGTCGATGATCTGCGCGCCGTTTTCGACCTGCTGACGGGCAACTTCGAGCGCGGTTGGGTAGTCACCCTCCTTGATCAGCTTGCGGAACCTGGCCGAGCCGGTCACGTTGGTCCGTTCGCCCACGTTGACGAAGTTGGTCTCCTTCGTCACCACGAACGGCTCCAGGCCCGACAGACGCATGTGAACGTCGATTTCCGGGATCTCGCGCGGTTTCTTGTCCGCAACGGCGTCCGCAATCGCCTTGATATGCGCAGGCGTGGTACCACAGCAGCCGCCGACAACGTTGACGAGACCCGCCGAGGCGAATTCCTCGATCAGGCCGGCCATATGTTCCGGGCTCTCGTCATATTCACCGAATTCGTTCGGCAGGCCGGCGTTCGGATAGGCGCACACAAGCGTGTCGGCGACGCGGCCGAGTTCGTCCACATGTGCGCGCATTTCCTTGGCGCCAAGTGCGCAGTTGAGACCGATGGTCAGCGGGCTGGTGTGACGGACGGAGTTCCAGAAGGCTTCCGGTGTCTGTCCGGAAAGTGTCCGGCCCGAAAGATCGGTGATCGTACCGGAAATCATCACCGGCAGGATCTTGCCGGTTTCTTCGAAGACCTCGTCAATGGCAAACAGCGCCGCCTTGGCGTTCAGCGTGTCGAAGATGGTCTCCACCAGGATGATATCGGCCCCACCCGCAATGAGACCGCGGGTAGCTTCGGCATAGGCAATGCGCAGATCATCAAAGGAAACAGCACGGTAGCCCGGATTGTTCACATCCGGCGAGATCGACGCGGTCCGATTGGTCGGGCCAAGCGCGCCGGCGACGAAACGCGGCCGGGACGGATCCTGTGCCGTGACCTTGTCGCAGGCTTCACGCGCGAGTTTCGCGCTTTCGAAGTTCAGCTCATAGGCCAGCTCTTCCATGCCGTAGTCGGCTTGGGCGATCGTCGTGGAGGAGAAGGTGTTGGTCTCGACGATGTCGGCACCGGCTTCCAGATAATCGACATGGATCTTCCGGATCGCTTCCGGCTGCGTCAGGCTCAGCAGATCGTTGTTGCCCTTGATGTCGCTCGGCCAGTCCTTGAAGCGGTCACCGCGGTAGGCCGCTTCATCCAGTTTCAGAAGCTGGATTTCCGTGCCCATGGCACCGTCAAGGACGAGAATACGGGTCTTGGCGAGGTCACGGAGGCGCTCGAAGGCGTCTGACTTGATCACGGGGTTTCCTTCCGGAAATTTCTGTTGGTTTGGCCGGCGGAAGCCGGCGTGATTTAACTGTGCAACCGGACAGCGTGTCAGCTGTCCCGGTCGGTATCGTTGTAAGAGGCGTCCCAGAACTTGGTGCGGCTGTGAACGTCGTCTTCGGTCGGGTGCCAGTCTTCGCCGCGTGCCTCATAAACGGCCAGGAGCCCGAGAATTTCGAGGGCCGAATGCCCGCGGAACTCGTGGTCCTTGTCGGTGGCGACGATCAGACGATTGTTGTCCGCGCCCATGTCGACGACATGAAGCTCGAAGCCCTTCTCGCGCAACACCGCATAGGCGGTCGATTCAATGGCATCGGCAGTGCTTAACTTGATCATCTCGCTCCGCTTCCCGCTTGGTTTCCGGCCGTTCCTGTCCTGAATGACAGCAGCGTGTCCCGGCTGCGCCGATACCCCCAACCCTGCCCCACCCAGATAAGGGTAAGGGGCCAAGAGGGGGCATCCGCTCTAAATCCAAAACAACTGGCTCGTTTCTGCGCCCGGCCCGGCCGCCTCGCCTCCCTCAGGCTGCCAGGGTTTCCTTGGTTTCCGGCTGCCCCATGCCAAGCATGTGGCAGATGGCAAAGGTCAGGTCGGCTCGGTTCATGGTGTAGAAATGGAAGTCGTTGATGCCGCGGTCGACCAGGTCCATCACCTGTTCGCAGGCAACCGAAACGCCAACCAGCTTCCGGGTTTCCGGATCGTTGGTCAGGCCGGCAAAACGCCGAGCCAGCCACTGCGGAATGGAGGTGCCGCACTTGGCGGAGAACACCATCGTCTGTTCGAAATTGTGGATCGGCAGAATGCCCGGGATCACCGGAATATTGATGCCGGCGGCCGCAATCCGGTCGAGGTAATCATCGAACAGGTCATTGTCGAAGAAGTACTGGGTAATGATCCGGTCCGCACCGGCGTCGACCTTGCGCTTCAGATTGTCGATCTCTTTCTGCCAATTGCCGCTTTCCGGATGCCTTTCCGGATAGCCGGAGACGGAAATATCGAAATTGGCGATCTTCTTGACGCCTTCAACCAGGTCGGTCGCATAGGCATAGCCCTCCGGATGCGGCACGTAACGCGAGCCGATGCCGTCGAGCGGGTCACCGCGCAGCGCCACCAGATGACGCACGCCCAGATCCCAGTAGTCCTTGACGATCGTATCGATTTCGCTGCGCGCCGCACCGACACAGGTCAGGTGCGCCGCCGGTGCAAGGTCGGTTTCCTTCAGGATCCGCTCGACAGTGCGATGCGTGCGCTCGCGGGTGGAACCGCCTGCACCATAGGTCACGGAAACAAAGGACGGGCTGAGCGGCGCCAGTCGCTGAACCGTCTGCCACAGCGTCTCCGCCATCTTGTCGGACTTCGGCGGGAAAAATTCGAACGAAGCCGTGATTGGCGAAGGTGCGGCCTGGTGAGACCGGCGGTTGGAACAGGTTGTCATGTTAGGCGACCTCTCGGGACGTGTCTCGGGCAGGCAGGTCGGTGACAATTCGGCGGTCACGCGCAAGCCAAAGGGTTACGGTAAGGTTGGTGTCGTTGCCGTCTCCCGGAACAAGATCGGTGACCTGTTCCAGGTCCAGTTCGAGCGCTTCAAGCCAGCGCTCCATCTGGTCATGAGCAAAGCCCAGGCGACGATGCGCGTGTTTTTCGCGCAGGAACTCCAGCTGATGCGGAGCAAAATCGATGATCAACAGGCGGCCGCCGGGACGCAGCGCACGAGCAGCCTCATTGAGCGCCCTTGCCGGTTCCTCAAGGAAGTGCAGCACCTGGTGGATCGCCACGACATCGAAGGACCGCGGCGGCACATTCAGTGCGTAAACATCGCCGTGGCGTACCTGGGCGTTTGAAAGCCCGGCCTTGGCAAGGTTCGCGCGGGCAACGGCAAGCATGTCATGCGAGGCATCGACACCGAGTGCCGTCGCATACTGGTCTGCAAACACTTCCAGCAACCGGCCGGTGCCGGTGCCAAGGTCGAGGAACGACTGGAACGGCTTGTCGCCCAGTGCCTTGCGCATCGCCTTCTCGACATCGTCTTCGGAAACATGCAGCGAACGCTCCCGGTCCCAGGTAAGCGCGCGGGCTGCAAAATATGCAGCCGCCTCGTCCGCCTTGGCCTTGCGGATTGCCCGAAACCGTTCCTGGTCCGCCGCCAGCACCGGGTCTTCCAGGGAAATGCGGGCAACAAGATCGCGTGCAAGCTGGCCTTCAGGACCATCCGCCAACCGGTAGTAGACCCAGGCCCCTTCCGGGAACCGCTGAATGAGATCCGCTTCTGCAAGCAGCTTCAGATGACGGGAGATGCGCGGCTGGCTCTGTCCGAGGATCGCCGTGGCATCCTTCACCGTCAGCTCGCTTTCCGCCAGAAGCGCAATCAGCCTCAGGCGCGTCGCCTCGCCGACAGCCCTCAGGGCGGCCAGGGTATCGTCAACGGACAGGGTCTGTTCTTCGGTCATGCGCTTCGCCATCAATGTCGATATAAAGATATCTTTATATGAAATCGAAGCACCATGCAAGAGATCAAAACAAATACGACACTGATTAGTCCGTATTCGTCGAAATTACCCCCGCAGGAGAAAAACGAGAGCCGACCTGCGCACCACCTCGCATCCGCTGAGCGGGGCCGTCAGCACATATGGAACGAGCCACTTCAGGTCAGGTGAGCTGCCTTACGCGGTCTTGAGCCCGGGCAAGGGCAATAGCCCGGCCCTCGCGTGACACGCCGAATTGCACCACCTCCCGCATCTGAGCAATGCGGGAGTGCTGACCTAAAGCGTCTGTGCGGCGTTGATGGAGGAGACAAACCGGCGGGTGCGCTCGCGCTCGGGATGACGGAAGATCGCGTCCGCGTCTCCGGTTTCCACCACCTGCCCGGCCTCCAGAAAGACGACATGATTTGCGATCTGCGATGCCAGTCGCAGGTCGTGTGTCGCCATCACCATGGTGGTCCCTTCCCGGGCAAGCTGACCGAGTACATCGACCACCTCACCGGCCAGTTCCGGATCGAGCGCGGAAGTCGGCTCGTCGCATAGAAGCACCTTGGGCGAAGGTGCAAGAGCACGGGCAATCGCAACACGCTGCTGCTGACCGCCGGAAAGATTGGCCGGCCAGGCGTCGGTCTTGTGCGACATGCCGACCTTTTCGAGCAGATCCAATGCCCGCTGCCGGGCCTTTTCACGGGGCCATTTCTGAACCACCAGCAGGCCTTCCATCACATTCTCGATCACTGTCCTGTGCGGAAAGAGCTGAAAGTTCTGGAACACCATGCCCGTCTCGCAGCGGATCTTCTGAACCGATGCCTGCGACACTGAAACGCCCGGCTTGAACGTGATCGTGTGTTCACCGACCTGAACGCTGCCGGAGGTCGGTATCTCCAGCAGATTGATACAGCGCAGCAAAGTGCTCTTGCCGCCGCCCGACGGGCCGACGAGCGCGGTGACGCTGCCTTCGGGAAAACGCAGCGAGATATCGTCGAGGATAAGCGCGTCACCGAACTTTTTCTTGATATTGGAAAGCTCGATCATCTTGAGGTCTCCAGCATGCCGCCATATCGCGCAAACCGGACTTCCAGCCGCTCCTGCAGCCAGGCAAGCACGGAACTCATGGCAAGATAGATCAGGGCAGCCTCTATATAGAGGATCAGTGGCTCATATGTGGTGGCAACGATGCGCTGCGCCGACTGGAACAACTCCGGCACCGTGATGGCAGCGGCCAGAGACGTATCCTTGACCAGCGAAATGAAAGTGTTCGACAGCGGCGGCACCGCCACGCGCCCGGCTTGCGGCAGGATCGTGCGCATCATCGCCTGGCGCCATGTCATCCCGGTGGAAAACGCGGCTTCCCACTGTCCCTTCGGCACGGAGGAAATGGCAGCCCGGATGATCTCCGACGAATAGGCACCGACATTGAGCGTAAAGCCGATCAGGGCGGCTGGAAACGCATCCAGCAAAATTCCGATGCTGGGCAGGCCGTAAAAGATCACGAAGAGCTGTACCAGCAGCGGCGTTCCCCGGAAGACCCAGACATAAAAGCGCGCGACCAGCACCAGCGGCAGCGGCGCGAACAGGCGTGTGACAGCCGTGGTCAGACCAAGACTGAGCCCCAGTGCGAAGGACAACAGCGTGAGTGGAATGGTGAATTTGACCCCAGCCCACAGAAGCGTCGGCAGGGAATCGATCATCAACTGAAGCCAGTGAGGCACGATAAAGCTCCAAAAAAACGCGCCCGGCGCGAACGCCCGGCGCTTTTCGTTTAGGTGAGAAGGGCCGGTCTAGATCTGCATGGACCGGCCTTCATCATGTCAGTTGGACACGTCCTGACCAAAGTACTTGTCGGAAATTGCCTGGTAGGTACCATCCGCCTTGATGTCGGCCAGCGCCGAATTCAGGGCGGCAACCAGTTCCGGATCACCCTTGCGCACCAGAATGCCGGAATAGTCGGCATTTGCCTTCTCGGCGACAACCTTCACCGGCGCGTCCGGTTTCTGCTTCTTGAAGTCCAGATAGGACAGGCTGTCGTTGATGGTCGCATCGGCGCGGCGTGTCAGCACCAGTTGGATGGACTGGTCGAACCCGTCGGTGCCGACCAGTTCCGCTCCGGCTTCTTCCGCCAGCTTGCCGAAATTGCTGGTCAAGGACTGAGCCGCCTTTTTGCCGGCGAGGTCTTCAAAGCCATTGATGTCGTCATTGCTGTCGCGAACGATCAGCACTGCCTTGGAGGCGATGTAGGGGTCGGAGAAATCGTATTTCTGCTTGCGGGCGTCAGTGATGCCGACCTGATTGATGACCACGTCGTAGCGCTTGACGTCCAGGCCGGCGATCAGTCCGTCCCATTTGCCTTCGATGAACTCGGCCTTGACGCCAAGTTTTTCGGCAACGGCCTCGCCTATTTCGACATCGAAACCGACCAGTTTGCCTTCCCCGTCGTGGAAGGTGAAAGGCGCGTAGGTGCCTTCGGTGCCGATCTTCAGGACACCTGCCGATTTGATCGCATCGAGGTTGTCACCCGCCTGCGAGGGAGAAAGGGTAAGTACCTGCAGCACTGCGGCCGCGGCAATCGCTTTGAACCAGCTCATATCAATTCCTTTCCGGCATGATGAGTGAGTGGCCTTAGTGCCGGAATGTGGAAGCGATTGCAGGAGAAGAAAGAGCAAAAATGCAGAAAGAGGGAGAATATTTTGCTCTCATATCGCGGATCGGCAGCACACGACACAACACCGGTCGCAGGCTCGACCACCCTCTCTGGAAGTATCCTCGCGGCAACTGTCCGCCACTGAAACTCTTCCCGTGACCGCTCCTACAGATGCCGTCAGTCGCTAAAGCGGCGGAAGGTTCATGGATACCTTCTCCTTGGGCGAGGAAGCATCCAGCCCGCATCGTGTAGAAGCTCGATCGAAATAGTCACATGGTTGCGATCATCGAGCGTGCCCTCCCGAACGGATCAGGTTTCCGATTACCAAAGACCGAATTCGGCGGAACTCGTCAGCTTTCGGCGGGCACAGCACCTTGATCCAGCATGTGATCGAAGCGCCCCTCGCGCACACAGCCCGGCAGACCTTCGCGCGGGATGATCTCGGTGCCGACAAGCTCTTTCGCGTAGAGCCTTTCGATATCGCTGGTATCGACAGTCTGGCCATGGACGACGGATGCCAGTTTGGTCCGGAAGGCTTCCACGCCGCCCATGGATGAAAAATGCCAGCCTGCATCGGGCAGGATTTTCACCGGGCGGCTGATGCCCGACAGGTTGTTGTTGCGGATCCTGAGAAGCGGTTGGGCGACAAAACCCGGCACGTAGGACTTTTTCGTCATCCGGGCCTTTGTCCGGCGCAGTTGCTGCGGCGTGGTCAGGTACTTCTTTTCAATCATCCGGGACCCCAGCAGCCAGGTCTTGCCGGGAACGATACGGTCTAGATGGTGTTTGTGCAGGCTCTGTTCGAACACCAGCAGCCGCCCCTTGTAGAGCTTCTCGTCCAACACCTTCTTCAGAACTTCCGCCCGCACGATCTCGTCGACATCCGACAGAAGGATGACGTCGTCCGGCGCACAGGCTTCCAGTCCCCGTGCAATGCAATTGCGCTGATAGTTCTCGCGTTCCCAGTCCGCCTTCCGGCGGTTCTTGTAGACGCCGAGCGCCGGTGGCAATTCATCGGGAAACTCGACCTGAAGATCGATGATCTTGTCGGACCAGGGCGCAAACCGTTCGCGATTTTCCGCAAAGAAGAACGGCTTGGGACCACCGCGTTGCGTCTGGTTCGCTTCCACCAGGACAAACTTGTCGACATGGTTCCCCATCTCCCGAAGACGGATTTCCAGAAGGTCGAATTCGTTATGGAAGACAAAACAGTCGTAGAGCTTCATGCCTGGGCCCGGTTTCCTCGATCAGCGAAGGGTGGCGCATCCCGGCTGCCGGATGGCAGCTCAAGTCATGGCAAGCCTCTTCCTGGTGCCTGCCGGGACCGATATCGGATTTCAGTCAAGAGGTCCACGGACCTGGCGCACAAAAGCGAATAGACCGCCTCTAACCCTATTGCCGATGCACCTACTTGATCGAAAAAGGCATCCGGACTTTCGCGGAATTGCCGCTGAATTCATCGTTGACGGTTAGTTCCAGTACATAGTCGCCCGCCGGAGCCCCGCTGACATTCAGGGTCAGGTTGGCCATGTATTCGGTATTGGGCACATGGCTCTTGAAGTCGAACCGGCCGAAACCCTTCTGCCCAGCCAGCACCTTGCCATCGGGCGACGCGAGGTCGAAGTCGACGGTCAGAAGAGATGTGAACAGGCCATCCTGCTGTTTCCAGTCGAAGCCAACAGGCTCCAGATAGATGCGCAGCGGCTCGTCCGCTCCGAAAGCTGCATCTTCCCTGGGTTTATAGATGCCGAAGCCGTCGGCAGGGGCCATCACGAACAGGGCGGTTGGAATGGAAATGGTGGCTTTCGACCAAACGTCGAAGAGGGCCTCGCGCATCAAAGAGATGGCTTCCCCGCCCTTGCCGTCATCAAGCGCGGCCTCCGCTTCAGTCGCCTTGTCCTGCAAAGGTCCCGCAATAGCCTGGCATGACAGGGCAACTGCAAGTGCAGCTCCCAGAAACATTGGTTTCAGCATAGTCTCCCCCTTCACATTTGCGATCCGAGAAGTGAAGCACACCATTATGGCGGTCTCGCCGCAAGTCCAGGATCCGGCGCTGCGACACAGCGAGTGCTAGAGCTGGTCCTCGGCGCTGCCGCCGGTCTCGTCACCAATGCCCTCACCCAGCATTCCAGCCGCGGCAGCACCAGCCGCAGCAGCTTCCCTGGCGCCGGGTGTCACGACCTCCTCATCGCCGTCAGACCCGGCAACACGCACGGTCACCTGGCGATGTGCGAACCTGATGCCGTTCTTTTCGAAGAGGTCGCGAAGCCCCGCATAAACGACCTTGCGAAGCTCGAACTGCTTGCCAGGCTTGGTAGTGAACTTGACGCGCGCGATCATGGCACTGTCTTCCATCGACATGATTCCCTGAGACTTCAGCGGCGCCAGGAACATGGGCCCGAAATACTCGTCCTCCAGCAGCTCCTTGCCGAAGTTCTTGATGATCTTGCGCATCTTTTCCACGTCGGTGTCGTAGGTAACGCGGAACGCAAGTTTCATCACCGCCCAGTCTCGTGAGAAATTCTCCACTTTCTGAATTTCGCCAAAGGGAACCGTCGTAAGCGCACCGCGGTGGTGCCGCAGCTGCATCGACCGGATCGAGATCTTTTCGACAACGCCCTTGGCGCTGCCGATATCGATGTATTCCCCTTTCCGGAACGCATCGTCGATCAGATAGAAAGCTCCGGAGAAGATATCCCGGATGAGGGTTTGAGCCCCGAATCCAACTGCCAGACCGACGACACCGGCACCGGCGAACAATGGCGCGATATTTACGCCCAGCTGCGACAGGATCACCATCGTGGCGATCACCACGATCGTGATGAGCAGGAAATTGCGAAAGATCGGCAGCAAGGTGGAAATCCGGCTCTCACCGGTTCCGCCGACTTCCGCCTCTTCGTCTTTCTCGGCAGGCGCTTCCTTGGCAATTTCCCGGTCAATGACGATTTTCACGGCCTCGTAGGCCATGTAGCCAAGGAACATGACCAGAAGCACCTCGACGAAGGAACCGATCAGCGAGCCGCTACCGGCAAGCGGCAGTCCCCATTTGGAAGCCAGCATGTCCAGCGAGGTGAACACGACCAGAATAGTGGCGCCCCGGTCGAACAGGTCCCGGAAGGGTGAGCGTCGCGCTTCCCGCTCGGCAGCTTCCGCGCGCGCCTGGGCCAAAGTGCTGGCAAAATCCTCTTCGCCGCCCTCGCCTGCTTCGGCACGTTTGATGTCCTCGGCAATCTTCTCCTGTGCGGCGGCCGTGTCCAGCCGCGGCAACAGAACCCGGTCGATGAGCAGGATCAGCAGCCCATAGGCAACAGCAGCCATCAACAGCACTTCCAGCGGCGCACCGACCAGACCGATCGCGTCCGGCAAGTCGAGCAGGATACGCACTGCCGAAATCCCCCAGGCCAGGAAGAAATAGGCAACGGCAACAAAGTGCCAGCCGCTGGCCAGAACCCTTCGCCAGATCGGCGCTTCAGCCCCCTTCTTTCCCCGGATCAGCCGCGCAATCACCCTGCGATAGACAATCGCGATGCCGGACAGGATGACCATCGACAGCGCGGAGGCTGCAATCAATGCCAGCTTGTGAATGTCAGGCGACAGACCCAGTCGCTCCATCCAGAGGCAGAAGGCAACCGCCGCAAGGGAAATGGCGGAGCCGACAAGCAGCGTCCTGTAGAGCCCGGTCGCTTCCTGATTGGAAAGCGCCAGCAACCGGTGGCTCTCCGCGTCGGGTGCCAGCACATTCAGCCAGACAACACGGAGCGCCAGAAAAACCGCCATGGTGCCGACAACCACAAGTGCGGTCTTGTTGGATGCTTCAATGCCCGTTCCGACCAGAAGAAATACCCCGGCCGCTACGGCAAAGAAGAGCCCGACACCGACGAACATCAGGATCGCCCGGGCATAAAGATAGATAATCTTGTCAGCCCGTGTCGTCGCGTCCGGCTGGTACCAGGACGCGAATTGCCGCCGGCCCCACCGGTTCACCAGGGAAGAGGCCACAAGGCCGAGAACAACGGCTATCAGAATGTCCACCAGCGTCGACGACATCCAGTTGAGACCCCGTTCGCCCCCCTGGGCGCGCAGGGTCTCCACCATCACATCCTGGATCTCGGGAATTTTCTGAACGATGGATTTGAGAACATCCCGGGCCTCGACGGCATCTTCGGTGAACTCGTCCACGGTCTGAAGAAGGTTTGCGCCTTCACCCGCGCCGTTGGCCGACGCCACTGCAGAGCCAGCCGTTTCCGTCTGCGCATTTCCATCTGCCATTGTTTCAGCGGCCGGAGCCACGGCACCGGTCTCGGTCTTGGTAGAGCCCTTTCCGGAAAACAGCCCGGGTATTCCCTGTGCCTTCGCCCCTGAGGGCAAACCACCCAGACACAGAAAGAGTGCAAGCAGACCTGACAGAAGAAGAAACGCCTTGCCTGGCCTCTTGCGGCCGCCATCGGCAAGACAGGATCGGCGATAGGTTGGATGTGTAAAGCGCATGTCAGCCCCAGGACGAGTCGCGAAAAGGATCCCCGTCTTTCTTGGCACGGATCTGTGCCATTTGAAAGAAAGCCGGCTTTTCGCAAGGCGCTGAAAAAGAAGAGGCCCGATCCTTTCGAACCGGGCCTTACATGCAGGCAGGAGGCGCCTTGCTTAATTGTGTCAGTGCAGAACGGTGTTGTTCCAATGAGCCATCTTGCGCTTGGCTTCGGCGATCGTCATGCGCTCGAACATGGCCATGGCATCGCTACGCACATCCGGTGTCAGGCGGTGACGCCAGGGGCCGATGGCCAGCAGGGAACCAACGGTGATGGAGGAGAAGCCGGAAGCCTTGGCAAGGATGACGAACGGCTCCGGATCGGGGCGCACCATCCAGTGGCTGACTTCCTCGACACCGCATCTCACCAGCCAGGCAAAAGTGGCAACCGCTTCCGCGAACCGGTCTTCCGAGGCGAACCGGCGCAGGGCCGCCTCATTGACCATCCCGCGTTTGGCCAGCAGCAGTACCCGGCTGCGCGCTGTTTCGAAGTCGTAGCGGCCAAGCCAATATTGGTTGGACATGCGCTGTGCCGCGATATCGGCTGCTTCCTCTACCCGCTCGGCTTCGTGACCACGGCCGGCCGCATGTAGCTTCCGCCGGACTTCCTCGCTGGCAACCGAGATCAGGCTGGCGATATGCGCTTCGGCAAGATCCGCACGCTCGCTCAAGGAAAGCTGCAGCGTCGCATCGGAGGCAGCATCGCTGATCAGGGCCATGATCGATGCATCCGACAGGCAAGCACCATCGTTGCTGGCCACCTTGCGCTTGACCTTCAGATCACCGCGACGCACCAGCACATCGGTCAGCTCTTCAGACAGAACCTCACGCTGTGCGATGGCGAACCGGTGCGCATTGCCGCGCTTTTCGGCGATCTTGATCAGATCGGCCTCCCGCAGCACGGTGGAGCGCAGCAGGATCGGCTCGGCCACCTCGATCTCGTCATCGGCCAGACGGCGGATGGTTTCTTCCGGACCGCGTCTCAGGCTGGACATCTGGTCAGCGACATAACGGCGAACTTCGTCTTCCACCATGTCGACAAGCCGCAAGAGAACGGAGTCATAAATATCGACCTGCTCGTCGGAGCACCGATCGGAGGTCAGGGCAAACAGGGTTGCGACATGCCGGGCCAGTTCGGCCCTCCGGGCGCTGCCAGCTTCACCGGTCAGCTCCGAGAAGTTCACCAGTTCTGTTTTCAACGCTTCAGTCATGTTCCATTACCAATTTTCACAAGTGTGCCGGTTTGGCGTTGGTACAGAAAATGACGATGAGTTTTAAAGAAGGTCGAAACGCGCTTTTCCAGAATGTAATTGTCTTTTTTTAAAACTTGAGAACAATTCTAACTATATCGCATGTATTCACTACATGTCATTGAAATGTAACAATTTTGACCGCTCCCCCCCGCTCGAAGTCACTTTTTTATCCCGTTGAAATCCGAATATTTTTTCCGAAAAAAGATTTTCAAGGGCCGTTTCAATAGCCTCCGAAGGTCAGAAATTGCGACTGGTTTAAATACATTCGCTGCGCCGCAAGGTCCCTCGACAGGGGCGTACCCATCGGCGGCGCATGAGATAAAGAAATATTTTTCTTTTCTTATTGACCCTTCACCAAGCGCAATCTAGATAAAGAAAGCAAAATATTTCTTTATTGGAGCCAACCATGTCCTCCGTCGTCCGTTTTCCCCGTGTCGCCGCCATACCGCCCTCCCGCACCCGCGGTCTCTATCAACTGGCGGCCCTCCTGCGACGGAAACTTGGCAAGGCCCTTTTCCGCCGATCCAGCCATCAATCCATTCCGGATGATCTTCTTTTCGATGTCCTCAGCGACAACGATTTGAGAGCCCGCGAAGAAAACCGGCGACGGCCGATCATTAGCGGCCCCTGGCGCTAGCTCGTCCATGGACTTGCCTTCTGTTTCAGGATTGCAGCGCCCTCACCCGGAACAAAGGACATAAAAAAACCGGCACCCTGCGGCGCCGGTTTTTTGCTGTTCCTGCTCAGCCTTTATTCGGCTGCCGCCAGAAACTCCTTGGTGCCGGTCTTGTTGTCCGAGCCGCCGTCATTGCTTCTGTCGAGCTGCTCCAGAAGCACACGGCGCTTTTCAGTCGCCTTTTCGATGTTGTCATCCTTGATCGGACCAAACCCGCGGATAAGATCCGGAACCCGGGCGAGCTCGACCAACAGGCCGTAGTGTCCTTCCGGCAGCCGCTTCAGGATCTCGGCAATATCGCCCTCATACTGGCTGATGAGCGCGCGCTCTGTCTTGCGTTCCGCCGTACGGCCGAACGGATCGTACCATTTGCCGCGCATGCCCTTGAGCTTCGCCAGGAAGCTGAACACGGAGAAGATCCAGTGTCCGAAGGCAATCTTCTGCGGACGGCCGGTCTTCGGATCCTTGCGATGCGCGAGGAATGGCGGTGCCAGATGAACCTTCAGCTTCTTCGGGTCTTCAAAGCGCTGCGCGATCTTCTCCTTGAAGGCAGGATCGCTATAAAGCCGCGCGACTTCATATTCGTCCTTGTAGGCCATCAACTTGAAGAGCATGTCGGACACAGTCTGCGTCAGGCGGAACGTGCCCGGACCATGCGCTTCGTCAGCCTCTTTGACCTTGCCGACCAGATCCAGATAACGCTGTGCGTAGGCCGCATCCTGATAGGCAGTCAGCTCCTGGGCGTTGAAGGCAATCTTCTCATCGACGGTAAAGACACGCTGTTTTGCTTCCGACGGCAGGGCCTTGAGCAGTTTTTCCGGATCTGCAGCCAGCACGCGGCCTGCACGGAACGCCTTGATGTTGTTCTTCACCGACGCGCCGTTGAGCTCCAGCGCGGTTTCAATGGCATAATCCGAGATCGGCAACGCGCCACTCTGGAAAGCCATGCCGACCAACAGCATGTTGGCATAGATGGCATCACCCAGAAGCTTCTCGGCAATGTCTGCAGCATTGACAGGCAGATATGTGCCGGAGGCTTTGCGCAGGGCGCTGTCCATCTGCTTTTCATCGAAGGAAAGCGTCTGCTTCAGCACGAATTCCGCAGTCGGGGCCACCTTGGTGTTGGCAACGGTCATCGTGTGACCACGATGGGCGAGCGCGAGCTGATCCGCGTTCGCGGCCACCACCATGTCACTCGCGATCAGAAGGTCGAGGCTGGCCGCAGGAACCCGCGGACCTTCAATCGACCTGTTGCCCGCCGCAAAACGCACGTGAGACGTTACCGGGCCACCCTTCTGGGCAAGGCCGGTCATATCCAGCGTGGAAGCCTGCTTGCCGTCCACATGGGCCGCCATAGCCAGGATTGCGCTGATCGTGGTCACACCCATACCGCCGATACCGGCCACCAGCGTGTTCCAGGTGCGGTCAAGCGAAGCAAGTGTCGGCAGCGGCAGGGTTTCCACCAAGGTGTCGATATCGACATCCGCCTTCTTCGGCTTCTTCAGTGCAGCACCGTTGATCTCGACAAAGGACGGGCAGAACCCCTTGATACAGGAGAAGTCCTTGTTGCAGCTCGACTGGTTGATGACGCGCTTTTCACCGAATGGCGTTGCCAGTGGCTCCACCGACAGGCAGTTGGACTGCACGGAACAGTCTCCGCAGCCTTCACACACCCGGTCATTGATAAAGAGGCGCATGTCCGGATCGGGAAACTGCCCGCGCTTGCGCCGGCGGCGCTTTTCCGCGGCGCAGGTCTGGTCGTAAACGATCACCGACACGCCCTTGAAGGTCTGGAACTCTTCCTGAACGTCCATCAGTTCGTCGCGGTGGTGAATCTTGGTTCCCGGGGCAAGCGGTGTCCAGGAGCCGTAGCTGTCCGGGTTCTCCGAAACCACCGCGATCCGCTCGACGCCTTCGGCTTCCAGCTGACGGGTGATCTGCGGAACGGTCAGCTGGCCGTCCACCTTCTGGCCACCGGTCATGGCAACCGCGTCGTTGTAGAGGATCTTGTAGGTGATCGGCACGTTGGAGGCGAGCGCCTGCCGGATCGCCAGGATGCCGGAATGGAAGTAGGTGCCGTCGCCGACGTTGGCAAAAACGTGGCTGTCGCCGGAGAAGGGCTGCTGCCCGACCCACAGGACACCCTCGCCGCCCATCGCAATCTGGCCTTCCGTTGTCCGGCCGGCCATTTCCGTCATCGCGTGGCAGCCGATGCCCGGCAGCGAACGGGAGCCTTCCGGTGTCTTGGTCGACGTGGAATGCGGGCAGCCTGAGCAGAAGTAGGGAATACGGGCAGCGCGTTCCGCATGGCCCTGGGCCCACATGGCCTGTTTGGTCATCCGGTTGGCAACCGCGCGCATTTCTTCCGAAACCACATCGCCCGGCAGCCAGGTCATGAGACCTTCGATTAGCTCGGCAACGGACAGTTCCAGAACGTCGGACAGGAACGGTGTCCCGTCCGGACGGCGTTTGCCCCAGATTTCCGGCCGGCTCATTTCCGGCCAGTGATAGGAGATGTCCTTGATCTGGGATTCCATGAACGCACGCTTGTGCTCCACCACCAGCAAACGTTCTGTGCCACGGGCGAAATCACGCAGGCCGAGCGGCTCCAGAGGCCAGCTCATTGCCACCTTGTAAACCCCAAGGCCCAGCGCCTTGGCAAAGTCCTCTGTAATGCCCATCAGGTCGAGCGCCTGCAGCAGATCCCGGTAGGCCTTGCCGGAAGCAACGATGCCGTATTTGGGATTGGTCCTCGTTCCGAAGGTGACCCGGTCCAGACCGTTTGTCCGCACATAGGCCTGAGCCGCAGGAATACGAAGATCGCGCACCAGACGCTCTGTCTCCAGACGGTTGCCCAGAAGAAGATCTCGGTTCTGGTGATAGTCCTTGCGCGGATCGCCTTCCAGCGGACGCACAATGCGCAGCCTGTTCGGAGAGATATTGATCGTTGCCGATGCATCCATCGTGTCGGCAACGCAGATCAGGGCCGTCCAGAGGCTGGTGAAGCGGGACATTTCCAGGCCGTGCAGGCCGTAGTCGAGAACATCCTGGATATCGGCCGGGTTCAGGACCGGAATTTCCGCATGCTCGAAATAGAACTCGCTCTGCGCCGGCAGGATGGAGGATTTAGCAAGGTGGTCATCACCGGCCAAGGCAAGTACCCCGCCGTTGCGGTCGGTGCCCGAAGCGTTGGCCTGACGCAGCACATCGCCGGCACGGTCGACGCCCGGCGCCTTGCCGTACCAGATGCCGAAGACGCCGTCGTAAGAGGTCGCCCGTCCAACACCGCCCTCGCCGCGCAGCTTCTGGCTGCCCCACACTGCGGTTGCGCCCAGCTCTTCGTTGACGCCTGGCTTGAAGACGACGTCGTACCCCTTGAGGTGGCGATGAGCCCGCATCAGCTCTGTGTCGTAACCGGCAAGCGGCGATCCCCGGTAGCCGGAAATGAAGCCGCCCGTTTTCAGGCCGGCCAACTGGTCCATGCGCGCCCGATCGAGCGCCAGCCGGACAAGCGCCTGTATGCCTGTCAGATAGACCCGTCCTTCCGTGGCGACGTATTTGTCCTCCAGGGTAACGGTTGGCATGTGCACGTTCATCCGAATTCCTCCTCAACCGACATCTGGGGCAATGTCCCCCGGCGGCAACCTCACATAATAGGTAATATCATCCTTTTCTCAGGCAATTTCTGTGCTATCGTCACGGCCAATCACCCAGAGGCAGAATAAAAATTCCTAAAATATCCAATGACAGATAAATATCTTCTCGACCCGTCGGACATACGTGTTCTGCGTGTACTGCAACGGGATGCGTCGCTCTCCATTGCCGAAGTGGCAAAGGAAGCGGGCATGAGCCAGACGCCTTGCTGGCGCCGGATCAAGCGCCTCAAGGAACAGGGAATCATCCGCCAGATCACTGCCATCATCGACCGCGAATCCGTGGGTCTTGGCTTCGTGGCCTACTCGTTCGTCAAGCTTGCGGTTCCCAGCCGCGAGAACATGGAAACCTTCGACAAGCTGGTCCACCATTGGCCCGAGGTCGTGACGTGCGAGCGCATCACCGGTGCCGTCGACTATCTTATCAAGGTTGTGACGGATGATATCAAAACCTACGACAATTTTCTGCGTTTGAAGCTGCTGGACAATACGCTCGTGTCCGATGTGCAGTCTCGCATCGTCGTCAATACGGTGAAGGACACCGTCGCCCTGCCCTTGCGCGAGAGCTGACATCCGACCTTGAACGACCGTCAGGTTAGACGCTCAGGTGGCGAACCGCAACGCAGACAGCCCCGCCGGGTCCAGGAAAGGCTGCTTGCCCGCAATCATGCTGGCCAGCAGCCGTCCCGTCACCGGCCCGAGCGTGAAACCGTCATGGGCATGGCCGAAGTTGAGCCACAGGCCCGGGATCTTTGCAGACGGACCAACCACGGGCAGCGAATCCGGCAGACATGGCCTGCTTCCCATCCACGGCTGTTCCTGTAACGCCCGTCCTAGCGGAAAAATTTCCTCGGCCCGTCGTTTCGCCAGCTTGACGATCGCCGGATTGGGCGGGGCATCGCGCTCGGCCAGTTCGACGCCAGTGGTCAGGCGAATGCCATTATCCGTCGGAGTCAGGGCGAAGCCGTTTTCGACATCCACAACCGGTCGTGACAGGGACGCCCCGGACAACGGACGATAATGCATGTGGTAGCCACGCTTGACCGCAAGCGGATAGGTTTCTCCAAGACGTGCCAGCAGATCCGCGGACCAGGCGCCGAGGGCAACCACTGCCTGGCGGGAAAACAATGTGCCACGTTCCCCCTCGATTTGCCAACCGCCACGCTCCTGCTTCAGCTTCATCGCATCGGCGCGGAAATAGCCGCCCCCGTCATGCACGAATCCTCGCCAGAAGGCATCGACCACGGCACCGGGATTGGACACCGAACAACTTTCCGGCCAATGAACGCCTCTCAGCCCCTGCGCCGTCAGGCCAGGCTCCAGAGTTCCGATCTCGCCAGCCGACATTTCCCGATAGGAAACGCCAAACACCCGCGCGTATTGGCGTTCAGTCTCGCTTGCCTGGAAGGCAGTCTCCGAGCGGTAAAGATGCAGCCAGCCGCCCTGGCGGTAAAAGCGGTTGGCATTGGTCGCATGCGCCAGGTCCAGATGCTCCTCGACGGCGAAGGCTCGCAACGGAGCAATCGCCCGCGAATAGGCTTCAACCCCGCGGGCATTGCCTGCTGCATGGAAATGGCGCAGCCACGGTAACATCCGCAGTACGGTGGCCATATCCAGCGAAACGGCACTGGAGCGGCCGAAAAGGATCCCCAGAAGCGTGAGCGGATGCGTCGGCACCGCATGCGGCACGAAGCCGTTGCGCTGGACAATCCCGGCATTGCCGAAGGAAGCTTCCTCGCCCGGGTGCTTGCGGTCGATCAGCGCAACGGACAGGCCCAGCCGCTGCAGATGCAGTGCCGTTGACACACCGACGATACCGGCGCCGAGCACCATCACGTCGAAGGATTGCGTTTGCCTGGTTTTTGCTGTCATGCCTGTTCCGGACGGTGCCCTAATACTGGCGTCCGAGGTCCGGATCCTTTAAGAGGCGCGGAAGTGCCTGCCACAACTCGCGGTTCAAAGGACAACTTAAGATGATTCGATGGTGTGGTGCAGGCTTGGCATGGATCGGGCGCAACGGAACGGCCGCCCTTGCTGTGAGTATCTTCATCGGCATGGCCTTGCCGGCGCTGTCCGCCTATCTGCGGCCCTACCTGACCGTTGCCGTCTTCAGCCTGTTGACCCTGGCTTTTCTGCGGGTCGACACCTTCGCGATCCGCATGCGCCTGCGTCGCCCCACGCTTCTGATTGCCGCCCTCCTGTGGATGATGCTCGGCGCGCCCCTGCTGACGTGGCTGCTGATCGACCTCTCCGGCCTGAAGGCTCTTGGCCCCGATGTGATGCTGGCCCTTTTCATCGCAACCGCCGCTCCCCCGGTGATGGCGGCTCCTGCCTTCATCTATTTGCTCGGCCTTGATGGCACCCTCAGTCTCGCGCTTTCTGTTGCCGCTCTGATCATCACCCCGCTGACGGCCCCCTTCATCGGCGAGTTGATGCTCGGGCCCGCCCTGCCTCTCAGCGTCGGAGGGCTAGCCATCCAGCTCTCCTTGCTGCTCACAGGCGCTTTTGCGGTCTCGGTCGCCTTTCGCAAACTGGCCGGTGAAGAGCGCCTGGCTCGCTCCTCCCACCACATCAGCGGTCTCAATGTGCTGCTGCTGCTGGTCTTTGCCATAGCTGCCATGGATGGTGTCGCCGCGAGCTTTGCCGCAAAACCACTGTTCACGCTGGGCCTTACCGCCATCACCTTCTGCCTCGCACTGGTACAGATTGCGCTCAGCCTGCTGCTGTTCTCACCGGCGAGCCGAGAAGACGCCTATGCGATCGCCCATACCTGTGGCACCAGAAACATGGGACTGATGGTCGCCGCCTTCGGTGGCACCCTGCCGGAATTCACCTGGCTCTGGTTCGCTGTCGGCCAGTTTCCGATCTACATCCTGCCCCTGTTCCTGAAACCGTTTGTGCGGGTGTTCTGCCGTCTGAACGTCAAAACTGTGACGTAGCACACCTGACAGGCGAACGTGCTAGGCTTACCACTAGCCAGGTCAAACACTTCGCGTGAGGAAAGTGCCGTGTCCGTTCTGCCATCCACCGTCAAATCCCTGTGCTCATCGGCGGGCCGCAGTCTTCTGTGTGCCGCAACGCTCCTGCTTGCCGGCGCGAGCCTCGTCCCGGCTGCAATGGCTGGAGACACCGCAGAGCTTCAGCTTCTCGGCTTTTCCAGGAACGGCGATTTCTTCGCCTTTGAGCAGTTCGGTGTCCAGGACGGATCCGGCTTCCCCTATTCTGAGATCTTCGTTGTCGACGTGATCGGCGATACCTGGGTGCCGCCGTCTCCCTTCCGCCTGCGCAAGGATGTCGACCCGGGTCCGGGCGATGCAGCCGACAACGCCCTGTCGGAGACCAGGGCGGAGAACCGTCTTGCCGCCCAGCCGCTGCTCCAGGACAAGGCCATTGCCGGTAAAGGCCAGACGGTCGGTTTCAATCCACGCACCGAATTGACATCCGATCCCCACAAGATGCTGGTTGCCCCGCGCGTCACTTTCCTGTCCGGTGACGATCCAATAGACCTCACCCTGTCGGAATACTCTCTGCCGAATGCCCAGTGCCAGAGCTACGGCGCCGAGACCAAGGGGTTCCGCCTGACAATGGTCCACAATGGTGTCACCCGCATCCTCAACGAGGACAACAGCGTGCCTGAAAGCCGCCGTTGCCCGCTGGCTTACCGGATCGAGCGCATCGTCACCCATTTCCCCGATGAAGCTCCGCCCGTCTTTGCCGTGCTGATCCAGATGGACAGCCTCGGCTTCGAAGGACCGGACCGCAGATATCTGGCGATAACGGGACGTCTTTGAGCTTCTAAACCGATTGAGGCCGGCTCGGGTATCTTGCCCAGTCGCATCAGAAGTGCTAGCGCGGCGGCAACATCAGAAAACGGGACGATAACGGCCCGTCTGGCCTGTCCGGGAGTTTGCCATGCCGCGCGACATCAAGATTGCCCCCTCCATCCTCGCCTCCGATTTTTCCAAACTCGGCCAGGAAGTCCGCGACGTGGTGGAAGCGGGAGCCGACTGGATCCATCTCGACGTCATGGACGGCCACTTCGTGCCGAACATCACCTTCGGCCCGGATGTCATCGCCAAGCTGCGCCCGCACACGGACAAGATCTTCGACACCCACCTGATGATCGCTCCCTGCGATCCCTACCTGGAAGCCTTTGCAAAGGCAGGATCCGACATCATCACGGTTCATGCCGAGGCCGGCCCGCATCTCGACCGGTCTCTGCAGGCAATCCGCAATCTGGGCAAGAAGGCCGGTGTCTCGCTGAACCCGTCGACCCCGGAAAGCGTCATTGAATATGTTCTCGACCGGTTGGACCTCATTCTGGTGATGACGGTCAACCCGGGTTTCGGCGGTCAGAAATTCATCCAGTCTCAGGTCGAAAAGACCCGCCGCATCCGCCAGATGATCGGCGATCGACCGATTGATCTGGAAATCGACGGCGGCGTCACCCCCGAAACCGCCCCCCTCGTTGCAGCGGCTGGTGCCAATGTGCTGGTGGCAGGGTCCGCAGTCTTCAAGGGCGGCACGGTGGAAAGCTATGCCGGTAATATCTCCGCGATCCGCAAGGCCGCGGAAGAGGCTTGAAGGCGGCGCTAGCTCTTATCGAGTGCCCGGGTCATACGTCGTGGACTAGGCACCCCTAAGGCAACCGTTTTTATAGAGGAAACGCCGCCACAGGCTGAGCAAGCGGCCCATCCCTCGAGACAGGCCTTTGGCCTTCCTCAGGATGAGGTGGAGGGAGGCATCAAGGCTGGGAGGCTGGGAGGCTGGGAGGCTGGGAGGCATCTTGCACCTCAGACATCCCACACAAACACCCTCATCCTGAGGAGGACCGCCAGGTCCGTCTCGAAAGATGGGCCACACCCCCAACCGGCCCGTCCATTATTTGTCCAAGCCATGATATCCAGCATCGATGAAGGTTACTTTCTATATCCTCAGATGTTCGAACGGCAGCTATTACACAGGCGTCACGCGAAAGGATCTCGCGAGCCGAATTAGTGAACATCAGCAAGGCACGTACGACGGCTACACAGCGCGCTACCGACCGGTTGAACTGGTGTTCAATTGCGAGTTCGAGCAGCTCACCGACGCGATTGCCTGCGAACGCCAGGTAAAAGGATGGCGGCGTGAAAAGAAAGAAGCCTTGATCAAAGGTGAGTTCGACCTGCTTCCCGCGCTGTCTAAACGGGGTGAAACCGCATCAAAAAATTGAGCAAGTGGCCCATCCTTCGAGACAGCGCTTCGCGCTTCCTCAGGATGAGGTGGTGGGAAGCTCTGAAGCTCTGAAGCTCTGAAGCTCTGAAGCTCTGAAGCTCTGAAGCTCTGAAAGTACTTTCACTTCAGACCTCCAACAAGCACGTCCTCATCTAGAGGAGGACCGTCAGGTCCGTCTCGAAAGATGGGCTACAGGTACCGTTTTCACCCACGACTTCCGGTCGCGAAGCAATTACTTCCGCAACGCGTCTTTCCGTCGAGACATTCCCTCGGTTAAGCTCTCCCCGTTAAAGACTGGGGGAATCGTCTTGGCGCATATGCAACGCAGTATCGGTCTGCTGAGCCTCACCTTTGTGGCAATCAGCGGAATTCTCGGATCTGGCTGGCTGTTCGCGCCCTTGATGGCTGCGCAAGCTGCCGGGCCGTCATCACTCATCGCCTGGATGATTGGCGGCTTCGCGATGCTGCTTCTTGCCGCGACCTTCGCCGAGATCGCGGCGATCCTGCCGGTTGCAGGCGGCATTGGCCGTGTGCCGCATTTCTCCCACGGGTCGGTCGTCTCCATGACAATGGGCTGGACGGCCTGGGTTGGCTACAACACCACCGCCACCATCGAGGTGGAGGCAGTACTGCGCTACTCGAAGAGCCTTGCCCCCTGGCTTTACGGGTCAGACGGACTGCTCAGCCCTGCCGGTCTGGCGGTTGCCTGCGTCCTGCTGGCGGTCTTCACGGTACTCAATGCCTTTGGCGTCCGCTTCTTTGCCCGTCTCAACACGGCGCTCACCTGGGTCAAGATCCTTGTCCCGGCCGGACTGGCCGCCGTTATCCTCACATCCGAGTTCCGATACGCCAATTTCAGCGAATACGGCGGCTTTGCCCCCGAGGGACTGAAGGGCATCCTGTCGGCGATCTCAACCGGCGGCGTGATCTTCGCCCTGATCGGGTTCCGCCACGTGATCGACATGGCCGGGGAAGCCCGCAATCCGAAGGTGAACGTGCCGCTGGCGCTGGTGATCAGCCTGGTCGTCTGCCTGCTGATCTACGGCGGGCTGCAGCTCGCCTTTCTTGGCGCCCTTGATCAGTCACAGCTCAAGCAGGGCTGGGCGGCGCTCAGCTTCCCGGGTGAGCTGGGCCCCATGGCGGCCCTTGCAACCGCCGTCGGCGCGCTCTGGATCGTCAGCATTCTGGACAGCAGTGCGCGCATCTCCAGCTTTGCCTCGGCGCTTGTTTCCGTCGGCTCGAATGCCCGCCTCGGCCTTGCCATGGCCCAGAACGGTCTCTTTCCGAAGTTCATGGAAACCCTTTCGGCGCGTGGCGTGCCGCTGTTCGCTTTGCTGATCAACTTCGTTGTCTCGGCTCTGTTCTTCTTTATTCTGCCATTCAACGAAGTGCTCGCCCTCAACACGTCCTCCATCGTGTTGTCTTTCGTCGTCGGCCCTGTCGCCGTGCTGGCCTTCCGCCAGCTGATGGCCGACGCCCCGCGAGCCTTCGTGCTGCCGGCCGCTCCTGTCACCGGGTGTCTTGCCTTCGTCGTCGCCAGCCTGATCATCTACTGGAGCGGCTGGGACACCATGCTGCATCTGGGCGTCTGCCTGGTCATCGGTTTCCTGCTGATGATCTACCGCAACAGCAGAGGCGGCTTCGACAGCCTGGACTGGCGCGAGGCGGCCTGGCTTGCTCCCTATCTTGCAGGACTTGTGCTCATTTCCTGGCTTGGTTCCTTCGGCGGCGGCGCGGGCTACCTGCCGGTCGGGCCGGATATCGCCGTGGTTTCTGCTCTGGCAGTCGCGGTCTACATCCTGGCGGTGCGTCTGCGCCTTCGCCAGGACAAGTTCGATCTCTACATGGCCGAGGAAAAGGCTGACGAGCGGATGGAATACGGCGACGGCACGTGAGGCCTTTCAGGATCCAGCCTAGCTGAAACGGCGGCCCGGCGCGGGTTTCCCCGCCTGCCCTGGCAGCTTGTCCTTCAAACCGGAGGGGTAGAGCTCAAGCCCCTTGGCGGCCAGTTCGTCAAGCGTGATCCAGCGTGCCGTCCCGACCGTGTCATCGTTCACCTCGTAAACGATGGTATCGGTCCGGTAGTAGCTGTTGTCGGTAAAATGGGCGTGGCACAGAAAAACGATCTCGTGGCCTGCGACGCCATGATGATCGTAGATGTTCTCCATGACGATATACTCGTCGAGCAGAGTGATCCTTGCTCCCAGTTCTTCCAGGAACTCGCGCTGGAGCGTATCGCGCCAGGGCTCGCCAAACTCCACGGTGCCGCCGAGCGGCCGCATGCCGGTGATACGTCCCGTATCGTTCCGCACGTCTGACAGAAGCAGCGCGTCATCCTGCCAGATCAGGGCAAGAGCCTTGACCGCAATCGTGTTAGCCGGCCGCCAGATTGTCATCCGTGTCTCCTCAAAGACAGTCGCATCGCGCTCGTGTGCACCGTAAAATTCACATTCGGGCACTTTGCTGCAAGCAAAAACCGCGTCTCCGCATTGAAGGGGCAGCGCCCCTCTGCTATTCCGCAGCCAGATTTTCCACATACGAGGTCCATTCGCCGATGATCCCGCGCTATTCCCGTCCCGACATGGTTGCCATCTGGTCGCCGGAATCGAAGTTCCGCATCTGGTTCGAGATCGAGGCCCATGCCTGCGACGCACTGGCCGAGCTCGGGGTCATTCCGAAAGAAGCGGCCAAGACCATTTGGGAAAAGGGTGGCAGCGCCACGTTCGACATCGACCGCATCGACGAGATCGAGCGCGAGACCAAACACGACGTCATCGCCTTCCTGACTCATCTGGCGGAAATCGTTGGCCCGGATGCCCGTTTCGTGCACCAGGGCATGACCTCGTCCGATGTGCTCGACACCTGCTTCAACGTCCAGCTGGTCAAGGCAACCGACATGCTGCTGGCCGACATGGACGCCCTACTTGCCGCGATCAAGCGCCGGGCAATGGAACACAAGGACACCGTCTGCATCGGCCGCTCCCACGGCATCCATGCCGAACCGGTAACCTTTGGCCTGAAGATGGCCGAAGCCTATGCCGAGTTCGACCGCTGCAAGAAGCGCCTGCTGGCGGCTCGTGAGGAAATCGCCACCTGCGCCATTTCCGGTGCGGTCGGCACCTTTGCAAACATCGATCCGGCCGTGGAAGAACACGTCGCCAAGGCCATGGGCCTTCAGGCCGAACCGGTCTCCACCCAGGTGATCCCGCGTGACCGTCACGCGATGTATTTCGCGACCCTCGGCGTGATCGCCTCCTCCATCGAGCGCGTGGCAACGGAAGTCCGCCACCTGCAGCGCACCGAGGTTCTGGAAGCCGAAGAATTCTTCTCCAAGGGCCAGAAGGGCTCGTCGGCAATGCCGCACAAGCGCAACCCCGTCCTGACCGAGAACCTGACCGGTCTTGCCCGTATCGTCCGCGGCTTCTCCATTCCCGCAATGGAAAACGTGGCTCTCTGGCACGAGCGCGACATTTCGCATTCGTCCGTCGAGCGCATGATCGGCCCGGACGCGACCATCACCCTGGATTTCGCTCTGGCCCGCCTGACCGGCGTCATCGACAAGCTGCTGGTCTATCCGGAGCGCATGATCGGCAACATGGACCGTCTCGGTGGCCTCGTGCATTCCCAGCGTATCCTGCTCGCTCTCACCCAGGCTGGTTCGTCGCGCGAGGACGCATACCGTCTGGTCCAGCGCAACGCCATGAAGGTGTGGGACAGCTACCAGGTGGCAGGGGCCGCCTCGGTCGACTTCCTCACTGAACTTCTGAACGACGCGGATGTGCGCAAATATCTGTCCGAAGAAGAAATCCGCGACCGCTTCGACCTCGGCTACCACACCAAGAATGTCGATGTGATCTTCGAACGGGTGTTCGGCGAAGCGTAAGGCTTCCCTGAAACGCGGTGGGTTCGTCATCCCGGACGCAGCGAAGCGAAGATCCGGGATCGGAGACCCAAGACAGAACCAACATTGGGAGAGCCACGGCAAAACCTGTGGCTCTCCGATCCCGGCTCGCACTTCGTTTGGCCGGGATGACCCCGGAAGATAAAACGAAGGCAGCGAGGACCGGAGGTATTCGCCTCCCTTTCCTCTTTGGTCGGGAGATTGCACATGTCCGGCGAAAAATCCCTTGTTGCCTGGCAGCGCATCGAAGCGCTTTTCATCCTGATTGCTTCATTGGTCCTCTATTTCTGGACAGGGGCGCCGTGGCTGACGTTTGTCATCCTTTTCATGGTGCCGGATCTGTCGATGCTGGGCTATTTTGCCAATCCACGCGTTGGCGCCCTGATCTACAATTTCTTTCACACCTACATCGGCCCGGCCCTCCTGATGGGGCTTGGCGTCCTGCTCACGGATTATGATCTGGATCCCTACGCCTTCTGGGATTTTGCTCCGATCGCGATCATCTGGACCGCCCACATTGCGTTCGACCGGGTTCTGGGCTACGGCCTGAAGAGCCCTGAAGGGTTCAAGATCACTCACCTTGGCCGGATCGGCCGTCAGGATAGCTGAATCATGAAAATCGCCGTCGTCTCGGACATTCACGGCAATGTCCTGGCCCTTGAAGCCGTGCTTGCAGACCTGAAACTGGAAGCACCGGACCTGGTCGTCAATCTGGGTGACTGCATTTCCGGTCCGCTCTGGCCGGAGGAAACTGCTGCCATCCTGCGTGAGACTGCCTGGCCGACCGTTCGCGGCAACCACGACCGTGTCGTCCTGGACGATCCGATCGACAAAATGGGACCGACCGACGTCTTTGCCGCAGAGCGTCTTTCCCAGGCAAGCCGCGACTGGTTGGCAACAAGCCAGCCGACCATACGCCTGACGGACGAGATTTTCCTGTGTCACGGCACCCCGGACAACGATGACCGCTACCTGACTGAAAAGGTGGATGGGCCGAAGGGACACCTGCCGGACGAACAGACCTTGCTGGACGAGTTGAAGGGCGAAACCGCTCCCGTCATCTGCTGCGGTCACACGCACATTCCAAGGGTCATCCGTCTTCAGAAAACCGGACAGATCCTGCTCAATCCGGGCAGCGTCGGCTTACCGTCCTACGAAGACGACCATCCGCACCGGCATGTCATGGAAGCCGGCAGTCCGCATGCCCGCTATGCCCTGATGACAAACAATCACGGAGCATGGAACTTTCAGGAAAAGATCCTGACATACGATTGGGACACAGCCTCCGCCGAGGCGGAAAAGAACGGGCGTCCGGGTTGGGCCCGGGCCCTGAAACACGGTTTTTACGGCCCACTTTCCTGAGATCTTCGCGATCACAAATGACGGAGCATGACCATTTCGGGGAACGAAGCCGGGCGCTCCACGTTTTATACCCATGATTAGCATGGAGTATGTGATGTCGATCTGGAAATCCGTTTTAAGCCACGCCGCCATCGGTGGTCTTGCCGTGAGCCTGGCTTTGCCAGCATTCGCCGCTCCGCTGCCACTGCTCAAGACCGCGCCGGCGCCGGTTCAGACGCATTCGGAAGCCCCGGCGAACGTCCTCAAGGTTGACCACAGAAGAGGTCATAACCCGCATCGTGGCTACAACAATCGTAACGGACGCCACTATTACAACGGGCACCGGGGTTACCGGAAATATCGCCAAGGCTATCGCCAGTATAACGGCTGGTGGTTCCCGCCGGCAGCTTTTGCTTTCGGCTTCGGCGTTGCTCCCGGCCCCCGCTATGCGGCCCCACCTCGCTACGCAGCTCCCCCGCGCTACGCCGCCCCGCCTCGCTACGGCCGTGGCTACAGCCCCGCGCACTATCAGTGGTGTGGTCAGCGTTATCGGTCTTACCGCCCTGGCGACAACAGCTTCCAGCCCTATCACGGACCACGCCGTGTGTGCGTCTCGCCCTATGGGCCGTGATTTAAGCTGAAGCCGACAAACATCGAGCCGGTCCTTTGGGCCGGCTCCTTTCATTTGCCTCAACCGTCATCTCGAAGGCTTTAAACGCAAACGGCGCTGAGATCCGAAGGCCGGTAGCTTGCCGGTTGCTTCTTCCAACCTTCCGAACATCCGGCTCCTTCCTTGCCGCGATTGACAAGCGCCCGGAAAAACTGCGAGACAGCGGCACATCTTCGACAGCCACGCAAAAGGTGTAGCCCGTGAAAATTTCAGACACCGATATTCTGCTTGTTCCAGGTTACGGTCAGACACTGCCGGGCCATTGGCTGTTGCGCTGGCGCGACAAGATGTCGACGGCCCGGGTCGTGAAACAGGCAGAGCTGCATCGTCCGAGCAAGAAGGAATGGCTGGAAACGCTGGTGAAAGCGGTTGATGCCGCCGAACGGCCGGTTGTGCTTGTCGCACACTCGCTTGGCTGCATCCTGGTTGCCCACGGTGCCCATGCGCTGAAGGACAAGATTGCCGGCGCCTTTCTCGTCGCTCCGTCCGACTGGGACCGCGAGGGGCTGGTGGCGGAATTCGATGGCGGGGACTTCAAGCCCATTCCCGAACATCCGTTGCCCTTCCCTGCGCACCTTGTCGCCAGCCGGGACGACCCATATTGCGACTACGCCCGTGCCGAGCATTTCGCCAAGGTCTGGGGCACCACCTTCCAGGACGCCGGAGCCGCCGGTCACATCAACCTGGAAAGCGGCCACGGCCCCTGGCCGGAAGGCATGATGTCCTTTGCCCATTTCATGAAGAAGCTCGGCTGACGGCTGTCAGGTCCGTGCAGAGGAAGCGTCCATCAACGCTCCGAGGCGCGTGGCCACCCAATAGCTCACCGGAATGGCGATCGCGGCGCCTGTCGCCGCACCGACGACCAGCAGCAGAGCATTGAATGTGCCGACACCGTAGATCGATAACGGAACCAGTGCACCAAGGCCGGCAAGCGTCGGGCCGATGATGATGAACAGGATCATTGCCAGTTTCCACATGAGGATCTCCCATCGGGAAAGCGGCGGTTCTCCGTCCTGAGCTACAGCGGCAACAGTGGTTGATTATGAGACATTATCAACTTTGCCGTTGAAGCTCAGAACCGTCGCGGTTTCGATATCTGAATACTTTCGCAATATCGAAACTATGACATTGACCCAAGTCAAGCTTCCGCAAGAAGAGCAAATCAATATCCGGCGGCGGGTCCTGTGCCCTGCTCCGCCAGCCAGGCCACTTCCTTGAGCGCAGCCCTGGCGGAATGATCAAGAAAGAGCGTATCGACACCGTGTGACATCAACCGGAACCCCTGATTATAGGCTTCCTCGACCTTGTCGGCGTTGAGGCAGAATATCCCGGCAAGTTTCCCGGCCGCGAGCGCCTTTTCCGCAATCTCACCGGCAACTTCGCCGGTATGTGACCCGTTAGGGTCAAGCGAAGCGCCTTTCGACAAAGCAAGGGAAAGATCGCTCGGACCGACAAACACGCCATCAAGACTGTCGACGCTCAGGATCTCGTCCAGCGCGTCGATCGCGTCCTGGGTTTCGATCATGGCAAAGGCAAGGGTCTGTGCATTGGCGTTTTCGAGATACTGGTCCCGCGTCTGGCCGCTCAGCATGGCTGCCCGGAACGGCGACCAGCTGCGGTCGCCGATTGGCGGATACTTGACAGCCCGCGCAAAGGTTTCCGCGTCCCGAAGGGAATTGATCATCGGCGCGATGATGCAATCGGCCCCCATGTCGATCAGCCGTCCCGCAAGGGCGTTGTCACCGACGGGAATGCGGGCGATGCGGTGCGCCCCGGCAAGAGCAATGGCTGCCATCGCCTCGCACGCCGATGCGAAATCATACATGCCGTGCTGAAGATCGAGCGTAACCGCCTCGTATCCCGAGCGCGCAAACAACTCCGGAACCATGGGCGCGGACAATTGGGACCAGCCGGTAATGACGGCTTTTCCGGAACGCAACTTGTCGGCAAGAAAGGCATTATCTGACACGGGTCGTCTCCTCCGATAGAGGAGGTATCAAATCCGTCCGCCGACACAACCGCAAGCGCTGTTTTTGCAATTCTGGGAGCTTGGTTGACGCAAAGGGAGATGGGGATTTTCTTCTTCCAGGCCGGAAAAGCCGCAACTTGCCAATCATCATGCCCGTCAAAACAAAAACGCCCACCGTTTCCGGCGGGCGTTTGAAACTGACAATCGAAGAAAGCTTCGATCAGCCTTCTTTCTGCAACTGGTCGACAGCCGTGTGCATCAGTTCGTCCATGGTGCGACGAATCTGATGATCGGACTGCTCGACCTTGTTTGCGTCGAAATCTTCGCGAAGCTTGCGGAAAACGTCTTCCTCGCCCGGCTCTTCGAAATCGGCCCGGACAACTTCCTTGGCGTATTCGTCGGCCTTCTCGCCTTCAAAGCCCAGAAGACCTGCCGCCCACAAACCCAGCAACTTGTTGCGGCGTGCGGTTGCCTTGAACCGCAGCTCCTCGTCATGCGCAAACTTGTTTTCAAACCCCTGCTCGCGCTTGTCGAATGTGCTCATACTCATCGTCTCCTGAACTGCGCTGATGCACTTCCCCCCATATGGGGCTGATTTGGTCTCTTGCATATCCCCGCAAGCCGATCAAATCAACGCAGTACGTACACTCATGCGTCAAAAGCATAACCGCCCTGCGAACTCTCCGGAAACATAAGATTGTACTTTTGCCCGGCTTCGGTTAAGTTCCGCGCCGCAAAACAGGGCCTGCTGCCTTCAAGCATCGGCCGGTTGACGACAAACGTCCCGGTGGATTTTCAGACAAGGTAAGCATGTTCCGTCAAAGGTTTCTCTAAAAGATACGGTATAGCCTATGAACCGCCGCCGGCGCATTTACGAAGGTAAGGGCAAGATCCTTTACGAAGGTCCGGAACCGGGAACCCTGGTTCAGCACTTCAAGGACGACGCGACTGCCTTCAACAACAAGAAACACGAGATTGTTGACGGCAAAGGCGTGCTCAACAACCGGATTTCCGAATATATCTTCAATCATCTGAATGCCATCGGCATCCCGACTCACTTCATTCGCCGCCTCAACATGCGCGAGCAGCTGATCCGGGAAGTCGAGATCATTCCGCTGGAAGTGGTCGTGCGCAACGTCGCCGCCGGTTCCATCGCCACTCGTCTGGGCCTGGAAGAAGGCACGCAGCTGCCGCGCTCCATCATCGAGTTCTACTACAAGAACGATGAGCTCAACGACCCGATGGTCGCCGAAGAACACATCACCGCCTTTGGCTGGGCCACCCCGCAGGAACTGGACGACATGATGGCGCTTGCCATCCGCGTCAACGACTTCCTGTGCGGCCTGTTCCTGGGCGTCGGCATCCGTCTTGTCGATTTCAAGATCGAATGTGGCCGTCTGTTCGAAGGCGACATGATGCGCATCGTCGTCGCCGACGAGATTTCCCCGGACAGCTGCCGCCTGTGGGACATCGAAACCAACGACAAGATGGACAAGGACCGCTTCCGCCGCGACATGGGCGGCATGCTGGAAGCCTACCAGGAAGTTGCCAAGCGGCTGGGGATCATGATCACCAGCGAACGTCCGGCAGGCTCCGGACCAACCCTGGTCAAGTAAGACGCGCTGCTGATGCAGTATTGACACAGGCCGGCGCAATCGCCGCTAACGGCCCTAACGTCAGTATTGCAACCAAAGGTATTGCAAACTATGACGCCCCCTTGTTCAACGAGGGGGCGTTATGTCTTTTAGATTTTCTTTCATTTTCAAGGCCGTATCGATTGCACTTCTGTGCGGCTTTCTTGCAGCCTGTCAAACCACGGGCCTGAAGCCCGGCAGCATTTCCTCCAGCTTTGCACCCAAGGGTTGGGCCAGCAAGCAGAACGGCAACAAGGCCGTCTATGTTTGTCTGCCATCCACCTGCAAATCGCCTGAAGTTGTCGTTGTGGGTCCGATCGAGGTCAAGGGCGACACGGAAACAGCCATCCGGCAAAACCTGATCTCTGCCGAATTGATGAATGCCGTCGGCAACATTGCGAACGTGGCCTCGAAGGGGCAGGTCCGTCTCAAAACCAATCGCCGTGTCGTCACCAAATCCTATTCCGGCTTCGACATGACTGCCAGGTACCGGACGGACAAAGGCAACGTCTATGTCGCCGCACGCATCATCATTCAAAACGACCGCGGCAGCACCGTTGCCTCCTTTGCGACATCAAGCTCCAGGGCAAAGACAAATCTCGACCGCTTCCTGAAGCAGACAACGATCAAACGCCTGCCATAAATCGCAGGTTTTCTGCACACAGGCCTTTCGCAAATGGGGCTCCTCGTGTATGGGGAGCCCCAAAGTCATTCAACTGCAGAATCTGCAGTCTGCTGCGGAGATCCCAATCATGAAAGCACGTGTGATCGTCACCCTGAAAAACGGTGTTCTCGATCCTCAGGGAAAAGCCATCGAAGGCGCGCTCGGCGGCCTCGGCTTCGGCGACGTCGGCTCCGTTCGTCAGGGCAAGGTGTTCGATGTCGAACTGACCGGCACCGACAAGGAAGCCGCCAAGGCTGAACTGGAGCAGATGTGTGAAAAGCTGCTCGCCAACACTGTCATCGAGAACTACGCGATCGAGATCGCCTGACCGAAACTTCGACACCGGGGCACCACCGATGGATGACGATACCCGCACGGCCCTGATCTTCATGGCCACCAAAGCGGCGATATTCATCCTGGTGCCCGCAATCGCGGCCTTGATAGCCGTACTTGTTCTGCTCTGAACCGACTGGATTGCCCACATGAAAACCGCTGTCATCGTTTTCCCCGGCTCCAACCGCGACCGTGACATGTTCCACGCACTGGAACTGATCACCGGCACCAGGCCGCAGAGCGTCTGGCACACGGAAAGCACCCTGCCGGATGTGGATCTTGTGGTTGTTCCCGGCGGTTTTTCCTACGGCGACTATCTGCGCTCCGGTGCAATTGCAGCCCGCTCCCCGATCCTCAAGGACCTTGTTGCCAAGGCCGAAAGCGGCGTCGCCGTCCTTGGCGTTTGCAACGGCTTCCAGATCCTGACCGAAGCAGGCCTGCTTCCCGGCGCCCTGATGCGCAACGCCGGCCTCACCTTCGTCTGCCGCGAAGTCCTGATGGAAACGGTCAACACTGCGACGAGGTTTTCCTCGAAGTTCGAAAAAGGCCAGGTCTGGCGTTGCCCGGTTGCCCATCACGACGGCAACTACTTCGCCGACGCTGACACGCTGAAGCAGATCGAAGACAACGGCCAGGTCGTTTTCCGCTATGCGGGCGACACAAATCCGAACGGCTCCATCAACAACATTGCCGGCATCATGAATGCCAAAGGCAACGTTCTGGGCATGATGCCGCACCCGGAAAACCTGATCGAGCCGCTCAATGGCGGCCTCGACGGGCGCCTCCTGTTCGAAAGCCTGCTGGAAGCAGCCTGAAACCATCCGGGAGGCGGACATGACGGACCTGACACTCGACAAGGACGCCAGAACCCGCCTCGCCTCCGAGATCAAGCATTATCTCGAAACAGACCTGGACATCGACATCGGCAACATGGATGCCGAATTGCTGATCGATTTCCTGACGCCATCCCTCGGGGCCAGGTTCTACAACCTCGGCCTCAAGGACGCCCAGGCGCTGCTCGCCCGCAAGGTCGACGACATCAACGACGAACTCTACGCCCTGGAAAAACCGGTACAGGATCGCGGTTGAGCTGCACTGGGCGACGTGGCGTGGGTTAGTGCCGTCCAGCTAGATTTCCGCAGCGCCAGACGTCTTAACACCCCCCTCACCCTCCTTGTCATCCCCGCGAAGGCGGGGATCCAGTAACCGGCTGCCTCGGTCACATCGCATTATCCTGCCAGCTCCCGCGACTACTGGATCCCGGTCTTGGCACTGCGCCAAACCGGGATGACAAAAACGGGGGCTAGTGAGGTTCAGCGAACAGACGGTTCAGGCCGCCTGGCTGCGCTTTTGTTTGGGGGAATAGCCGAAACGGCGGGAGAAGGCCCTGGAAAAGGCCGCCGGACTTGCGAAGCCGCAGAGGCTAGCGACCGCCTTGACCTGCCTGCCGGTTTCCAGCTCCGAGCGGGCAATATCCAACCGCCAGTTCGAGAGATAACCCATGGGTGTCGTGCCGACGAGCTCCTTGAACGTCACAGCGAACTGGGTGCGCGACATGCCGGCGGTTTCGGCCAGTTTTTCCAGCGTCCAGTGTTCTCCGGGCACCTCGTGGATTGCCACCAGAGCGGCTGCGATCCGCGGGTTTGCAAGACCGTTCAGGAGGCCGGTATCGGCCTTGCCTTCTTCCATGGCATGACGCAGCAGACGGATCACCACCACTTCGCACAAACGCTGGAAGGCAGCCTGCCCACCGCACCTGGGCATGGTCGCCTCCTCGATCAGCGGCGTCACAACAGCGGTGAGATATGGATCTTCCGACATCGGCACGGAAATGCAGTCCGGCAAGGCACTGACCAGCTGCCTGCCGACACCTGATATCGTGATCCGGGCAGCGACAAGCGACGTTTCGTCGGGGGCTGCTTCCATGCCTGCACGCACGGCAGATCCGTCCCGCTCCGGGCAGAAAACCAGTCTCAGCCCTCTCTCAGGACTGTCATAGACCCTCAGGTTGGCATCGCTTTCGCTCCCGTCCGCTGCCAGTGAAATGTCCACCTGCACGCGGAGCCGGTCGATGAGCGAAGACAGCCGGTCCAGCCTTCCATTAAAGGACGTGCGATAAGGGACCGACATTTCCGTACTCCTGAGCATATTTTTTGAATGTTTATAGCGCTTGCGTTCACTACCTTACAGCCATCCGCAGGGAAATGTGAAGCCTTGCCTAGCCAAATGAGGAAAACATGCTCGTTCCACGCCAACCGGTACCCGGCCTCACGGTCGAAACCCTGAGCTCCGGCACCTTTGATCTGTCCAAGGATAACGCCGACTTTGCAACGCTGGTAGTGTTCTACCGCGGCCTTCATTGTCCGATCTGCGCCACTTACCTTAAGGAACTCGGCCGTCTAACCGCCGACTTCGCGGCCAAGGGCGTCAAGACGATCGCTATTTCGTCGGACGACAAGGACCGTGCGGAAAAGATGGCGGAAAAGGTCGGCCATGCCGATCTGCGCTTTGGCTACGGCCTGCCGCTGAGTGTTGCGAGGGAATGGGGACTTTATGTTTCAACCAGCCGTGGCACCACCTCGATCGGCATCGAGGAGCCTGCGCTGTTTTCCGAGCCGGGCGTCTTTCTTGTCAGACCGGACGGCACGCTCTATTTCGCCTCCGTCCAGACCATGCCTTTCGTGCGCCCGCACTTCCAGGAAATGGTCGGTGCACTCGATTTCGTTCAGAAGAACGACTATCCGGCACGCGGCGAATATACCGGTGCAGTCTGACGGCACCTTGATACGGAATTGAAAACAAGGATGCCGGACACGGGCTGCATCGTGTCCGGCATCAACAAAGACTCGCCAGGGGTAGCAGGTCCTTGTTTGGGGGGATCGCCAAAGATCTCCGCATCAATACCGGCCCTTGCGCCGGCTTTCGGTATCCCAGAAGGGGCGCATTGCCTCGGCAAGCGCAGCTTCCCGGGTCAGTCCGAGGTCCTCAAGGGCCGCGTCTGACAATTCCAGAAGTTCCAGGCGGGTCCGGCGCCTGACAAACCAATCCTTCAGATAGCTGAAAGCCGTTTTGGTAAAACCGCCGGGAATCCGGAGCCGCGATATCGGGCGCCCGGATATTGTTTCGATTGAACTCATTTGAGACATCTCCAGGGTGACAATTGCATCAATTGGGCGCATTGTTGCGCTACAATCATATGAATTGACTCCATTCGGGATGCAATATATTAAATTGTCACCATGACAAATTGGCACCCAGAGATTCCCGAGGGCCAAGGGCCCCTCTACATCCGGCTGGCGGACCGCATCGCCGAGGATATTGCCACTGGCGCGCTTGGTGCCGGTTCCAAACTGCCGCCGCAGCGCGACCTTGCGTATGATCTGGGTGTCACTGTCGGCACCATAGGACGCGCCTACGCCCTGATCCGACAGCGTGGCCTCGTCAGCGGCGAAGTCGGACGCGGCACATTCGTGCTCGGCAGCACCTATGAACCGTCACTCGAAGAAGACACCAAACCGGACCTTGACCGGCCGACACAGCAGACCAACGGCTCCGCCGCGCATGACATGTCCGCCTCTTCCTGGACCCAGGGCGCGATGCACATGCCTAAGGATGTCGCCTTTGGCGGCACCAGGGTCATGGTGCCTTCGCCGGAGGCAATCCGCTTTGACAGCACATCCGCTCCCGAGATCGGCCAGGCCGGCGTCATCGGAAGGCTGACGGCAGACATCACCCGTGATGCCCCTTACGAAATTGCCAGCTATACCCGCTCCGTGCCTGAAAGCTGGCGCCAGGCCGGGCGGATCTGGCTGTCCCGTGCCGGCTGGCAGCCACCGGAAGGCAGCATCGTACCGACGACGGGCGCCCAGGCGGCAATCATGGCGATCATCGCGGCAACGACGGCACCTGGCGATCAGGTCGCCTTCGAGGAACTGACCTACAGCTCGATCGCCCGTGGCGCGGCTCTCTCCGGCCGCAGGCCGGTGCAGATCGCGCGGGACGACGAAGGTCCCCTGCCCGAAGATCTTGCAAGGGTCTGCGCGCAGAAACACCCGAAGCTGCTGTTCGTGATGCCGACCATGCATAATCCGACCCTCGGCATGATGGGTGAACAGCGTCGTGCGGACATTGTAACCATCGCCCGCCAGTACAATCTCTGGATCATCGAGGACGAGGTCTACGGTTCCTTGCGCGAAACCTCGCCGCCCCCGCTTGCCGCACTGGCACCGGAGCGTACCTTTCATGTCGGCTCGCTGTCCAAGTCCGTGACGGCAGGCGTGCGCGGTGGCTGGGTTTCCAGCCCGCTGTCTCATGCACAGCGGATCTACACCGCCCACAAGATGCTGACTGGCGGCATATCCTTTCTCCTGTCGGAATTGTCATCCCGGCTGGTTCTGTCCGGCGCTGCCGACGAATTCCGCCAGAAAATCCTCGCGGAAGTCTCCGCCCGTTTCGAACTGGTGCAAAAATATCTCGGCGCCTACGACATGTTTGCCGCCGCCGACGCGCCGTTTCTCTGGCTGAAGCTTCCCGAACCCTGGCTCTCCGGCACCTTCAAGGCGGCGGCCGCTGCCGCAAATGTGCTGATTGACGATGAAGACGAGTTCAAGACCGGCCGATCCGGCAAGGTCTATCACCGCGTTCGCATCGGCATCACCAACCCGATGACCCGGCAGGAAACCGCGAAGGGTCTGCTTATCCTGCAAAATTTGCTGGAGGACAGCGGAGCCTGCTACGACAGTTTCGAATAGCGACCCTTTGAAGGCGGAGAAACATGTCTGAAACCAGCTTGCTCTTCTTGATCCTGCCAGCCTTCGCAGTCGTCTTCGCCCTGTTCTGGTCGCTGATCGTCTTTGTCATTGCCCATACAGGCGGCTGGGTGGGACTGGCAAATGCCTACCCGGCCAGCCGGAAACCGGAAGGCCGCACCTGGAACTGGCGCACCATCCGCTTCGGTCTCTTCGGCAACTACCGCAACAGCGTGGATGTGACCCTGTCCAATGCAGGTCTCCACATGTACCCGATCTTTGTCTTCAGGATCGGCCACAAGCCGATACTCATCCCCTGGACCGCAGTCTCGGACGCATATCGCCGCGATCTCTGGTTTGCGCCGACGCTGACGCTTTCAGTTCCTGTGACGGGAAACGGCAATGAAAGACGGGTGTCCTTTTACGGTGCGGAGTTCGTCGAGGCGATCGAGGACTGCCTGAGGCGCAATGGCAACGGCAACGCTCTCCGCAGGTAAGCAATCCGCCGGTTTGCCTGCCTCACATCGCTCGATACGGAAACACGTTTTCCTTGTCCTGCACCGGCACTGCTGACAATGTGAACCGACTACCGGGAGGTTGTGATGACAGGGTCTGTGCCTTTGTGGGTGAAACTGGCCGGCGTGGCAGCGGCTGTCTATTGCATTGCCGTCTTCGGAACCGTCTACCGCTACAATCAGTCCATCCTGGAAAGCGCCAGCTTCGCCGAAATCACCGGCGGTGGCTTCATCTACAACTACCGCATCGCCGACATTCGGGCGGGCATTACGGTTGGCCTCGTGAAACCCCTGCCCCTTGGCACCCGGCTCATTGCCGAGTTTGAAAGCCCGCATGGTGGCAAGATCGAGGTCGAAAAGGCCGTTTCCCACGCCAAGCGCAACTACAGCTTCGAAACACCGTCCCTCAGCGATGTTGAAGCCGAACGCACCTATGCGGCAGTTCTTCATGTCATCGACGCAAAAACGGGCGAGGAAATAGAGCGCCACGAAAAGGGTCTCAAATCCAGTGTCGCGCCGAAGGCGATGCCGGCAAAACCGCTTACCATCGGCCCTGGGTATCACGTCAATCCGGATATCCGGCCGGCGCCAAAGGGCTAGACCGATAGCCGCCACGGGAAGTCCTTTTGCTATCGCGCGAAAAAAGTGCGCGCGACACCTCAAGAGCCATTGTGCGGTGCAATCCGGCACACCATCTGCCAGCGACGTGTCCTCGGGATCTCCAAAATGACTGTCTTTGAAATTGCGCTCGGCCTGGTTTTCCTCGTGGCCGGTGGTGACGTGCTTGTGCGCGGTTCTGTCGGCCTTGCAAAGCGCTTCGGCATCTCCGAACTTCTGATCGGCCTGGTCCTTGTGGGCTTCGGCACGTCGACACCGGAACTGATGACGAGCGTGCTGGCGGCGCTCAACGGGTCTGCCGGCCTTGCGGTCGGCAACGTCGCCGGCTCGAACATCGCCAATATCCTGCTCATTCTGGGGCTGACAGCCGTCATCTCACCATTGCTGGTCGACCCCAAAGCGTTGCTGCGCGACGGTCCGGCCAACGCTCTGGCAGCTCTCGCTTTCACGGGCCTCGCATTGGCCGGCTTGATTGGACGGGAAGCAGGCCTGGTCCTGATACTCGCACTGGCGGTCTATCTTGTTGTCACCTACCGGATGGAAAAAGGCACGCATACGCCTTCGGCGGAGCTGCACAGGGGGGAAGTCCAGCTGGTCGCTCCCAAAGCCGGACAGCTGAACCTGCTACTCAATCTGGCAATGGCATTTGGCGGACTGGTAATGATCCTGGGCGGAGCACACTTTCTGGTGTCCGGGGCAACCAGCCTTGCGCAGGCTGCGGGCATCAGCGACGCGGTTATCGGCGTCACCATCGTCGCGGTCGGCACGTCCCTGCCTGAGCTGGTCACCTCGGTGATCGCAGCTCTCAAACGGCAGACAGATATTGCTCTTGGCAACATCCTTGGCTCCAACCTCTTCAATATCCTGGGCATTCTGGGCATTACCGCGGTTATCACCCCCCTCCAGGTCCCGCAGGAAATCATGAGCTTCGACATCTGGGTCTTGTTGGGGGCTACAGTGATCCTTCTGGTCTTTGCCATGACGGGCGGTCGTATCTGTCGGCGCGAGGGCGCCATCATGCTCTTGGCCTATGCCGGCTATACAGGTTACGTCCTCCACAACGCCCTCGGGTGAACCTCCTCAAAAAAGCCAGCCCTACTGCAAAAGGAAGATCTTCTCCTGCCAGCCCAAGCCGGCGGAGGCTTTTGCTCCGCCGGGCAGAAGCAAAGCTTCAACGACTGCTGCTGATCGGGACCGCAATCGGGCGGATCGGCGAGCCGGTGGCGCCACGCAGTTTCAGCGGCGAGGTAATGAAGGCAAATTCATGCACCCCGTCCCTTGCCAGGTCTTCCAGCCACAAGAGCTCGATAAACGAGACACCCTTCTGCGCCAGCAGATAGGAATGGACAGGTGCGAAATTGTCCGGGTTGGTGGACGGGAAACTTTCCAGACCCAGGTTATCCGCGCCCAGCACCATCGCCTTTTGCTCCTCGGCCAGCCACCTTGCGGCATCAAGGCCAAGCCCTGACTGGCTGAACAGCGCCAGTTTCGACTTGTCCGGCCAATGCTGCATCTGGCCGGTACGGATGAGCACCACATCACCTTCCTGCAAGCTGGTTCCCTGCGCATCCAGCGCGGTTTTCAGATCATCCAACGTAATGGCGTAGGACGCCGGCAGCACATCCACCCCCTTGGCCTTCGCAACGTCGATCAGCACGCCGCGCGCAATGATGGGTGGATACTTGTCCGCACCCGATTTCGCCCACCCGCGCGCGCCCTGCGCCTCGTCGGCGCTAACGTTGTTCCAGATTTTCCCGTGAAGCCCGAAGTGACTGAGCGTGTCGATATGGGTTCCCGTGTGGGTATTCATCGAAATCGCTTCGCTGGAATGCGAAAGGAGCTCCTCGCTGCCATCCCCGCGCGCCGGCGTATGAAGCATCATCATCTGGTAAGTCGGATCTCCAAAGGCGGCACTGCAACAATCGGGCATGCCGACAAAGAGATCCACGCCGAGATCATAAATCTTGCCGGCATCGATGCGCTGCAAGATCTCCAACCGGGAGGCATCGCTCATCATGTTGAGCGTGCCGATCTCGTCTTCCGGTCCCCATGGACTTTCACCCACCTTATCGCCTTCCGCGAAAACCGGTGAACCGGCGAGGGTCGCGGCCATGAGCGTGGCGGCAAAAAGCTTTCGGGTCTGATTCATCAAGTCTTGCACCAGTGGAATTCCTTCCTCTCAAAACCCCGTGCATGCAGGAACGACCGGCAAGGCGATTCCGTTCGTGGAGGATTGCTCCTCCAGGTTTCAGCAGGACGGATTGCCTGACAGGGTTTTCGGTTGTCAGAACAGGCGCATTCGAACGCGCCCAGCACGATTAGGACAGTTGCCCTAAAATCGAATTAGGACAATCGTCCAAATCTGTCAAGACTGCAACCAAATGCACTGAAACACCCGCATTACAGCCATCTCCGCTTTGCCGGTGAGACTTTTAAGAACCGTATTTTCCCTTGATACCAGGCTTGAATTCGAACTTGCGCCGGTTGGAATGCACTGCGCTGTCAGGTGGAAGAACGTCTGCAAGGTCAATCGCATCGCCCGCGATCAAATTTGTCGAATTTCTTTGCACCGCAAGGCTCCCAAATTGGGGGACAATCTGCTAAACGGCGGCATCATCGTCTGCCCGTGCCGTCGCGGCCCCACCCATTGGCCAGAAACACTGGCCAAAAACAGTGAAACGTCATGATCCCGAACGACATCAAGATCACGCCCGACCTGATTGCTTCCCACGGCCTGAAGCCGGATGAATATGAGCGCATCCTGGAACTGATCGGCCGCGAGCCGACCTTCACCGAGCTGGGCATCTTTTCAGCCATGTGGAACGAGCACTGCTCGTACAAATCCTCCAAGAAATGGCTGAAGACCCTGCCGACCGAAGGTCCGCGCGTGCTTCAGGGTCCGGGTGAAAACGCGGGTGTGGTCGATATCGGCGATGGCCAGGCAGTGGTCTTCAAGATGGAAAGCCACAACCACCCGTCCTACATCGAGCCTTACCAGGGCGCTGCGACCGGTGTCGGCGGCATCCTGCGTGACGTCTTCACCATGGGCGCGCGTCCGGTTGCGGCCATGAATGCCCTGCGCTTCGGCGAACCCGATCATCCGCGCACCCGTCACCTCGTCTCCGGCGTCGTCTCCGGTGTTGGCGGCTACGGCAACTCCTTCGGCGTTCCGACCGTCGGCGGCGAAGTCGAGTTCCACGCCCGCTACAACGGCAACTGCCTGGTCAACGCCTTTGCGGCAGGCCTTGCAAAATCGGATGCGATCTTCCTGGCGAAGGCCGAAGGCGTCGGCCTGCCGGTCGTCTATCTCGGCGCCAAGACCGGCCGTGACGGTGTCGGCGGCGCAACCATGGCTTCGGCGGAATTCGACGATACGATCGAAGAAAAGCGCCCCACCGTTCAGGTCGGCGACCCGTTCACCGAAAAATGCCTGCTGGAAGCTTGCCTTGAGCTGATGGAAACCGGTGCGGTCATCGCCATCCAGGACATGGGTGCGGCCGGTCTTACCTGTTCCGCCGTCGAGATGGGCGCCAGCGGCGACCTCGGCATCGAGCTGGACCTCGACAAGGTGCCGGTGCGCGAAGAACAGATGAGCGCCTACGAAATGATGCTTTCGGAAAGCCAGGAGCGCATGCTCATGGTCCTGCGTCCGGAAAAGGAACACGAAGCCGAAGCCATCTTCAAGAAATGGGGCCTCGACTTCGCCATCGTCGGCAAGACCACCGACACGCTGCGCTTCATCGTCAAGCACCAGGGCGAAGTCGTCGCCGATCTGCCGATCAAGGAACTCGGTGACGAAGCCCCCGAATATGATCGTCCCTGGGTCGAGCCGAAAAAGCGCCCCGTTCTGTCGGCTTCCGAAATCGAGGAACCGGCGGACTATGCCGAAGCTCTCAAGACCCTGGTCGGCAACGCCAACGGCTCGTCCCGCCGCTGGGTCTATGAACAATACGACACGCTGATCCAGGGCAATTCGGCCGCGACGCCGGGCGGTGATGCCGGTGTCATCCGTGTGGAAGGCACCCGCAAGGGCCTGTCCTTCTCCGTTGACGTGACACCGCGCTATTGCGAGGCGGACCCGTTTGAAGGTGGCAAGCAGGCCGTTGCCGAAGTGTGGCGCAACCTGACCGCCGTCGGCTCCGAACCCTTGGCTGCAACCGATAACCTGAATTTCGGCAACCCGGAAAAGCCGGAAATCATGGGCCAGTTCGTCGGCTGCATCAAAGGCATTGGCGAAGCCTGCCGGGAGCTAGAGTTCCCGATCGTCTCCGGCAACGTGTCGCTCTACAACGAGACCCATGGCGAAGCGATCCTGCCAACGCCGGCCATTGGCGGTGTCGGCCTGCTGCCGGACGTCACGGTGCGTGCGGGCGCAGCCTTCGTAAACGAAGGTGACGCAATCCTGCTCATCGGTGGCAAGGGCACCCATCTGGGCGCATCCCAGTATCTCGCGGATATTCTGGGTCGTGAGGAAGGCGCTCCGCCGCCGGTCGACCTGGCGGCAGAAAAGCGCCGCGGCACGCTGGTTCGCCAGCTGATCGGCGCGGCCCGTCTGACGGCTGTACACGATATTTCTTCCGGCGGCCTGGGTGTCGCTCTCGCCGAGATGGCGATGTCCGGCGGCATCGGCGCAACGGTCAAGATCGATGGGCCGGCCCATGCCGCGCTCTTCGGTGAAGACCAGGGACGCTACGTCGTCACTGTTTCCCAGGACAAGGTGGAAGCCGTTCTGGAAGACATTCTGGACGGCGGTATCGACGTTCAACAAATCGGCACCACCGGTGGCACGGATTTGACTGTTGAAGGCATACTCACCATATCCGTTGCAAACTTGAAAAAAGCGCACGAAGATTGGTTCCCGAATTACATGGCAACGGCATAAGCCGTTTGACCTTCAGGAACTTAACAACAGGACGGACGCACGATGCCGATGAACGCAAATGAGATCGAGACCCTGATCAAGGCGGCTTTGCCCGATGCTCAGGTCGAGATCCGGGATTTGGCTGGAGACGGCGATCACTATGCAGCGAATGTTGTCTCGGAATCCTTCCGGGGCAAAAGTCGCGTGCAGCAGCATCAGCTGGTTTACGAGGCACTGAAAGGCAACATGGGCGGCGCTTTACACGCCCTCGCCCTTCAGACCAAGGCACCGGATTGAGTTGACACATTGCCGCGCAGGCAGCGCGAGCACTTGAATCTGCCGCCGGATCTCGCCAGATAGGCGGCAAAGAGACAAAGGACGGACCCATGAGCATCCAGGACTGGATCAAGAACGAAGTCGACACCAACGACGTTGTGCTTTTCATGAAAGGCACGCCGAACTTCCCGCAGTGCGGTTTTTCCGGTCAGGTCGTACAGATCCTTGACTATGTTGGCGCTCCTTACAAAGGCATCAACGTTCTGGAAGACGACGATCTGCGCCAGGGCATCAAGGAATTCACCAACTGGCCGACCATTCCGCAGCTTTACGTGAAGGGTGAATTCGTCGGCGGCTGTGACATCATCCGCGAAATGTTCCAGAACCAGGAACTGCAGGGCCTTCTCACCGAAAAAGGTATCGAGACCACTCAGCAGACCGCCTGAGCCGGCTGCAGGTTCCGATCGAAGCTTTCAAGGGGCGGTTCTACCGCCCCTTTTTCGTGTCTCAGACGGTTCCCGCAATCGTAATAATCCGGAAATGGAGAGCCGGGCGACGGTTCAAGATGCGCTTTTTGGTGTGTTGAGTTGCGCCTCACCTTCCCGTCATTCCGGACAAGTGAGGCAACGCCGAACGCCGATCCGGAATCCAGACATATTTCGCGCCGGGGGCGCGGCCTTCCATTGAAATAAAGAGTTCGCTTTGTTCACGATGACATCTGTTTTCCGGATCGGCGCGCAGCTTCGCTACACTTGTCCGGAATGACGGGTGCCATAAGGCACTCCGGACCCATTCGCCGGGTAAATCAGAATGATGCCAACCGGGCTCAAACCCCGTCAAAACCACTTGGACTTGCACTTTATCCAATGTTAACCGGAATCGATTGCGGTCGAATGCAGGCGCCATCTCGGCAAAAATTGCCGAATCACCTAAGCTGAACGCAAGGTGAATGCGGATTTCAGGGTGAGTACAGGTGCGTTCCGCCATTCTCCGACCATATCGCAGGGCTCCATCAAACAACGGAGCCGGGAAATGGGACCGGGGACAATGAACAAGATTGCAGTTGCTGCCACCTCCACTTTCGTTCTGGCACTTGTCGGAGCCGGCATCGTCATGTCCGGTGGCGTAAAGACCGACGGCGAACTGCGCCGCGTCGACTGCCAGGCGCTCACCATGTTTACTCCAGCCAAAGCCAAGAGTGCCGAAGAACTTTGCGCCAACTACGGCGGTGTTGCGTTGAAGGATGCCGAGCCCAGCAAGGAAGGCCTCGTAATCCTTGTCCGCAACCAACCGATGGGCGGATTTGACGGAGAACACACCGTCCGCTGAATTCCGGCGCGCTTCAGGCTGAGCGTTCGCTCGCTCAGCGCTTGGCAGATGGTGACAGGCATCCCCCAAAACGGGGCAGCATCCCGAATAGATCTGTGAAACAAGAGCGGAAAACGTCTTTGTAAGCTGGCCGACTTGAAGAATTCAGGTCTTTTGCTCAGTCATCCCGCGTCGTGACCGCATGCGCTGCCACAGGCCCGGCGACATTGTGCAGGTCGACCGATCCGAGCGGGATCGAAGGCAGCCCTGCTTCCAGAGCCACTTCCGCCGTCGCAACGATCTCCTGCCCGATAACCTTGCCGTAATCCCCAAGTCGTGCCGCGATGTTGGCTGCATGGCCGATCACCGTGAAATCAAGCCGCTCCCTTGATCCGACGTTGCCGTAGGTGACCTCACCAAAGGCGATGCCGATGGCACAGTGCATGGAGATGCCCTTAGTGTCCGGGTCTGGCACCTTCAGACGGCGAACGATCTCCTCGGCACTGGCAACTGCTTGCCGGCAAGCCTCTTCCAGGCCGACGCCCGCGGGGAAAATCGCCAGCACTGCATCGCCGATAAATTTCAGGACCTCGCCTTCATGCGCGTTGACGATGTCGGTCGTGACCTCGAAGAACCGGTTGAGTTCACCGACATAGGCTTGCCGGCCAAGTTCCGTTTCCAGCCTGGTGGAATGCCTGAGGTCGCAGAACAGGATCGCCGCGTCGATGACATCGCCGTCCCCGCGCCGGATATCACCGCCCAGAACCCGCGCGCCCGTCCGCTTGCCCAGATAGGTTTCCAGAAGGGATGTCGCGTTCGATGTCAGAGCAAATACCTCGAAAAGCCGACTGATAAGGGCCGAACATTCGAACACCAGTCCGAGGTTTGCCGTGGTGAAACCGGCAGGATGATCCGAAGCGAGGGTCATCACATTGATCCGCCCGTCGGAAAAAGGCAGAGGCATGGCGACGTAGTCGGTAACGCCCTGTTGCCTGAGGTCTTCCATGATCGGGAAATTGAACTCGTCGGGGTTCGAATCGATCTTTTGCCGAATGCCTCCCAAACCGTCGGCCACATGCTGAAGCGGGCTCAGGCGAAAGGCCGGGCTCTCCAGTGTCTCGTAGGACGGAGCAAAGCTCTGCACGATATCGTCGTCGCGCGTCCACACATAATGACGGCCGGCAATCATCGGGTGCAGTGACCATATCAGGATGCTGATTCGGCAGACGGCTATCCCGTCCTCCACCAGCTTCCGGCCGAGGGCGGTCGTAAGTTCTTCCGGCGTTTTCGCGGCCCAGGCTTCGCGCAGCAGCCAATCGACTGTTGGCCCCGTGATGTTCCCGACAGGCAGCGGATCAATCGGTGCGCCCTGAAAATCGACCCGGCTCGCCACACCCGGCATGAAGGCAACAAGGCCATCAACCGCCTTTCCTTCCGGCAACGCATTGAGATAACTCCAGGCGCCGTTCTCCAGCGTTTCATTGCCGACCCGGACGTGGCTGTAGCTAGCCGTTCCCTTGAACGGGCAGAAGGTTCTGCGCTCTGGAGCGGGTTCGAGGTCTGCCAGAACGTCGTCGCGCGGGAAATAGATCGCAGGTGCAAGCCGGGTTTCATACATCACCCGCGCCTTTGAAGACCGCACCAGCAACTGGTCCCCCCGCCAGGCCGTCACTTCGCCGGCAAGTGGTTCCACAAGGATCCCGTAGTCGTTCGAGGTTTGCTGCGCGTGCACGGTCATAAAAAAGAGATATGGAACACATGGCGAGCTGTCCAGTGCACATGCACGCGCCCCCTCTGCTCACACCTGTGTGGCGCCTCAGTCGCCGACACTTGCAAAAAACGCATAGGTGGTACCCGGGGCAGACTTCGTGGCAAGCCACGGTTTGACCTCAATTCGCGATTACGCGCTTGTGAGTAGCCAAGGTATGGAAATTGAGACTCCTGTCGGGTACTGAGATTGAATGCGCAACGTCTTGATCACATTGTTGATCTGCTTTTTTGCCGGGGTCACAACCGCCGCAGCCTACACGCATGTTCCAAAGAGCATTCGCGCTCTGGAACGCTCTATGGCGGTGGAAACGGACCTGGCCGCAAAGACGGTGCAATTTACCGCGCATCATGCCCAATGTTGCCAACCGGACAGCCAGACCGGAAAAACCACCAAACCCTTCGGGTGCGGCCCGGATTGCCTGTCTCATTTCTCCGTTGTGGCGCTGCAATTCCAATCCGCGGTGACCGGGCCGGAAACCACGTCACCTCCCGTCCTGACGGACGCTCTGCCGTACGCGGAAGATCAACCTCCCATTAAAGGCTGACAATCAAACGGAACACAAAGTTCCGGCTTAGCCAACACTATTGGAAGGTTGAACGACATCTTGCCGGGGCACAATTGACCGGCATGAGAACAGTTCGCCTGAAAGACAGGAAAAAATCATGAGTCTTCAGGAAAACGGTACACAGGCATCCTATGCCGCGCCTGTATTTCGAACTCAAAAATATCTGAACAGGAACAATCTCTTCATGTTCGGCTGCTGCCTGCTGATGGCGGTGGTGACCGGTCTGCTGATCGTTTCCGCACCGACCGGACTGACGGCTGGTGAAGCGTTGCTGCTGGCCGTGCCGACGTTCGGCTGCGTCGCCATGCATGTGATTCTGCATCGTGTCATGGGCAAGCCATGCCATGTGCACGCACGAAAGGAGGCCGACCATGTCTAGAAGACCTTTCGCTTTTGCACTTGCCGGTGGGTTCCTGGCGTTAACCTCGGTCGCCTGGGCTGCGGAAGACAACACAATCACGGTCTACAAGTCACCCTGGTGCGGTTGTTGCGAGCTGTGGACCGAGGCTGTCGAGGCTGCCGGCTACAAGGTCGCCGTTCACGATATGGAAGACCTGAGCTCCATCAAGGCGCAGGCAGGCATTCCGGATGACATGCAGGCCTGCCACACGGCGGTGACCGGTGGTGACCGGAAATACATCATCGAAGGACACGTGCCGCTGGAAGCGGTTGAAAAAATGCTGTCGGAGCGTCCGGACATTCGCGGCATCGCGGTTCCGGGCATGCCCCAGGGGTCGCTCGGCATGGGCGACGACCCGACGGCGCAATACACGGTTTACACCCTCGGCCAGAATCCGGCCGATCCTCCCGTCCCTTATCTAGAAACAGGCCAGTAGCCTTCAAATGACGAACCTTACAAGAAGATCATTTCTTGCCGGGTCGGCGAGCCTTACAGGGCTCGCCGTCAGCGGCTGTATGACGACCGCTCCCCAGCAGCCACTTGCGCCCTGGCAGGATCCGTCCGTCCTTGCCATGTACCGTGCGATGCCGGAAGAGCAGTTTCCGATCCCTGCTCCGGATTTGAAGAAGGTACCGGAACGCTACTACCGCAAACAGGTCGATTACCAGACCAGCGAGAAGGTCGGTACGCTGGTCGTCGATACCAGCAACTACTACCTCTACCTCGTCCAGGAAAACGGCAAGGCGATGCGCTACGGCGTCGGCCTTGGTCGTGCCGGGTTCGAATGGTCCGGCCGTGCGCGGATCGCCCGCAAGGCCGCCTGGCCCAAATGGACACCGCCGGAAGAGATGATCCAGCGGCAGCCGGAACTGGAAAAATGGAGCTGGCGTAACGGCGGCATGCCCCCGGGCATCGAAAACCCGCTGGGTGCAAGAGCGCTCTACATCTTCCAGGGCAACAAGGATACGCTCTACCGCATCCACGGCACGGGCGAATACTGGACCATCGGTTCTGCCGTTTCCAGTGGCTGTGTCCGCCTGATCAACCAGGACGTCATCGATCTTTACAGCCGGGTTGCTGACGGATCCCAGATCGTCGTTTTGTAAGGTTCAAGACACGCTTGCGGAAAAGGGGCCGGCCAGCCGGTCCCTTCGCCATCTCCAGCCATCAGCAATGCCTGGTGCGTCCGCTGCCTGGTATCAGCCTGTAATGGCTTTCAGTTCCAGAAAGTCTTCCAGGCCGAATTCGCCATATTCGCGGCCATTGCCGGACTGCTTGTAACCGCCGAACGGCACATCCCAGTCCGGGCTGTTGCCGTTGATATAGACGCTGCCCGCACGCAGTTTGCGAGCAACACGTTTCGCCCGTTCCGGATCGCCGGTCTGGATATAGGCGGCAAGGCCGTAAGGCGTATCATTGGCAATCGCGACAGCCTCCTCTTCCGTCTCGAACGGGATCATCACCAGCACGGGCCCGAAGATCTCGTTACGGGCAATCGACATCTGGTTGGTGACATCGGCAAAGACTGTCGGCTGAACGAAATACCCTGTCTCGAACCCCTTCGGTTTGCCCGGACCACCGGCAACAAGGCGGGCACCGTCTGCCAGACCGCGCTCGATATGGCCCTGGATCTTTTCGTATTGCAGGTCACTGATCACCGGCCCGATGTGATCTCCCTCCTCCGCCGGATCCCCAACGGTGGTTTCCGCCGCAATCTTTCCGGCAAGCGCAATAGCCTCGTCATAGACGCTTCGCTCCACGAGCAGACGGGTCGGTGCATCGCAGGACTGACCGGTGTTGGAAAAGCAGCCCGACAGCGACGTGCGCAGGGCCGTTTCCAGGTCCGCATCCGCAAAGAGCAGGTTGGCCGACTTGCCGCCGAGCTCCAGAGCAACACGCTTGACGGTCGGTGCAGCATTCTGACTGACCGCGACGCCGGCACGGGTCGAACCGGTAAAGGACATCATGTCGATATCCGGATGCGAGGACATGGCAGATCCGACGCCCGGCCCATCGCCATTTACCAGATTGAAAACACCAGCCGGGCAGCCGGCCTCATCCAGGATCTCGGCGAAGAGAAGCCCGGAGAGAGGCGCAATTTCACTTGGCTTCAGCACCATGGTGCAACCAGCGGCAAGCGCCGGCGCGACCTTTGCCGCAATCTGGTTGATCGGCCAGTTCCAGGGTGTGATCAAGCCACAAACGCCAATCGGCTCGTGCCGCAGCACGCTGCCGCCACGCGGGCTCGGACGTTCGAACACATGATGCTTCAGGGCTTCAAGCGTCGCTTCCAGGTGGCCGGATCCGGCAGGTGTCTGGCTGCCGCGCGCAAAGCTGCGCGGTGCCCCCATTTCAAGCCGGATCGCTTCGTCCATTTCCTCCGACCGGCGATGGTAGATCGCGATGACACGCTCAAGAAGCGCAGCACGTTCCTCGACACTTGTCTCAGACCAATCGGCAAATGCGGCCTTGGCTGCAGCAACCGCCTTGTCCACATCGGCGGCACTGCCCAGGGAGATCACGGCAACCGGCTTTTCCGTTGCCGGGTTGATCACCTCGAGCGTTTTTGCCTCGACCGGATCGACCCAGGATCCACCGATATAGAACTGCCGCTTTTCAATCATCCGCCTGCTGCTTCCCGTCTGTTCAGTTTCATGTCGTCGCCACTTCTTGGCATAACCTCATATCCGGCTTCTTCCGGCTCCTCGTCAACCATCTCGTCCGGAAAACCCGGTGCCCGGATATCAAGACCAGTTGCATCTTCAAGACGTTTGATGATGTTGGGCGACAATTCCCGCGGACCATAGTGGTTGATCCCGTCTGCAAAAATCCGGTTGAGAAGCGGCGACACTTCCAGCGGAACCTGATGATCGTCTGCGATTTTCTGGAACAGGCCGATGTCCTTGGCAACAAGATCCATGGTGAAAGAAATGTCGCGCGAGCCGTTGAGGATGACCTGGCTCTCCGTTTCATGGACGAACGAGTTACCTGAGGAAATCCGGATTGCCTCGTAAGCCGTGCCAAGATCCATTCCGGCTGCCTTGCAGGTGGTCAGCGCTTCGACCAAAGACACCAGATTGGCCGTTGCCAGATAGTTGGTGACGACTTTCAGAACAGATGCCGAGCCGATCTCGCCGGTGTGCAGCACGCGCCGCCCCAGAACGGTCAGGAGCGGCAGCATGCGCTCGAAGGTTTCCCGCGGACACCCGGCAAAGATCGAGATATTTCCGGTAGCAGCCCTGTGGCAGCCGCCCGAAACCGGGCATTCGATCGCCTCCGCCCCTCTGGCGACGACAAGCCCTGCCAGACGGCGCACTTCGCCGGCATCCGTTGTCGACATTTCCGCCCAGATCCTGCCCGGGCCAATACCTTCCAGAATACCGTCCGGACCTTCCACGACCGCAGCACAGGCTGCCGGACTGGGCAGGCAGGTGATGACGACATCGCAGCTTTCTGCAAGCTCCTTCGGGCTTTGGCCGCGTAGGGCTCCCCTGGCCGCAAAGCTTTCCATAAGCAGCGGATTGAGGTCCAGCACCATGACCTCAAGACCATTGCGCAGCAGGCTGCCAGCCAGTTTGCCGCCGACATTGCCCAATCCGATGAAACCGACCCGCATGAGAAGCGCCTTTCGTGAAACAGGGTTTGATGCCTTCACTTTGCGCCTCGCCTATGAAATAGAGAAATGATATTAATCCAGCCAATTACCAAACTATTTTTATGAATGAAGAGAATGTCGGCACTCCCCAATCTCGTATGGCTGAGAAGCTTCGAAGCCGTCAGCCGACTGGGTGGCTTCACTGCAGCGGGCGCGGAACTCGGCCTCACCCAGGCCGCTGTCAGCACGCACATCAGCGCACTGGAAACCCAGCTCGGCCATCAACTTTTCGAACGCACCACGCGAAAGCTGGAGCTTACCGCCAGCGGCCGGGCTTATCTGCCATCGGTACGCAAGGCCTTGCAGGACCTTGCCATCTCCACGGACAGCCTCTTCGGCAACCGAACGGCCGGCTCCGTAACCATTCGGGCGCCGATTTCCGAAACTGTTCTCATCATCGCCCCTGCCCTGGCGGAGTTTCAGAAGACCCATCCTGAACTGGACATCCGGCTCTTGTCGGCAATCTGGGCCGACACGGCTCTTGAGACCGGCACCGACATCGAGATCCGCCTCGGCACAGGCAATTGGCCAGGTGCGCATGCAGAACCGCTGGGACCGGAAAAGATCGTGCCGGTGTGTCATCCAGCGCTGGCCGAAAGATTGAAGGAACCGGCGGATCTGATGGATCTTCCACGCATTCACATTCTCGGCTTCGACGATCACTGGCCACGTTTTTTCGAAGCTCAGTCCCTCACGCAGCCATCCGGACACTCGGGCGTCACCGTCGACACCTCCCTCGCGGCGGTTGAACTGGCGGCTGCCGGCGGCGGTGTCGCCCTACTGCTGGGCAAGGTTGCAGCCCGGCTGGCGGGAAGCGGACGGCTGACGACCCCTCTGGACCCGGGGCTGCCTTCCATGCGCACCCATTACCTGCTGAACCGGGACAATTCCTCTCCGCGAAAACCGGCGGTTCAACGGGTGGAAACCTGGCTGCGAGACCTGTTTGCAGCATAGGCCGGTGGCTATTCCGGTGAGGTCAATCGCTCACCTGCGCGCTGGAAGTGGGCAAGAGGCTCATATCGATTTCAATAGGTGCATGTCTCCGCGTTCACAGGCACTCACCCCAGCGGAAAACCGATAAGATGTTGAAATAAATTTCTTTTTAGAAGTCCAATCGCAGGGCATACTGGATCCTGGTCTTGTCGCTGGTGCGACAAACCGGGATGACAAGCCAAGGACGTGTGACAATTATGGAGCAGGCTGAGCTGCGAGATCATCCCTTTCCGTGCCACACCCTCGTCATGCCATGGCTCGACCATGGCATCCATGCCGATGCAAAACGACACGGCAACGCCTATCCATTTTGAAAGGCCAGGGAATGGATTGCCGGATCAAGTCCGGCAATGACAGGGAGCGTGGGGGGATAGGGAATGGGGCTATCTGAACGCTGTTGTTACCGCGGATACGCCTCAGAAGGTCACTCCGCTGCGAACAGCTTTGCCGTCATCGCCAGGCTTGCGCCACAGGGCTCTTCTGCTTCGCCGCTCACCTCTACCCCACCCTCGGCAGGGCGCAGGTTGACGAAGTCGTAGAGCGAGCGGTCGAGGAGATGCGACGGCCGGGTGTGGCCGAGGGCGCGGGCCATGACGCCAAGGCGACCGGGGGTTGCCTTTTCCCAGCCCTGCAGCATGCGTTTGACTTCCTCGCGCTGCAGGCCGTCCTGCGAGCCACAGAGATTGCAGGGAATGATCGGGAACTGCATGCCGTTGGCAAAGCGTGCGATGTCGCTTTCAGCAGAATAGGCAAGCGGGCGGAGCACCAGAAGATCGCCCTCGTCGTTGATCAGCTTGGGCGGCATGGAGGCCAGACGGCCACCGTGGAAGAGGTTCATGAAGAACGTCTCCAGAATATCTTCCCGGTGATGGCCGAGCACGATGGCCTCGCAGCCCTGCTCCCGTGCGATCCTATAAAGAATTCCGCGGCGCAGGCGCGAACACAGCGAACAATAGGTGCGGTGCTCGGGGATCTTGTCGGTGACAATGGAATAGGTGTCTTCGCGCACGATGATGTGCTCGATACCGTTGTCCTCGAAGAATTTCGGCAGGATGTCCGCCGGAAAACCGGGCTGAGCCTGATCCAGATTGCAGGCGATCAGGTCGACCGGCAGCAGACCACGCCATTTCAGTTCGATCAGCACCGCCAGCAGCGTGTAACTGTCCTTGCCACCAGACAGGCAGACCAGCCACTTCGGCCGCTTTTCCTGCGAAGCCCCTTCCGGCAGCATCCCGAAGTCGGCAATCGCCTCACGCGCCTGGCGCAAAAGGCGCTTTCTCAGCTTCTTGAACTCGACGCTCGCAGGTGCATTGCGAAGCAACGCGGGTACGTCGATGTCGGTACTGTCGGCAATATCGTTCATTTGAGAAGCTCGGCGGCTTGTTGGGTTCGCTGTCTTTGCGCTGACATAGCGGATCAAGGCTGCCGGGAAAAGGGAAAAGCCGTGCGTATCAGGGGATGGCAGTTCGCTCACTGGAGCTGTTCTTGCCATTTCCCAGCGTATTGCTTCAGCCGAGAGAGACGTTCGCCGCCGCGTCCGCGTGGGCCAGCCTGCGGCCGTTTTTCCGTATCACCGTCTGCTACCAGCAACGCGGCGCCGATACTGGTTCCGGTGAGCGACCCTGCCGATGCTTCAACCGGCCGCCCGGTCGCAGCCTCCAGCATGTCAAGGTAAAGCCCGTTCTGAGCGAACGGCCCCTCCACAACAATTGGACCTTCTGCTCCGGTCATCGCCAGGCACTCTGCCGTCACCAGCGCCAGATAGAAGGACAGAGCCGCAAAGCATTCGCCGTCGCTCAGGAGCGTCTCATCCACGCTCCAGTGATACTCGCTGCCCTGGAAAGGGCCGGAACGTGGGTCGACAGCGGGAAAAAGCATGATCTCGCGAGAAAGCACGGTATCAATCTGTTCTTCCGAACAGCCCTTCTCACGTCCCTTCAGGATCATGTCGAACTCACGTCCCCCCATGAACCTTGCCGAAGGCACAGGATCACCGAAAGCGTTGACGTTGATCAGCGTGTCGCGGGACGGATCGAGGAGCACCCGGCCGCCTCCTATCGCCAGCACGATCACCCAGGTGCCGGTAGAGACGACCGAAAACGGAGGCTGTCGCAGGATCAGATGCGGATAAAGCGAAGCGTTGGAATCGTGAATGCCGCAGGCGACCGGAATATCCTTCGGCAATCCGGTCCGGGCCACAACCTCCGGCAGGACGGACCCGAGACGATCACCCGCCTTGCGCACGGGAGCCATATTCTCCTCCAGACCGAGCCGGTCCACAAGCGAGGAGAACCGGTTTTCGGACGGGCACCAGAGGTCGGTATGGCAGCCGAGCGAAGTCACCTCGTTGGAAAGAACGCCGGTGAGCTTGAAGGTCCAGTATTGCGGATAGGTCAGAACCGTCGCCACCCGGTCAAGCAGACCCGGGTCCGTTTTCAGTTGCCAATGGAGTTGCGCCCCCAGATTGAGGCCCATGCCGAGCCTGGGTGACCCGGTTTCCGCGAAGTCCGGCCGGATCACATCATAGGCGGCCGCCAGGTCGTCCGGGCCGGCGAATTCATAGTCCAGCATCGGCGCGGTAAGGTTCCCTTCCGCGTCCAGAAGAACGGCGCTGGCACCATGCGTCGTCACCGACAGGGCATCGATACCATGGGCCTTGTGCAGCTCCGCCAGCGCCTCGCAGATGAAATCCCAGTGGCCTTCCAGGTCGAAATGCGGATAGGGCGGCCCCGGCAGGACCGAGTTGGGACGCGTCAGGACGCCAAGTTCCCTGCGCTGGTCCAGATCGACCACGGCAACCTTCGCATTGGTCTTGCCGATATCGATGACGCCCACATTCCGGATCGCTGCCATCAACGCTCAATCCATGTGAAAGACGGTTGTGAGCGGTGTTGCCACTGGTTCGTTGTCCGGCTTGGTCGCCATTACATCGGCCATATGTGCCCACCATTTCCGCATCACCGGGTGGTTCGGCAGATCGTCCATCTTGTGGCCTTCCTGGCGCCAAAGCACGCCGAAGAGGATGTCGGTCTCGGGATCCAGATGAATTGAATAGTCGCTGATGCCTGCGTCTTTCAACAAGGCTACCAGTTCCGGCCAGATTTCGTCATGGCGCTTCCGGTATTCCGATTCCATGCCCGGATTGAGCTTCATCTTGAAGGCATATTTTTCCATGGTTCAGGCCTTCCGTTTTGCGAGAACCCGGTGGGCGATGCGCGGCAAGGCAATGACGGCAATCAGCAGCAGACCGATGAAGATCGACATGACGATGCCCGGTACGTTGAGCAGGCCAAACCCGAAGGTGACCATGCCCATGACGAAGGCAGCGATCACCACACCCGGAATGGAGCCGGAGCCACCGAGAATATTGACGCCGCCCAGCACCACCATTGTCACGATCTCAAGCTCCCAGCCGAAGGCAATCGATGGTCTTGTCGCCCCGAGGCGCGAGGTCAGGCAGATGGCGGCAACACCCGACATAAGGCCCGTGAGCAGGAAAAGTGCGAATTTGACCCGCGGCACGCGAATACCGGAAAAAAGCGCGCCGACAGGGTTGTTGCCGACGACATAGACCGCCCGGCCAAAGTTCGTCTTGTGCAGTATGACGGCAAAGACGATGGCCAGCAGAGCGAACAGGACGAACTCGAAAGAGATCACCCACCAGACGTAGCCCTGACCGAAAAAGGCAAAGTCGGACGGATAGCCGGTGTAGGCCTTGTCGCCGAGCACGATATAGGAAATACCGCGGAACAGGCTCATGGTGCCGATGGTCACAACGATGGACGGCAGGCCGAAGCCGGTCACCAGAAAGCCGTTGAAGGCACCGCACAACAGCCCTGTGCCGAGGCCGATCATCACCAGAACCGGCGTATCGGCCCCCATCTGGACGGCAAAGCCCATGGCCGTGGACGAAAGCGCGATAATCGAGGCAACCGAAAGGTCGATCTCGCCGGAAATGATCAGAAGCCCCATTGCAAAGGCGATCATGGCCTTTTCGGTGAAATTGAAGGTCGCGTCGGAGAGGTTCCAGGGGTCGAGGAAATAAGGCGAGGCAAAGCTGTTCAGCGTGAAGACGGCGACGGCGACCACGAGTAGCAGCAGTTCCCAGCTCACCAGAAACCGCTGCAGCGGCGACTTCAGCCTGTCCGGAATCTGGCGCCCCTGCGCGCCGGTGTCTGGGGTGGCGAGGCTCATGCTGCGTGCTCCGCTTTTTTCAGGATCACCCGTCCCTTGGTCCGGTTGGACGTGGCGTTGAAGGCTACGGCGATGATGATCGCGCTGCCGGAAATCGCGAGTTGCCAGAAGGGCGAGATATTGATCACCGGAAGGGCGTTCTTGACGATGCCGAGGAACAGCGCACCGAGCAGGGCCCCGCCGACAGACCCGATGCCGCCGGCAATCGAGATCCCGCCGATGACGCAGGCTGCGACCACTTCCAGCTCGAAACCGCCGGCGATATCGACATACGCAACCGCATAGCGGGCAACCCAGAGATAGCCGGTGAGACCGGCAAGCGCGCCGGAAATGACATAGGCCGCGCATTGGGTAAGGCCGACATTGATGCCCGTATAGACCGCCGCGTGCGGATTGCCGCCAACGGCAAAGAAAGCCCTGCCAAGTGATGTTCGCCCGACCAGAACGATGAACCCGATCACGACGGCGATCGCTATCCACGACAGAACCGGCAGACCGAGCACGACCTCACGCGGGAAGGCCTTGAAGGCGTCACTCATCTCATGGGCGTTGATCCACTCCCCGCTGGAAATGATGAAGATGATGCCCCGGTAGATGGTCATGGTGCCAAGGGTGACGACAATGGGCGGAATATCCAGCTTCCAGACTAGCAGTCCGTTTGCAAGCCCCATCAAGGCTCCAAGACAGATCGCCAGGGCCAGGATAACCGGCACCGGCAGACCGGGCATGGCCATGTTGAGCATGGCAACCACCATGCCGGTGAGCGCAAGGTTCGCGGCAACGGACAGATCGATACACCGGGTGAGGATCACCACCATCTGGCCGAGTGCCAGAATGATCAGCGGAGCCGTGTCGTTGAAGACATTCGCCAGGTTGGACGGCGCGACGAAGCCGGGAAATCGGGTGGCGATCGCGAGCACCAGAACCAGGATAGCTCCGGCGAGAATGGTCTCGCGCGATTTCATCAGCGAGCGGATCATGTGCGCACCTCCGTGATGCCGGCAGCTGCCCGCACCAGATGTTCGGGCGACAGGTCAGCGCCTTCAAATTCGGCGGCGATACGCCCCTCCCGCATCACAATCACCCGGTCGGACATGCCGAGGATTTCCGGAATTTCGGACGACACCATGATGACCGCCAGACCTTCTGCAGCCAGTTCCGCCATGAATTCATGCACCGCGGCCTTGGACCCGATGTCGATGCCCTTGGTGGGTTCGTCCAGGATGATCACCCGAGGTTTGGTCGCAAGCCATTTGGCGATGACAACCTTCTGCTGGTTGCCGCCGGACAGTTCGCCGATATCCTGGTCAAGAGCTGCTGCGCGCAAGTCCAGCCGCCGCGTGTAATCGCGGGCCAGCTTGAATTCCTCCGCAAGCCGCAGGAACCCCTTGCGTGAGGTCTCCTTGAGCGACGGCAGCGAGACATTCTGGAAAATGGGCAGGCCCTTGATCGCACCCTGTTTGCCCCGATCCTCCGGGACATAGACGATGCCCTGCCGGATGGCCTCGTTGGGATCGCGAATGACGGCAATCCTGTCGTCGATCCTGATAGCCCCCTTGGAAGGCCTGGTCACGCCGAACAGCGCCTGCATGAATTCGCTGCGCCCGGCCCCCACAAGGCCGTAAAACCCAAGGATCTCTCCCGCACGAAGCGTGAAACCGATGTCCTCGAATTCCGTCGGGTGGCAATAGCCGACAACCTTCAGCACTTCCTCACCCAGTTGCGGTGCCCGTTTCGGGAATACCTGGTCGACCGACCGGCCGACCATGAGCTTGACCAGCTCCTTTTCGGAAACAGCCTCGATCTTGCCTTTGCCGACCATCTGGCCGTCCCGGAAAACCGTGTAGCGGTCCGCGATGCGGAAGATCTCGTCGAACTTGTGACTGATGAAGAGGATCGCCTTGCCTTCCGCCTTCAGGCGTTCCACCAGCTCGTAGGTTTCCTCGATTTCCTTGTGGGACAGCGAGGCGGTCGGCTCATCCATGATGACGATCTTGGCGTCGATGGAGAGCGCCCGGGCAATCGCCACCAGGTGCTTGTTGGCAATACCGAGATCCTTCAGCGTGACATTCGGATCGATCCTGGCGCCGATCCGGTCGAGCAGCGCTTGTGCCATGCGCAGCATTTCCTTACGGTCAATCAGCCCGAAGCGGGTTTTCGGCGCATGGCCGATGAAAATGTTTTCCGCCACAGACAAATCATCGAAAAGGACGGTTTCCTGATGGATCGCCGTCACCCCTGCCCGGCCCGCGTCCTGGGCGGTGGGAAAGGAAACCGGTGTGCCATTGATCGCGATTGCGCCCTCGTCCGGCTGATAGATGCCGGTCAGGATCTTCACGATGGTGGATTTACCCGCGCCGTTTTCGCCTACCAGGGCAGTAACTTCCCCCGGGAACAGCTCCAGCGATACTTCGGAAAGCGCCTTCACGCCCGGGAACGATTTGGAGATACCGCTGAGCGTCAGTACCGGCCCCGCGCCGTCTTCCGATTGCGGATGCGTGTCCGCTATGCCCTGCGTGTTCGCAAGCATGACCATTTCCCGGAGCCTGGAGTTTCGTTGCTGGTTTCAAAGACCCGGTGCGCATGGCACCGGGTCTGACATGTTTCTATCGTCCGGTCCTGGCGACCAGCTTAGAAAATGTCCTTGAAGTCGTCGATGTTGGAGCTGTCATAGACGAACGGGTCCGCCATCGCGCCTTCGTTGCTGTCGTTGAGCGTCAGCGTGCCCATACGTCCCATCGGGATCTCCGCGCCCGGCTTTGCTTCCGCAGCGCCGGTGGACAGGTTGTAGGCCAGCATGGTTGCCGAATAGCCGAGATCGATCGGGTTCCAGATCGCGAACGACTTGGACGCACCGGATTCGATGTGGCCAGCCATTTCTGACGGCAGGCCGAGCCCGGTCACGTTGACCTGTCCTGCTTTTTCGGCGTCAGAGACTGCCTGAGCGGCCGCAACAATGCCCACGGACGTTGGAGCGATGATCGCCTTCAGATCCGGATAGGTCTGCATCAGGCCCTGGGCTTCACGGTAGGACTTGTCGGCAAGGTCATCACCATAGACGGTGGCGACCACGTTGATGCCCGGATAATTGTCCTTCACCTTGTTCATTTCCTCGATCCAGATGTTCTGGTTCGTGGCGGTTGCGGACGCGGACAGGACGGCGACATCACCGCCATCGGGCAGATGATCGGCGGCCAGCTTGATGATCATGTTGCCGATCAGCGGATTGGACGACGGATTGAGGTGAAGCTGGCGACCTTCCGGCGCAACGCCGCTGTCCCAGGAAATCACGGTAATGCCGCGGTCCATGGCTTTCTTCAGTGCCGGCACCAGGGCGTCCTGGTCGTTGGCGGAGATTGCAATGGCATCAACCTTCTGGGCGATCAGCGCGTTGATGACCTCGATCTGACCTTCTGCGGTCGTGTCGGTCGGGCCGGTGTAGATGATCTCGACATCGCCGAGCTCCTTGGCAGCTTCTTCAGCGCCCTTGGCGGCAGCTTCAAAGAAGCCGATGCCGAGCGCCTTGACGACAAGGGCGATGCGTTTTTCCGCGGCACTGGCCGGTGCGGCGATGCAGACGGCGGCGACTGCTGTTGCCGCCAGAAGTGACTTGAGCAATTTCATGGTCTTCCTCCCTAAAGTGCTGCCGGCCCCTCCCAAGGTCCGGACAGTGTGCCGGCTACCCGTTCGAGGTTGCCTTGGTCTGTGCGGCGCTTGTTTCCGCCACGATCAGATGGATGTCGGCCTGTTCCAGCATGTTGGCCGCGCTGTCGGGGATCCTGTCATCGGTGATGACGGTGGAAATCCGCTCGAGCGGGCACAGGATCAGGCTGGAACGTGCGCTGAATTTCGACGAATCCGCCAGAACCACAAGTTCATCCGCCTGGCCGATCAGCTTCTGCTCGGCCTGAATGAGCAACGGATCGGCCTCCATGAGCCCAAGCGGCCCAAGCCCCTGGGCGCCCATGAACATGCGCGTCGCGTAGAAGTTTCGGGTCACGTCATTGTCGAAGGGGCTCAGGATGATGTTCTGTTCGCGATAGATCACCCCGCCCGAGAGCATGATGGTGTTCTTGGAATTCTTGAGGAGATGCTCAGCAATCGGAAACGAGTTGGTGAACACCTGGCAGCGCTTGGTTGCCAGCGGATGCACCATCTGAAAGGTGGTTGTGCCGCCGTTGATGATGATGGCATCGCCATCCTCGCACAGCTCCACCGCCTTTTGCGCGATTGCGCGTTTCTGAGCGATGTTGATCGTTTCGTTGACACTGAACGGACGCCCCGCCAAACCGACGAATTGCGGCGGATGAATGCTCTCCGCCCCACCCCGCACACGGCGCAGCTTCTTCTGCACATGCAGCTGGGCAATGTCGCGACGGATGGTCGCTTCCGAGGAATCCGTCAACGCCACCAGCTCCTGCACCGTCACGACCGGACGATCCTGGACTGCGGACAATATGATCCTGTGGCGTTCTTTCTCGTGCATCTGGTCCTCCCATTGATCAAACGTTTCCACCAACACCGGTCAATGTCAATCATAAAAAATCAAAAATGATCATTTTGCAGCGCAATATGATCGATATTGATCGTTTTTGATTGACAACCTGATCCGTTCAAGCGAGTTTCTAGACAACGAGACGCAAGCCGTCAGGCTTACCTGGGAGGAAAAGATGTTGAATTCCGCTGCCGGTTCCCGGCTTGCAAACCTGTGGGATGACCAGAAGGCTTCCGGCATGAGCGAAGCGGAGCTGCTGCTCTATCGCTCCAACCTCCTGGGCTCCGACAAGCGCATCACCAACTATGGTGGCGGCAACACCTCCGCCAAGGCGATGGAGAAGGATCCCCTCACCGGCGAACAGGTCGAGGTACTGTGGGTCAAGGGCTCCGGAGGCGATGTCGGCACCATCAAGATGGATGGTTTTGCAACACTCTACATGGACAAGCTGCGGGCACTTAAAGGGCTTTATCGCGGCGTCGAGTTTGAAGACGAGATGGTCGCCTGCCTGCCCCATTGCACCTTCAACCTGAACCCGCGCGCCGCCTCCATCGATACGCCGCTTCATGCCTATGTGCCGAAAAGCCATGTCGACCATATGCATCCGGACGCAATCATCGCCATTGCAGCGGCAAGCGACAGCAAGGCAATCACGCAGGAAATCTTTGGCGCCGACATCGGCTGGCTTCCCTGGAAGCGACCGGGCTATGAACTGGGTCTGTGGCTGGAAAAATTCTGCCTGGAAAATCCGGAGGCCCGAGGTGTCGTCCTGGAAAGCCACGGCCTTTTCACCTGGGCTGACGACGCCAGGACCTGCTACGAAACCACACTGGAAATCATCAACAAGGCGATTGCCTGGTTTGAGGAAAAGACGGCAGGAAAAGATGCTTTCGGCGGCTCGAAACACCGCGCCCTGGCTCCGTCGGACCGGCGTGCCGTTGCTGCCCGCCTGATGCCTGCAATCCGGGGGATGGTCTCCGGCAAGCAGCATATGGTCGGTCATTTCGACGACAGCGACGCTGTGCTGGAATTCGTCTGCGCCAATGACATGGAAGCCCTTGCCGCCCTCGGCACAAGCTGCCCGGATCATTTCCTGCGCACCAAGATCCGCCCGCTCGTGGTTGATTTCGATCCCGCGACCGCGGACATCGAGGCAACGCTTGCCGGGCTCGGTCAGGCTGCAGAAGCTTACCGTGACGACTATGCGGCCTATTATGACCGTTGCAAGCACGACCACAGCCCCGCCCTTCGCGACCCGAACGCCGTTGTCTACCTGGTGCCGGGCGTTGGCATGATCACCTTCGCCAAGGACAAGGCGACGGCACGCATTTCAGGCGAGTTCTACACCAACGCCATCAACGTCATGCGCGGCGCTTCCAGCGTTTCCACCTACCGCGGCCTGCCGGAACAGGAAGCCTTCGACATCGAATACTGGCTTCTTGAAGAAGCCAAGCTGCAGCGCATGCCCAAACCCAAAAGCCTTGCAGGCAAGATCGCGCTGGTCACCGGCGGTGCCGGCGGCATCGGCTCGGCCACCGCTGAACGCTTTCTGCGCGAAGGCGCCTGCGTGGTGCTGGCCGACATCGACGCGGACGCACTCGGGGCCGCCGCCGACAATCTCACCGCCCGCTATTCCAGGGACGTCGTGCGCACGGTGACGATGGATGTCACCAGCGAAGACGCCGTGGCAGACAGCTTTGCCAGAGCTGCACTTGAATTCGGCGGAGTCGACATTCTCGTATCCAACGCCGGCATCGCGTCTTCCGCCCCGATCGAGGACACCACGCTCGACCTGTGGAACCGGAACATGTCGATCCTGTCGACCGGTTATTTCCTGGTGTCCCGTGAGGCCTTCAAGGTGATGAAGACGCAAGGGGTCGGCGGCTCCATCGTTTTCATCGGATCGAAGAACGGCCTCGCCGCGTCTCCCGGTGCCAGTGCCTATTGCACAGCCAAGGCTTCCGAACTGCACCTTGCCCGCTGCCTTGCCCTGGAAGGTGCTCCGGAGGGGATCCGTGTCAATGTGGTCAATCCGGACGCTGTCTTGCGCGGGTCCAAGATCTGGTCCGGTGACTGGCTGAAGGAACGCGCCGAAGCCTACGGCAAGGACACGTCGGAGCTGGAGGAACACTACCGCCAGCGCTCGCTGCTGAAACTGTCCGTGCTGCCGGAAGACATCGCCGAGGCAACCTACTTTTTCGCCTCCGAGTTTTCCGCCAAGTCGACCGGGAACATCATCAACGTCGACGCCGGCAACGTTCAGGCTTTCACGCGGTAAACGTCACATCCACAAAGCAGACCTCATCCTGAGGAAGCGCGAAGCGCTGTCTCGAAGGATGGGCGGCATACTCCAGACAAGCGGCCCATCCTTCGAGACGGGCCTCGCGGCCCTCCTCAGGATGAGGTTCTTCGGGCAGGAAAGGATCTTCTCATGATGATCGACACATCGCTGGTCGCCGGGGAAAACGAGACCCGCACAGCCGACCTGAAGCGTGACTATGAAACCCTGGGTGAAAGGCTCGACCGGCGCGGCGTCTCCATCGATGCCATCAAGGCGAAGGTCGCCGCCTATGGCGTCGCGGTGCCGTCATGGGGTGTCGGCACCGGCGGCACGCGCTTTGCGCGGTTTCCCGGCAAGGGCGAACCACGCCATATCTTCGACAAGCTGGAAGATTGCAGCGTCATCCAGCAGCTTACCCGCGCAACACCAAACGTTTCGCTGCACATTCCCTGGGACAAGGCCGACCCGGCAGAGCTGAAGGCCAAGGCAAGTTCGCTCGGGCTTGGCTTTGACGCCATGAACTCCAACACCTTTCAGGATCAGGACGGTCAGCCTCTTTCCTACAAGTTCGGCTCGCTCAGCCATACGGATGCCGGCACGCGCAGGCAGGCTGTCGAGCACAATCTGGAATGCATCGAGATCGGCAAGGCCATCGGCTCCAGGGCCCTGACCATCTGGATCGGCGACGGATCGAACTTTCCCGGCCAGGCCAACTTCACACGTCAGTTCGAGCGGTATCTGGATGCGGCAAAAGCCATTTATGCGGAACTGCCGGACGACTGGCGGCTGTTCACCGAGCACAAGATGTATGAGCCGGCTTTCTATTCCACCGTGGTGCAGGACTGGGGAACCAACTACATGATCGCGCAGGAACTGGGCGAGAAGGCCTACTGCCTTGTCGATCTCGGCCACCATGCCCCCAACGCCAATATCGAGATGATCGTTGCCCGGCTGATCCAGTTCGGCAAGCTCGGTGGTTTCCACTTCAACGACAGCAAGTATGGCGATGACGATCTGGATACGGGCTCCGTCGATCCCTACCGGTTGTTCCTGGTGTTCAACGAACTGGTGGACGCCGAAACGCGGAAGGCGCCCGGCTTCGACCCGGCGCATATGCTCGACCAGTCTCACAACGTGACCGACCCCATCGAAAGCCTGATGGTCTCCGCAATGGAGGTGCAGCGCGCCTATGCCCAGGCACTGCTGGTCGACAGGTCTGCCCTGGAAGGTTTTCAGGACACGAATGACGCCTTGATGGCGACGACCACGCTGAAAACCGCTTTCCGCACCGATGTCGAGCCGATCCTGGCCATGGCAAGACTGGAAAACGGCGGCGCCATCGACCCTGTTGCGGCCTACCGGAGTGCCGGATACCGGCAGAAGGTCGCGGAGATCCGCCCGGAAGTTTCCGGGGCTGGCGGCGGGATCGTCTGACCCAGGAGTATTGACCAGAAAAGACCAGCCGGGAGGGGGCCCCCTTCCCGGTCAGACAGAGGCGCGAATGAGCGAGACCAGGGCTTCGACTTCCGGGTCGAATTCATCCTTGTTCGGGATCAAAAGTCCGTATCGGCTCATGTGCTCTTCCAGCCTGACCGGCAGAATCCGGATCAGGCCGTTTTCCTGATAGTAGTCGGCAACCGATTGCGGCAGAACGGCCAGCATGTCGCTTTTTCCGACCGCCAGCGTCGTCATCAGCATCGAAGACGTTTCAAGGCCGTAATGCGGTGCGGGCAGATCCGCATGAGCAAAAGCAAGCTCGATCGACATGCGCATCGGGCTGGGCCTTGGCTGAAGGATCCAGCTGAAATCGCCAAGGTCCACCAGACTGAGCTGCTTGCTTGGCACCAGAGGATGCGACGGCGCCGCCACGACAGCGAGCCTCTCCTGCCAGAGCGGTTCAAATCGAATGCCGGTCATGTCGAGATGTTCCACCGGCCGCCCCAACACGATATCCAGCGCACCTTCGTTGAGCGCGGAAATGAGATTGTCGGAAGTCGACACCATCAGGCTGATCTGCGGGCCGACATTGGTTTCCATCAGGTTCATCAGAAGCTCGGATACCTGCCCCGGCAAGGCTTCCATGATCGCGCCAAGCCGCACCTTGCCATATTCGCCGCGCTGCATCGCCGACAATTGCGCCTTCAGCCGCCCGGTCTCGGAAATGATCTGGCGGGCATGCCGGGCAACCACCACGCCATAGGCCGTTGGTTTCATTCCCCTGGAAAGACGCTCGAACAGCGTGACCCCGAGCGTGTCCTCCACTTCCTTCAAAAGTTTTGTCGCCCCGGGCTGGGAAAGGTTCAGCTCGCGCGCGGATTCGTGCAGATTGGTCGTGACTTCCAGGCTCGCCACAAGGGCAAGCTGTTTGAACCGCAGGCGAGACAGGATCGCCATGTCGAAGGTTCCATGCATATCGATCGATCCGCTCAGTCGTTGGCGTACCCGCTTGGCGGTCTCAATCGATACCGGATTTTTTCCTTTCCAGACAGTCAAATACCCGGCCTCATGTCTTTAGGTGGATCAAACGACGGCTGATCGCCCCGGAGTTTTCCTCACTGCCCCCAGCGCAAAACCAGGGGATCGAGCCGGCGCAGAAGCGTCAGTAGTCTCTCGCGCACCGGCTGCGGCAGCGGGTCGATCGGATGCCGGCAGAAATCGGATTTGATGACACCGCCTTCGACCATCGCCGCCTTGCAGGAGCGCCAGCCGCACAAGCGGTTCTCGTGATTGATGACGGGCAGAACCCGCGCATAGGCATCTGCTGCCTCGTCGGTTTGGCCCGCGTGATAGAGATCGATGACGGGCTTGATCTGGTCGACGATCATCCCCGAGGTCATCGAACCGCGCGCGCCTGCGTCCAGATCCGCCAGCAACGTGATGCCTTCTTCGCCATCAAATGGGCCTTCGATGGCAGGGCCGCCTTCAGCAATGAGAGACCGCAACTTGTTGGCAGCCTGCGGGCATTCGATCTTGAAGAGCTTCACCATCTCGATCTCGCGGGCCATCTTCACCAGAAGCGGCACCGGCAAGTCGACGCCGGACAGGGGCGCATCCTGGATCATGATCGGAATGCCGACCTCGCCAACGGCAGCGAATTGATCAAACGTCTGCTGGGCGTTCCCTTTCAAAAGAGCACCGTGATAGGGCGGCATCATCATGACAATGGCAGCGCCAAGCGACTTGGCAAGCTGCGCCCGCTCTACCGCGATCCGTGTCGCGAAATGACTGATCGTGACGATGACAGGAACGCGGCCGTCGATATGCTCGATGCAAAGCCGTGTCAGCAACTCGCGCTCTGCATCCGACAACAGGAACTGCTCGGAGAAATTCGCCAGGATGCAGATGCCATCCGCGCCCTGGTCGATAAGGCAATCCAGCACGCGGCGCATGCCCGGTTCATCAAGCGAACCGTCTTCGTGAAAGGGTGTCGGGGCGACAGGCCAGATACCGGAATAAGGGGTCATGGGGCTACGTGCTTTTGTCTTTGAGGATAATGGATGAGCTTCCTGCCTCGGTTTGCGGGCCGGAGCAGGAAACCCGAAAGGTCACTCGGCAATGTCGAAATGCTGGAGATGCTTGTCCGAGATCGTGATGCCGAGGCCGGGCAGATCGTCGTCAAGCTGCAGATAGCCGTCCACGGCTTCCGGGTCGCCTTCGAAGATGTAATAGAAGAGCTCGTTGCCGACCTCGACATCGAACACCGGAAAATACTCGCTGATCGGGCAATTCGTGTTGGCCATGGTCAGATGGTAGTTGTGCATCTGGCCCGCATGGGGAATGACCGGGATCTGGGCAGCTTCGGCAATGGCGTTGATCTTCTGCGCCGCCGTGATGCCGCCAACCCGGTTGGTATCATACTGCAGGATGCTGACGGCCTTGCGGTTGATGAGCTCCGCACAGCCGATCACCGAAAACTCGTGCTCGCCGCCGGAAATCGGCACGATGTTCATAGCATTGAGTTCGGCATACCCGGCAACGTCATCCGCGATCACGGGCTCCTCTAGCCAGCGTGGCTCGTAAGGAGCAAGTTTCGGCAACATGCGCTTGGCATAGTCGAGGTTCCAGCCCATGTAGCATTCCAGCATGAGGTCATTGTCGTAGCCGATGACCTCGCGAACCGCCTCGACCCGCTTCACGTTTTCCCGCATGCCCGGCATGCCGTCCTTGGGGCCGAAGCCAAAGCGGGACTTGAAGGCCTTGTAGCCGCCCTTCATTGCCTCCTCGGCTTCCTTCTGCATCGCCTCGATCGACCCGGCGTAGAGCTTGGAATAATAAACCGGGATCTTTTCCTTGGTGCGGCCGCCCAGAAGCTTGAAAACCGGCTTGCCGACCAGCTTGCCCATCAGATCCCAGATCGCGATATCGATGGCCGAGATAGCCGTCATGCCGATCCCCTTGCGCCCCCAGGCGTGGCTACGCCGGTACATCTTTTCCCAGATGTAGGCATAGTCGAACGGGTCTTCGCCGATCACCAGTGGTGCGTACCAGTCGTCGATGGCCTTCTTGACGACCGAGGGAGCCAAGGCGGCGTTGCCGATGCCGATGGTGCCGTCTTCCGTCTCGACTTCACATGTCAGCCACTGGTGAAAGCGGAAGGACGACATGGCATCGCCCTTCATCCACAAGGCATCGGAAGCGTTGGTGCAGAAGTTGCCCTGCGGCGGGACCGTCGGACCTTTCCAGGTCCAGACGCGCGTGCGTACGGATTTGATTTTCATATGACTGATCCACTCAATTGGAAATTCGGGAAGACCGGCGCCGCGTTCCCATGGCGCAGGCAATGTTCCAGGCGTTGCGCATCGGGCCGACATTGGCCGTTCCCTTGCCGCGAATGTCGAAGGCGGTTCCGTGTGCCGGTGTGGTGATCGGGATCGGCAGACCGCCCTGCACCGTCACCCCCTGCCAGAAGCCCAGCAGCTTGATCGCGATCTGCCCCTGGTCGTGATAGAGCGTCACGATGGCGTCGAATTCCTTGGCGACAGCTTTCAGGAAAATGGTGTCGGAGGGATAAGGCCCTTCCACAGGCAGGCCCAGCGCCTTGGCACGTTCGACTGCGGGCGAAATGATCTCGATTTCTTCCGTACCGAAATTGCCGTTGTCGCCATTGTGCGGATTGAGGCCGCAGACACCGATCCGCGGGCTCTCGAACCCGGCATCCTTCAAGGCCGAATGGATCAGCCGTGCAGCCTCGATGATCTTGTCTTCGGTGATGAGGTCGGCAACATCGCGCAGGGCGATGTGGCTCGTCACCCGGCTGGTCCATAGACCGTCCATCACGTTGAGTTCCGAGACACTGCCATTGTGGCCCAGCCGGTCGGCAAACCAGTGCAGCTCATCCGACTGGCTCATGCCGGCCGAATGAAGTGATGCCTTGTTGAGCGGGGCGAAGACCAGCGCATCCGCCTTGCCTGCCCGAACCATGTCGACCCCCATGCCAAGCGTTTCCAGGCAATGTGCGCCACCTTCCGCGCTCACCTCGGCACGTTTCCAGCCGCCTTCCGGAGCCTTGCCAACCTGCAGGAATACCGGAACCCCGGACCCTTGCTCGGGCAACGCAGCCGATGAGACGACCTGATAGTCGAAACGGACACCGGCGATCTCCATGCCGGTTTTCAGCTCTGCCTCGTCTCCAAGGATCAGGATATCCGCCGCCTGGCGGGCTTCCTCCTCGGCGAGAAGCCGGGCGACCAGTTCAGAGCCGATACCCGCCGGGTCGCCAAGGGTCAGAACCAAACGCGGTTTGGGCTTCGTCATTGAATAAACTCCGTCAAAGCAAGGGAAACCTGGGGAACGTAGGTCACCAGAAGCAGGATCAGGGCGAGCACGCCGATGAACGGCAGGTTGGCACGGGACGTTTCCCAGATGCCCGCCTTGGCAATCGAGCAGGACGTGATCAGCACAGAGGCGACCGGCGGCGTCTGCTGACCGATAGCAAGGTTGAGTGTCACCATGATGCCGAAATGGATCGGGTCGATGCCAACCGCATTCACCAGCGGCATGACCACCGGCACGACCAGGATGATTGCTGCCGCCCCGTGCAGGAACATGCCAAGCACCAGCAAGAGCAGGTTGAGCAAGGCCAGCACGATGAAGGGATTGGTGGTCAGTTCGGTGATCTGCGCGGCCAGTTGCTGCGGCACTTGGGCCTGCGTCAGGAACAGCCCGAGCGCGGCGGATGTTGCCACCAGAAGCATGACCACGCCCGTCTGGCTGATACCTTCCAGCATGGTCTTGCGCAGGCGCCGGACATCAAGATCCCGGTAGATGAACAGGCCGATCACCAGGGCGGCCAGCACCGCCAGCCCGGCGCCTTCCGTTGCCGTCACGATACCGGAGAATATGCCGCCCAGGATGATCACCGGCATGGTGAGCGCCCAGAATGCTTCCCGGAAGGTTTTGGCAACGTGGCGAAGGTCGAAGCCTTCGGCACGCGGCAGGTTGTAGCGAACCGCCAGAATATAGGTGACGATCATCAGCAGCCCGCCGCCGAGAACGCCCGGAACGATACCGGCCACGAACAGCTTCAGCACCGAAGTTTCGGCAATTGCACCATAAAGGATCATGGGAATGGACGGCGGAATGATGATGGCAAGGGACGCCGAAGACGAGGTGATTGCCGCCGCAAGCGTCCGGGAATAGCCGCGTTTCTTCATTTCCGGGATCAGCACCGTACCGGTGGCAGCCACATCGGCCACGGCTGACCCGGAAATTTCGGCAAAGACCATCGAAACACCGATGTTGACCATGCCCAGCCCGCCCCGGACAAAGCCGATGAGAGCAGTGACAAAGTTGATCAGCCTGACGGAAATGCCTGACGTGTTCATCAGGTTGCCGGCAAGGATGAACAGCGGAATGGCGATCAGCGGAAAGGAGGTCGAGCCCGAATAGAGCGCGATGGCCATGTCGTAGAGCCGGTCCGTACCCGAAGTCAGGACGAACCCGCCGAGAGCGACAATCCCGATTGCCACGGCAATCGGCACATTGATCAGGATCAGTCCGATCAGGACGATTGTTGTCAGAAGAAGGATCATCGCGTGCCCTCCCGCGCGTGCATGGCCTGGGCCTCTTCTTCAGCCTCGGCAATTGCGTGTTCGATTTCCGCGTGTTCCCGATCAACCCCGGCGGCAGCGTCGCGCAACGTGCGTGGCAACGTCAGCAGCGTTCCGATGATCATGAGACCTGAGGTGATGGGGATGACCGATTGTACGATGTCGAGCGTCATCCACGGAAGGCTGAGGAGTGAATCCCACTTGGCAACCGCCAGAACCGCATAGCCGTACCAGGCAACAATTGCGAAGAAGGCGATGACGAGCAGCTCCGAAAAGGCCGTCAGAGCCACCGCCAGCCCTCTCGGCATGGCAGTCACCAGGCCGGAAAATGACATGTGATGCCGCATGAAGACAGCGTAGGTCGCGCCGAAGTAGGTCAACCACGCCAGCATCACGCTGGCCAGTTCGTCGTACCAGGACGGCGAAGCCCCCAGATAGCGCATTGTCGTCGAGTAGATGACCGCTCCCGTCAAGGCGAGCAGAAGTGCGATGCAGACAGCCTCGATTGCGCGCAACAAAAGGCGCTCGAACAAAGCAATCATGGCTCCTCCCAGAGAAATTGCCGGCCGGTTGACCCGGCCGGCTGTTTTGTCAGTGTCTTGTTTGATCAGTCGGCAAGGCTCTGCGCCAGCCCCACCAGCTTGTCGCCACCCTCAACCTTTGCAGCAAAGGCTTCGTAGATCGGCGCAGACGCTGCGATGAAAGCGGACTTGTCGGCCTCGTTCACCTCGACCCCGGCGGCACGCACCTTGTCGACCAGCTCCCTGTCCGCGGTCTCGCCTTCATTGAGCGACCAGTCCTGCACCGAAGCTGCAACTTCGGATACGGCCGTCTTGACGTTTTCCGGCAGCTTGCCCCAGGTTCCGGCACCCGTCGTCAGGTAGGTCGGCGAATAGACGTGACCTGTCAGGCTGAGATACTTCTGAACTTCCTGGAAATTGGCGCCGACAATGTTGGTGAGCGGATTTTCCTGCCCGTCCATGGTGCCGGTCTGCAAGGCCACGAACACTTCCGAAAATGCCATCGGAGTCGGGTTGGAGCCCCATTCCTTGAACATCGCGACGCGCCACTCGGAAGACGGTGTACGGATCTTCAGCCCGTCCAGGTCAGCCGGAGTGTTGATCGGGCGGGAGTTGTTCGTGATCTGGCGGAACCCGTTTTCCCAGGTCGAAATCACGTGAAGACCGGCGGCTTCCGCCTTGGGCGCCAGTTCCGTCTTGACCAGATTGGCGTCGATGGCCTTCAGATGCTCGCGGTCCTTGACGAGGAACGGCATGTCGAACAGGGCGAATTCCGGCGCCACGTTGGTCATGATGGACGAAATCAGGGTGAACTGCACGGTGCCGAGACGCAGCTTCTGCATCAGCTCCTTCTCGTCGCCCAGCTGTGCGTCGGCATAGAATTCGACCTTGTCGGCATCGCCGAGACGCGCCTGCAGCTCCTCGGCAAACTTCTGCGCGCTGCGGCCCTGCAAGCTGTTGGAAGCTGCGCCAACGGCAACGATGTAGGTCTCGGCCTGCGCGGGCAGCGCACCGAAAGCAAAGACGGACGCGAGCAGGCCTGCACAAAGGCCCTTGTGTATCTTGTTCATTGATGTCTCCTCCACTTGACGGGACCGACGACCGGCGACGGACGTCAACTCCCACCTAAGGGAACCTAGTGAAAGTCCGTTGCCAAGAATAATGGGAAGACAGGATCGACCGATAACCAAATGGAATTGATCACACCTGTTGCGAAAACCATGAGAGCAAGTACCAGCACCTGCTGCAAGCCCGATAGCGGCGGTTTCCACCCCTTGTCCCAAGCCTAAATGCAGCGTTCTGTAGCCTGATCAACCGAACTTTGGCACAGTCTGGCACTGCCAGAAATCAACCGGAAGGCCTTGGCGTGAAAGCCCAGTATGTGGAACTGATCGACGCTGTCGCGACCCTTGGAAGCCTGGCCGCGGCCGCGAAGGTCCTTGGGAAATCTCAGCCCGCAATCACCAAGGCGTTGAAGAAGATCGAGGGCGATCTCGGCGTTGTTCTGTTTCACCGGGTGCCGAGCGGCATCGTGCCGACACTGGAAGGCCAGACCGTCATCGACCGCTGCCGCCGCATCCAAAGCGACCTGCAGAAGCTTTCGGAAGATGTCGCCCAGTCACGCGGGCAATATGTCGGCATGATTTCGGTCGTGGTGTCGCCGCTCGCCGCACTGAAGATCATTCCTCCTGTGCTGCGCCGGTTTCAGAACCGGTTTCCGGGCATCGAGCTGAACATCACCGGAGGCCACGCCCCGAAGGCCTTTCACGCGCTGAGGTCGGGCGAAGCGGATTTCGTCATCGGCCCGGCTCCTGACGGACAGCCCAAGGCAGGGCTTCATGTCGAACCGCTGCTGACGACATCGGTGACCTTCCTTGCGGGCCAGCAGTCCTACCTGAAGGACCTGTCAAAACCGCAGGACCTGTTGAACGCACGATGGGCCGTTATCGGCCCGAGCAGCCGCCGCCCTCTTTTTCAGGACTTCTTCCGCCTGCACGGTCTGCAAGGGCCCGCCCCTGTCATCCGCTCCGATTCGATCCTCAGTATTCTGTCCGTTCTGGAACAGTCCGACATCGTCTGTTCGTTTCCATCGCTCATTGTGGACGAGGTCAGGGAACGGTGGTCCGTGACGGCGCTACCTGTCGACCTGAGCATGCTGACGGTGGATATTGCCCTTACCTGGACCAAGGAAAGGCTGCTGACGCCTGCGGCCCTCGCCTTTGCAGACATCGTTCGCGAAGAAGGCCGCAATTGCGCTCCCCAGACATGATTGGATATAACCTGAAGTTATATCCATGAGTTCGAGTTAATTGAGGGATATACCTCCGGAGTGCTAGTCTTCCCCCCAAGAAGGCCGCAGAAGCGGCACCTTGGGAGGACATCTGAGTGAATATCCTGTTCGTCATGTACGACCAGCTGCGCTTCGACTATCTGAGCTGCGCGGGACACCCTTATCTGCACACACCGAATTTTGACCGGGTTGCCGCCAGGGGCGTGCGCTTTACCAATGCCTATGTGCAATCCCCTATATGTGGCGCCAGCCGGATGAGCTTCTACACCGGGCGCTATGCGTCCTCCCACGGGGCACAGTGGAATGGCTACCCGCTCCGGGTCGGCGAACACACGCTCGGCGATCACCTGCGCAAGGCCGGCATGGACTGCTGGCTTATCGGCAAGACGCACATGAAGGTGGATGCGGAAGGCATGACCCGGCTGGGGCTGTCCCCGGACAGCATCATCGGCGCCCGGCAGGCCGAGTGCGGATTTGATGTCTGGGTTCGGGACGACGGGCTCTGGGGCGAAGGGCCGGACGGCTTTTATGACGAAAAACGTTCGCCTTACAACGAATACCTCAAGTCCCGCGGCTATGCGGGAGAGAACCCCTGGGCGGATTTCGCCAACGCCGGCGTCGAAAACGGCGAGAAGGCGTCCGGCTGGATGTTCGACAATGCGGACAAGCCCGCCAATATCCGCGAGGAAGACAGCGAAACACCCTGGCTGACGACCCGCACGATCGAATTCATTGAACAGGCGACTGCACCCTGGTGCGCGCATGTCAGCTACATCAAGCCCCATTGGCCATACATCGTGCCGGCGCCCTACCACGACATGTACGGGCAGAACCACGTTCCCGCCGCTATCCGCGCCGATGTCGAGCGCGACAACGCCCACCCTGTCTACGCGGCTTTCATGGCCAACAAGATTGCGGCCGCCTTTCAGCAGGACGACGTGCGCCGGAAGGTCATCCCCGCCTACATGGGCCTGATCAAGCAATGCGACGACCAGCTCGGCAGGCTCCTGGACTACCTGGAAGAGACCGGCCGGATGGAGGACACGATGATTGTGCTCACCTCCGACCACGGCGATTATCTCGGGGACCACTGGCTCGGCGAAAAGGACCTGTTCCACGAGCCTTCGGTCAAGATCCCGATGATCGTCTACGATCCGCGATCCGAAGCCGATGCCACAAGAGGCACCACCTGCGATGCGCTGGTAGAAGCCATCGACCTTGCCCCGACATTTCTGGAAGCTGCCGGCGGGGTCGAAGCCGGTCACATTCTGGAAGGCCGCAGTCTGAGCCCCTGGCTGCGCGGGGAGACGCCCGACTGGCGAGAGGCGGTCATCAGCGAATACGACTATTCCGTCACCCCCATGTGCGCCTCCCTTGGCGTCACCACCAGGGATGCCCGTCTCTTCATGGTGTTCGACGGCCGCTACAAGCTGATCCATGCCGAAGGCGGTTTCCGGCCGATGCTGTTCGACCTTGAGAACGACCCGGAAGAATTCCACGACCTGGCCAAGGCCGACGGCCATGAGGCCGAGATCGCCCGCATGTACGACCTACTGGCCCGCTGGGGCCGGCGTATGTCGCAGCGTGTGACGCGGTCGGATGCCGATATCGCCGACATGCGCGGCAAGTCCGCCCGGCGCGGTATTCTTCCGTTCCTGAAGGATGGATCGGAAGTGCCGGAGGAACTGACCGAGGCCTATCGCGGCCCTGCCCTGCAGGATCATGTTTCGCCCGAAAAGGGAGGACGTTGAGGTGAGCACGGCAACAGGCGACACCCCGGCCATTGCCCGTAGCGACAAGTGGATTGCCGACTGTCTCGCCGTGCTTTTCGTGCTCGTGATCGTTACCTATGCGGCCTCCGGCCCGATCACGGATTTTGTCCGCTGGTTCATCGAGACCACAACACAAGGCTTCGATGAACTGTCGCGCCGCGATCAGCGCGCCCTGCTTCGCGACCACTGGCTTGGGGCTGGTTACCGCTCGTTCGAACGATCCTTCCTGCTGCCGACCGGGCTGATCATCGGCCTGCCAATCGTCTTTTCCTTTGCCATCTGTCTGCTGACACTGCACCGGGGCCGCGCCTGGCGCTGGCTCAACTGGGCGCTGACGCTGCTTGCGCTCGCCGCCTTTGTGTCCTGGATGCTGAAGATCTTCGCGACTGACGGCGGTGCGCTGCCAAGCGCCAGCCCCATCGACTTCGTGATGTTCCCGATCGCCACCGCCATTACGCTCTATCTGACCTGGCGCATGTTCGGCGGCTTCATCGTCGCCTTCTGCCTCTTCTGGGTGGTCTATTTCTTCATTCGCGGCTACCTGCCGGACTGGACCGGTATTCTGGCCGGATCCGACTCCACATTCGGGCAGAGCCTTCGCGCCATGGTGTTGAACTTCTGGGCCCAGACCGGTGGCCAGTTCGGTCAGCCCCTGCAGGTCGTCTCCGGCAGCGTGCTGATCTTCATCGTTTTCGGTGCGGTGATGATGGCTTCGGGCGCGGGCGACCTGCTGTTGAAGATCGCCAACCGGCTCACCGGCGGGCTCGTCGGTGGTGCCGCTCACGCGGCGGTCGCCTCCTCCGCCCTATTCGGCACGCTTTCCGGCGCCGCGATTTCCAACGTGGTCTCCACCGGCGTGATGACCATTCCCGTCATCAAGAAGTCCGGCTTCAAGCCGGCCTTTGCCGGGGCTGTGGAAGCTGCCGCGTCCACAGGCGGTCAGATCATGCCGCCGGTGATGGGGGTTGTCGCCTTCTTCGTCGCCGGACAGATCGGGCTGGAATACCGCTACATCGTTGTGGCCGCCATCCTGCCCGCGATCATGTTCTACTTCGCCACCTTCCTGACGGTCTATTTCGAGGCCCGGCGTCTTGGCATCGGGGCCCTGCCGAAAGAGCAACGGCCGCCACTGACAGGCAAGGAATGGGTGCAGTGCCTCGTGTTTGTCGTGCCACTGGGTGTGCTTACCTATTTCCTGTTCAGCCAGCCGTCCGTACCCAAGGCGGGGTTCTACGGCTTTATTGCCGCCATCGTCTCCGCGCTGGTCCTGTTCAGCGAATTCCGGTCCCGCACACGCCTCTGGCAGGCGTTCGTCAACGCGGGTCGCATGGCGGCTACGATCGTCGTCATCGTTACGGCCATCGGACTGATCGTCGGCCTGATCCAGGTGTCCGGTTTTGCCGGTCGCCTTGCGCTGTTGCTGACACAGCTCGCCAGCGGGCCGCTGCCGCTCGTACTGGTGGTCGTTGCCCTCGGCGCCATCGTGCTCGGCATGGGTCTGCCGCCTGGCGCAACCTATTTCATTATCGTGATCGCGCTCTCTTCCGGCATTGATGCGGTTGGTATCCCCGAACTGACGCTGCACCTGTTCGTGGTCTTCTTTGCGGTCATGTCCACGGTTACCCCGCCCGTTGCGCTCGCCGCCTTTGCCGCCGCCCCGATTGCCGGGGCAGACCCGATCCGCACGGGTTTCGAAGCCGCCCGGATCGGCATTGCCGGCTTCCTGATCCCCTTTGTCTTCGTCTATCACCCGGCGGTTCTCTACAAGCTGCAGGTGCTGTTCGCCTGGTTCGGCACCGGCGCGCCGGACAGCAAGGCGATGGTCGATCTCGCGACAGTCTCCTGGGGAGCGTTCTTCTGGATCATCGCCGCTTTCGCGCTTGCCATGTGGTCGATCGCTTCCGCTTTGGCCGGGTTTGACCGGGGGCGCCTGCCGTACTGGGAGCGTATTTTGCGCATTTGCCTCGGCCTGCTGGTTCTGGTGCCGCACGTGGCCATTGCCGGTGCAGCCGCGGTTCTGATCCTGGCGGACTTCGCCTTTCACGCAATGCGGCACCGGAGCCCAGCCGCCGCGCCCAATCCATCACAATGAAAAGAGCAATTTTCCACGGGAGGACGGAATGAAACGATTTGCCTTTACAGCCCTTGCGGGCCTGATACTGGCCGGCTCTGCGTCGGCTCAAGACACCACGCTCAAGATGCAGACCATCGAGCCAAGCCTCGGTCAGGCAATCACCATGGCGACCTTCGCCAACATCGTGACGGACAAGCTCGATGATGTTTCCATCGAAGTCGCCGGAGGCGGCGCGGCAACGCTGCACCAGATGGAAACCGCTCGCGGCAATCTCGACATGTACATGATCTCGCCCACCATCCACATCCTGATGAGCAACGGTGCGGCCATGTACAAGAACGAGCCGGAAGCCCCGGAACTTGCCAAGAATGTGCAGGTGCTGATGTGGTTCCCCTACGGCCAGTATCACTTCGCCGTTCGTGGAGACAGCGACATCACCGTTCTGGATGACATCGAAGGTGCAACGGTCTTCCTCGGACCGCAAGGTGGCGGTGCGTACAACGCAGCCAAGGGCTGGATCGAGGCCACCACCGGACTTGTTGCCGGCGAGGACTACGACGCCATCAAGGCAAACTGGGCAACCGGCTTCCAGTCCTTCCTGGACGGCAAGGTGGAAATGTATGTCAACGGCTGCATCGACCCGTGCCAGCAGTTCATCCAGTTCACCGAAACCGAGACAGTCCGCTTCATCGGGCCGGAAGACGATCAGGGTGAAGAGGTCGACAAGTTCCTCGGCAAGTTCCGCCAGCGGGCTGAAATTCCGGCAGGTCTCTACGAGAACCAGGTGAATGACGGTCCGGTCATGTCCAACGACACGGCAGTCGGGATCGGTGTGCGTGCGGACCTTGACGAAGAACTCGTCTACCGGATCACCAAGGCCTTCTGGGAAAACCTTGGCAGCATCACAACCGATGCCCCCTGGGCCAAGGCCTTGTCGCCAGAATATGCCGCACAGACACTCGGCACGGCCACGTTCCACCCGGGCGCTGCCCGTTACTACAAGGAAATCGGGGTTCAATAACCGGCGTTAGCCCTGACCGACGAAATGCGGCCGGGCAAATCCACCAAGACCGGGGGTCTCCAGCCGTGAGCGCAGACCCCCGGTAAAGTTGCATCTATCGTTTTTCCGCCAAAACGTTGTACCCTTGTCAAAGCCGGCTGGGGGCAGCGGAAGATACCTGAGACTTTTTACGCGGAAGGTATTGATATGACTGTAACTCTGGATATTCAGCAACCACAGCCGTTTGATCTGGTGGGATCAAGAATACTGATCGCGGGCAATGCGACCGCATTCGAAGGAACCTTGAGCATTCGGGTTTCCGAAGGACACGACGAATATGCCTCCTTTACCCAGGTAGGCTCACTCGGCCTCAAGCAGTTTCAGGGATTTATCGATATCCCGGACACCAACCAGTTTCAACTCAATCGCCTGTTCCTGACCCTGGCCGACGACACCGGCAACGAAAATGGCCCGTCCGTCGTCATCCCTGTCCTGTTCGGCCCCAGGATCCTGGCGGGATACGGTGGCTGGCAGCCCTACACGGTGAAGTCGGGTGATACGCTGACAAAGATCGCGCAAGACCAGTATGGCACCGGTGACTATCAGCCGATCTTCGATGCCAACCAGCACATCCTGAGCAGTCCAAACGTTATTTTCCCGGGTCAGGTTCTTCGAATACCGCGAAACGACATCTGACGCCCGGCATCCGCCTCAAACAAAGGCCGGCAAAAAGAAAAGGCCCGCCAGAGGCGGGCCTTTCCGTCAAACCGTATTCGGCGCTGATTAGCGCGAATAGAACTCGACCACCAGGTTCGGTTCCATCTGTACCGGGTACGGTACGTCAGAGAAGCCTGGAACGCGGGAGTAGGTCGCGGTCATCTTGTTGTGGTCGACGTCGATATAATCCGGAACATCACGCTCTGCGGACTGGGTTGCTTCCAGAACCAGGGCGAGCTGCTTGGACTTTTCACGAACTTCGATCACGTCACCCGGACGGATCTGGTAGCTCGAGATGTTGACGCGCTTGCCGTTCACCTTCACGTGGCCGTGGTTGATGAACTGACGTGCTGCGAAAACGGTCGGGACGAACTTCGCACGGTAGACGATGGCGTCCAGACGGCGCTCCAGCAGGCCGATCAGGTTTTCGGAAGTGTCACCTTTCATACGGGACGCTTCAGCATAAACCTTGCGGAACTGCTTTTCGGAAATGTTGCCGTAGTAGCCTTTCAGCTTCTGCTTTGCGCGGAGCTGAACACCGAAGTCGGACAGCTTGCCCTTGCGGCGCTGGCCGTGCTGACCCGGGCCGTATTCACGCTTGTTGGCCGGGCTCTTCGGACGACCCCAGATGTTTTCGCCCATCCGGCGGTCAATTTTGTACTTAACGCTATGGCGCTTCGACATCGCGGTTTCCTTTGAATTCGCGTTGTTATTTAAAAGGAAACGCGCCCTCCTTTATCGTCACAACCCGTCTTGCGACGGAAAGGTCAGATCGACAGGGACCCGGCTAGACGGCGCCGGCCGGATGCCCACGGGTGCGTAGATCCGGAAGACATTGCCTGCCGGACCGCGCGGAGATACAGGCAGAGCCTTGAAATGTCAATCCGTGCACCCGGTCCGCTTCGGAAAAGACCCGCCGAACCCGGCCAATTCTGCTTATTTTGTCGGACAAGCAGGCATATTTAACGGTTCAGATGGAATTCATTGCCATAATTTATGACGTAGCGTCCACAAAATGGGGAAAACAATGCATACATTTAGAGATTTTTAATTGCAGCTTTTCACTATGCAATCGCCGTTGCAACCATAGCGAATAATATCAGTGCAACGGACTGTTCCGAGACCCCATCAAACAACGGAAGCTTATCGGCCGGACCTCGGCAATAGGATCTAGAATGTCAGCGAATCGTCAACCAGTTCTTCAGACAGTTCCGGAAGCGCCCGGCTTGCTCTGTCGTACGCCGAAGGACACGCTGGCGAAACTGGATTATGCCCTTCAGCCGGTCGTCGATATCGGCACCGGTGTTGTTTACGGCTACGAGGCCCAGATCCGGAACTGCGATCTTGTCGGTGCGCAATCTCCTGACGAACTGATCGATTTTGCCCACGCCGAAGGATATCTGCCCCAGTTGGAGGCCCATCTTCTCGCAAAGGCGATGAACCGCTTCGGCAGGTTGAAGATCGCCCAGGGCACCAAACTCTATTTCAAGCTGGATGGACGCGACCTCGGCCAGGACAACGATCCGCGCATGCGGCTGGCAGGCCTTGTGGCGGAAGCCGGCTTGCAGGTGAACCAGATCTGCCTGGAATTTTCCGAGCGGCACCAGCAGACCTTCACCGACGTTACCCACCACGCCGTCAACGATCTGCGCCAGTTGGGCTTCCTGATCGCGCTTGACGACTTCGGCCGAGGCTCTTCCGAGCTGCGTCTGCTGCACGACATGTCGCCCGACTACGTCAAGATCGACCGTTTCTTCCTGAACGGCATCGATTGCGACGCCAGGCGCAAGCTGTTTGTCACCACGGTGGCCAACCTGGCGCACGTGCTGGGCGCAAGGGTAATTGCCGAAGGAGTTGAAACGGAGAGCGAGTTCAAGGCCTGCCGGGAAGCCGGCTGCGACCTGATCCAGGGCTACTTCGTCGCCAAGCCGTTCCAGGAAGCTTCTTCCGCCAAGCTCTTTTATGACCATGTGCGCGCGCCGGGTGTCGGCCGCAAGCGCCGGGAGGAGCTGGACCGGATCCGCAACGAGCTGATCAAGGTACCGACCATCCAGTCGAACGCTTCCATGAACGACCTGCTCGACATGGTGGTCCATAACCAGGAGGCCAGTGTGGTTCCGGTTGTGGATGCCAACAACGAGCCGCGCGGCCTGATCCACGAACGCGACCTGAAAGCCTATCTTTATGCGGGCGCACCGGACGACGACGATGCCAAGGCGGCCCTCGATTTCCCGCTGCGCTCTTTTGTGCGCGCCTGCCCGATCGCCGACATTGATTCCAATGCGGACATGCTGCTGGTGACCTTTGCCTCCTCGATCAATTCGGATGGCATCATCATCACCGAGAACTTCCGCTATGCCGGTTTCCTGTCTGCCACGTCTCTCCTGAAGATCATTCACGAAAAGCGTCTTCAGGAAGCGCAGGACCAGAACCCGCTGACCCGCCTGCCCGGCAATGGCGCCATTTCCAGGTTCATCGCCGAAAGCGGGCGCAAGGGCACGTACGACCGGCACATGTGTTATTTCGACTTCGATAACTTCAAGCCGTTCAACGACACCTATGGCTATCGCCAGGGTGACCGGGCGATCATTCTGTTCAGCGAACTGCTGCAGCGCCATATTTCAGGGTCAGGCACGTTTTACGGCCATATCGGCGGGGACGATTTCTTCGCCGGTTTCCAGAATGTCGACCAGACCGATGTTGCTGCGCGCATGCTGGCGCTGAAACGTGCATTCCGCCTGGATGTGGAAAGCTTCTATGAACCCGAGCACCGGGAACGCGGCTTCATCGAAGCCCAGGACCGCTTCGGCACGACGCGGCAGTTCCCGCTGCTGCAGTGTTCCATATCGATCCTCAGCCTGCCCAAGGGCCTGACGCTGCATCCCGATACGCTCAACCACGAAATCATGGAACTGAAGCGCGCAGCCAAACGCTCCGACGACGGCCTGGCCGTCAAATGCCTGGCTGCGTGAGGCCAAGCCACACTTCTACCCTTCCCAGGGAACACGTTGCACGTTCTCACCTGACCGGCGGGACACGGCTCTGAGCGCACCTCTCATAGGAGGGCACGTTCGGGATGATGCCTTGCGCTGCTGTGTGACTCGGTTCGCGGAAAGATCCGGGCGACCGGTGGCCAAGGAAAAAGGCCCGTTCGACTACGCTGCCAATCAGTCCAGCACCAGGCCAAACCCGGCCAATAGCCGTGACACCCCCGCATCCTTCGTACCGGAGGTGAAGACAGCTCGGTCTGGCAGATGGCGCGAAGGCTCACTTGCGGCCCCCTCCCCCAGAACACGGACCAACTGGCGGGCAATGGCTTCCGCCGGATCCAGCCAGTCGACCGGCCAGGGAGCAATCCTGCGAAAACGGTTGGCAAGAAACGGATAGTGGGTGCAGGCCAGCACGACGATATCGGTCCGCTTGCCGTCCTGCTCCAGGAAACAGTCAGAGATTTCCGGCAGAAGATCTGCGTCGGAAACAGTGTCGCCACGCAGATGTTTTTCGGCCAGTTCCGCCAGCTTATCCGATCCGACAAGCCGGACATGGCACTGGCTGGCAAAACTCTCGATCAGGCTTCGTGTATAGGTTCTGCGCACCGTGCCCGGCGTTGCCAGAACCGAGATCAGCCCGGAGGAGGTGCGCTCCGCCGCCGGCTTGATTGCTGGAACAGTGCCGACAAAAGGCACATCCGGGTGCGCCTCGCGCAGCGCGTCTCCAGCCAACGTGAAGGCTGTATTGCAGGCAATCACCACCGCCTTGGGGCCGTGTTCGGCAATCAGATCGTCAAAAAGGGATACGATCCGTTCTTTCAATTCCGCTTCCGGCCAGCGGCCGATGGGAAAGGCCGCATCGTCGGCGACATAAAGGAGCGGCTCATAAGGCAGCAGATATCGCGCTTCGCGCAACACCGTGAGCCCGCCAAGACCTGAATCGAAAAAGAGTACCGGCCCCGAACCCTGCAAGATCTGCCTCTATTCTTCGCTGCCTGAACCTGATCTGTCCTTGCGCGGTCGCGTTTCCCGTTTTTCCAGCGAGGCCACGACACCGCGCAGCGCGCGCACTTCCTGGTCGGTCAACTCCGCCTTCTGGAAGATGTTGCGCAGCGTGCGCACCATATGCGGCCGCCGCTCCGGCGGACGGAAGAAGGTAGCCTTGTCGAGTGCCCCTTCCAGGTGCTCGAAGAAACGCAGCACTTCGTCCTTCTTCGCCGGTGGATGCACTTCTTCCGACAGGATAAAGGGCAATGCGCCGGACGTCGCGGTCTTGCGCCATTCATAGGCACACACCAGCACTGCCTGCGCAATGTTCAGCGAGGCAAAATCCGGATCTACAGGCAGCGTAACGATCTCGTCGGCGAGAGCCACTTCCTCGTTGTTGAGACCCCAGCGCTCTCGGCCGAACAGATAACCGGTCGCGGCACCCTGTTCTCCAAGTTCGACGGATTTTTTGGCAGCTTCATCCGGCCCCCGCACAGGCTTGGGCACTTCGCGCGAGCGGGCCGTGGTGGCGAAGACAAATTGCAGATCGGCAATAGCCGCCTCGACACTGTCGAAAACCTGCACCTTGTCGATGACGTGATCCGCCCGGCTTGCCGCGGCTCTTGCCTTCTCACTCGGCCAACCGTCGCGCGGATTGACGATCCGCAGATCCACCAGACCGAAATTCGCCATCGCCCTTGCCGCCGTGCCGATGTTCTCGCCAAGCTGCGGCTCGCAAAGGATCACCGCCGGCGGCTTGGCCGTCACGGCGCGGGCTTCGTCTCTGATGTGTGCATTCTTGCTCATGAAGCGGGGATTTAGCGGAAGCAACGTCGGATGAAAAGACCGAAAGGCCTGCACCACAGCTGCGGTCGGCCTCATTCCTCCGATAAATACGATGATTTTTGAGGTCCGTCTGTGTTCCGTGCATCTTGGTCTTGTCAGACGCATCTCCGCCACTGCTCGGAAGGTCTCTCGTTTTCCGAGGGGAAGTCGGTTCGCCTGCACCGCAACCTGGCGCTGGACAGCGCGATAAAAGAAGTCGCTGCGGCTTTGCCCAACACGTCGATCGATGCGCAGGAACTGGACCGGATACTTGCAAACTTTCCCGAAGCTGCAGTCTCAATCTGGCAGCCGGAAAGCGTCAAAGCCTGAGATTGAAACATGTGCGTGTGGATGACCCAACGCTTTCCGAAGGCCGGGAAGTCCAGACATCCTGAAATCACGCGATTCCCCCTACGATTAAACAACACTGCAAATATTACCCAGGCACACAAAAATCTTATTGTTAATATTTGAGATAAATTGCAGGAAAGATACAATATCAACTTTACACACCCTCAATAAGTGCATGGGATACTGCTTTTCACGCTTCAATTCGGGTGTATTTCGTGCGAAAATCTGCAATCCTCTTCCGGACTTATTGTCCAGCGGTTTCAATGCTTTGCGTTGCCGTGCTGTTCAGTGCGGGGCTGCTTGTGACCAAGAACGCCGGTGCGGTGGGACTGCAGGCAGTGGCTGTATTTCCGCCCTGGTTTTCTGAACGACAAAGCTTCACTTCGGTAGCGCTTACCGGAGCTCCCATCGCAGCACCCGGACCTTTCGACTGGATGGTGGTTGCCATTCCGCAATCCACGCAACAGTCGCAAAGTCTGAAATCTTCCAACGCACTCTTTCTGCTCAATGCCGAATTTGCCCGGTTGTGCGGTATCGACCAGCACGGCCCCAGACTATCGGAGGCACAACCGGTCGAATGAAACCTTCGTTTCTGAATAATTTCTGGGTCGATGTTTCGGCACTGAACGTGCAGCGGCTTCGCCAGGCTGTGAGCTGGATTCTCGTCTGGTACTTCTGGCTGGCTGCAGCAATAGCCGTTATCGCATCTTATCTTACCGGCGGCTCAGTGCTTTTTGTTGCCCTTCCTCTGGCCCTGATCGGTACCGTCACGACGGCAACCGTCATGGCCGACGCGTCGGCCTTGCGCACCCGGCTGATCGTGACCGTCGCGATCAATTCCACATGGATGTTCGGGCTCTACGTCGCCTCCGACATCCACAATGGCGAGTATATGCTTGAAGTGCATATGCTTTATTTCATCAATACGTCGATCATCATTGCCTATGTCTGCTGGCGATCGGTGCTGATGACCACTGTTGCCGCCCTACTCCATCATTCGGTGCTGACGCTCCTCCACCCGGAACTTGTCTGGCCTTCCTCCAGTTATTCCTGGTGGCATCTGATGAACCACTACATCCTGGGAACGATCAATTGCCTGGGGGGCATCTATATTGCCGCTTCACTCAAGAGATTTCTCGACCACATGGAAAGCGCAAGGCTTGAAGCGCACCATCGCTCGATCCACGATGACCTGACCGGCCTGCTGAACCGCCGCGGACTTCGCCACGCCATTGGAAAGCTGCACCAGGACGACGGCACCCTGCCCGACATGACCCTGTTCCAGATCGACCTGGACGGTTTCAAGAACATCAACGACACAGTCGGCCATGCAGCCGGCGACAAGCTGCTTGTGCTGGTGGGGGAAAGACTGAATGCGATTGCTCCCGTCAACTCGATCATCGCTCGTATTGGCGGCGATGAATTCGTGGTGGCGTCACCTGCGATCGGCGCAGACCAGCAAAGCGATTTTCTTGAGGGACTGAAAAGCTGGATGCAACGCCCCCATGTCGTCTCGAAAACCAAGCTTCGCGTGGGCGCCTCGGTTGGCGTAACCCATTCCAGCATAAGCGGCGGCAAGCTCGACAGCATGATGGTCGACGCGGACATAGCGCTTTACGAGGCCAAGAAGGCCGGGAAGAACAGGGCCGTGATGTTCAATCCGGGCCTGAAGAAAGATGCGCAGCATCTGATGAAAACCGCCGAAGCGGTCCTCTACGGGTTGGAGAACGACGAGTTCGAGCCTTATTTCCAGACCCAGCATGACACCCGGACAGGTGCTGTTGTCGGGATTGAAGTGCTCGCCCGCTGGAACCATCCCAAGCAGGGCATTCTGGGTCCCGCAGCTTTCCTGGACGCGGTTCAGGAAGCGGGCAAGGCGGCTGCCTTCGACAGCCACATCATGTCGAAAGCAATCGATCTTATCCTGGCCCAGGAACGCACGGGGGTCGTTTTTCCGAAGGTGAGCTTCAACGTCAGCTACCAGAGGCTGGCCGAACCCGGACTTGCCGAATACATCCAGAACCTGCCGAAGGTCCGTGCCGAAATCGCATTCGAGCTGGTCGAGTCGGTCTTCTTCGATACGCTGTCGGACGATGAAGTCGAAACCGTCAACGCCCTGCGCAAGCTCGGCATTCGAATAGAAATCGACGATTTCGGCACCGGCCACGCATCGATTATCGCGCTGACAAAGCTCAAACCCGATCTTCTGAAGATCGACCGGGCCCTGATTTCTCCGCTGTCCAGCAATCCGGAGCAGTTCAAGCTGATCAAGACAATCGTCGACATGGCACACGGGCTCGGCATCGAAGCCCTTGCCGAAGGGGTCGAAACGGAAGACACGATCAACAAGCTGCGCATGCTCGGTGTCAACTACGTTCAAGGATATGCCTTCAGCAAACCAATGAACATTGCCGACCTGCAAGGCTTCCTCGTTCGCAAGTCAGCCTGACGCAGACTGTCCCTTCCTTCAGCCTAATGGATATTCCGGTCCCGATCGGAAAGCTCCGGCAGATCGCCCGCAACTGCCGGCCAACCTCCGCCGGAACGCCGGTCTGCCCGGTTCAAATCAGGCTCGGGCCGCTGCCACTCCCTCCACTCCTGATTGCCTTTTCCGGCGGCTTTGCTAGAACACCTGCGGACTTCACACCCTTCGCCTTCCGGAGGGCTTTCAATTGATTGCGTACAATTGTATACGCATGTCGGAATTCATCGGGAGCGGTCCCGCACCACTCCTTTGACCAATGTTCGAACGCTAGGAAATGTGACTGTCATGGCCGACATTATCTACACCAAGGTCGACGAAGCACCGGAACTGGCCAGCGCCTCGTTCCTGCCGATCATCCGCTCCTTCACCAAGGCAGCCGGTTTGACCGTCGGTACCAAGGATATCTCCCTCGCAGGCCGTATCCTGGCGAACTTCCCCGAGTATCTGACGGACGCACAGAAGCAGTCCGACGATCTTGCGGTCCTCGGTGAAATGGTCAAGCAGCCGGACGCCAATGTCATCAAGCTGCCGAACATCTCGGCATCGCAGCCCCAGCTCAACGCCGCCATCAAGGAACTTCAGGCCCAGGGTTACAAGTTGCCTGAGTATCCGTCCGAGCCGAAGACGGACGAGGAAAAGACCGTCAAGGCCAAGTATGACGCGATCAAGGGCTCTGCCGTGAACCCGGTGCTGCGCGAAGGCAACTCCGACCGCCGCGCGCCGAAAGCAGTCAAGGAATATGCCAAGAAGAACCCTCACCGCATGGGTGAATGGCTGCCGTCTTCCAAGACCCACGTCGCCACCATGGGTGAAAACGACTTCTTCTCCAACGAAAAGTCGGTGACCGTTTCTGCCGGATCCGCAGGCAAGGCGAAGATCGAATTCGTCGGCAAGGACGGAACCGCCACGGTTCTCAAGGGCGACTTTGCCCTGGACGAAGGCGATGTCGTCGACGGCACCTACATGAGCGCCAAGGCGCTGTTCGCGTTCCTGGAAAAAGAAATCCAGGATGCCAAGGACATGGGTATCCTGTTCTCGCTGCACATGAAGGCAACCATGATGAAGGTCTCCGACCCGATCATCTTCGGTTACTGTGTGCGGGCGTTCCTGAAGGACGTCTTCGACAAGCACGCCGCAACCTTTGCCGAGCTCGGCGTCAATCCGGACCTCGGCATCGGTGATCTGGAAGCCAAGGTCGCCACGCTGCCGGCCGACAAGGCCGCTGAGATCAATTCCGACATCAAGGCCGCTCTCGACAACGGCCCGGCCATGTACATGGTGAACTCCGACAAGGGCATCACCAACCTGCATGTCTCTTCCGACGTCATCATCGACGCCTCCATGCCGGCCCTGATCCGCGCAGGCGGCAAGGGCTGGGGTCCGGACGGCAAGGAAGGCGACGCCAAGTGCGTGATCCCGGACAGCTCCTATGCCGGCGTCTACTCCGCCGTGATCGACTTCTGCCGCGAAAACGGCGCGCTCGATCCGGCCAAGATGGGCACCGTGCCGAACGTCGGACTGATGGCCCAAAAGGCCGAGGAATACGGCTCGCATCCGCAGACCTTCAAGGCTCCGGCTGACGGCACCATCCGCATCGTCGACGCTGCCGGCAACACCCTGATCGAACATGCCGTCGAAGAAGGCGACATCTGGCGCGCATGCCGCACCAAGGACGCCCCGATCCGCGACTGGGTCAAGCTCGGTGTCACCCGCGCTCGCCTGTCCGGCATGCCGGGTGTCTTCTGGCTGGACAAGACCCGCGCTCATGACGCGGAACTGATCAAGAAGGTGGAAGCCTATCTGCCGGAACACGACACTTCCGGTCTCGACCTGCAGATCATGGCTCCGGCCGATGCGGCGAAGTATTCCACCGAGCGTATCGCCCGCGGTGAAGACACGATCTCCATCACCGGCAACGTGCTGCGTGACTACCTGACCGACCTCTACCCGATCCTGGAAGTCGGCACCTCGGCAAAGATGCTGTCCATCGTTCCGCTGATGAACGGTGGCGGTCTTTTCGAAACCGGCGCAGGCGGCTCCGCTCCCAAGCACGTACAGCAGCTGATGGAAGAGAACTACCTGCGCTGGGACAGCTTGGGCGAGTTCTGTGCCCTCGGTGCATCGCTGGAACACCTGGCCAACGTCAAGGGCAACGACAAGGCACAGGTTCTGGCGGACGCGCTTGACAAGGCCGTCGAGAAGCTGCTCGACAACGACAAGTCCCCGTCCCGCAAGGTCGGTGGCCTGGACAACCGCGGCAGCCACTTCTACGTCGCGCTTTACTGGGCACAAGCACTGGCCGCACAGGACAAGGACGCCGAGCTGAAGGCGCATTTCGCACCGATCGCCGAAGCGCTCTCTTCCAAGGAAGATGCGATTGTTGCCGAGCTCAACGGCGTTCAGGGTTCACCCGCCGACACCGGTGGCTACTACCATGCCCCGCAGGAAAAGGTGAACGCCGTCATGCGTCCGAGTGCAACGCTCAACGCCATTATCGGTTGATTTGCAAATGCACCCTTGGGTAGAAGTAGGGCGGCTCCGGCCGCCCTCTTTTTTGCGCCAGGGAGCTCATTTCAAATGGTCCTTCAAAACGAGAACCATCAGCCGGTTGTCCGGAATGGAGCCGGGGAAGAGTTCACCCTCTTCTCGGCGACAAACGACCCGCAATCCGCCAAATGGTGGCCGGACACGAGCTTTCTGGTGCATGCTCTCAGCGATGGCGATTTTTCGACCCTGCGCGGTGCCATACAGCTCATGGACGATGAGCACGAACCAGTCTTTCTGACCGGGCCCGGCAGCGTCACGAACGAACTTTATGCCCGCCTGGAACACCTCGGCTACATGAGAACCACGGAAAAGCCCCTGCCCGAAGAGATGCAGGGGCACCTGATCGAGCGCGGGCTGACCGACTACGGCAAGGAACATATCGCCGACTTTGTAATCGCCCAGCGCATCCAGATGGAAGAGCTGGATGGCAACAGGGAAACGCTGGAAGACTTCTGCACGAAATTCGACAATCTGCGGGAGCATCACACGGGTTTCCCGCTCGAGGCGCTGCACACGTTCCGGATGTTCTTTTCCGATCCACGCTACGATTTCGATCTGGACCAGTCTTCGAACTATCTTTTCCGCCTCTACAAGATGTTCGGCATTGTGGAGATCTCCGACGAAGGTGTCGCACGCGCAAGCCGTTTCGGCTCCATGAATGTGCCGTTTCTCTTCGATCTGCTTCTCAACGAGCGTGGGGCAACAGTCAGACACTAGCCCGGAAAAGCGCTATTGCCTGGGTGCAGGAGATCCCCGGGGCTCATGACGATCGGTTGCCTTTGTTGGCCTTCCCGAGCCGCAGATCCGGGTCCGGTTATTTGTTGCGCTCCGTGCGGGGAGACGATTTGAGGCTGGCAACGAAAAAGGGCGGCTCACCGAGCCGCCCGTTTTTTTACCGACGCCGCTTATCCGCGGATGAATGCCAGAACGTCGTTGTTGAACTCCTCGGCCTGCAATTGTGCAAGACCGTGACCGCCGCCAGCATAGATCTTCAAAGTGGCGTCATCGACGATTTCCGCCGCCCGGTGGGCAGAAGCCTTGATGGGCACGATCTGGTCGTCGTCGCCATGCACGATCAGCGTCGGCACCTTGATGGCCTTCAGGTCACCGGTGTAGTCGACTTCCGAGAACTCGCGAATACAGTCGTACTGACCCTTGATGCCGCCGGCCATGCCCTGCAGCCAGAAGCTTTCCTGCAGACCCTGATTGGTGTCGACCCCATCGCGGTTGAAACCATAGAACGGCACCGTCAGATCCCTGTAGAACTGCGACCGGTTGTAGGCGGTCCCCTGGCGAATACCGTCGAACACGTCCATCGGCGTGCCGTCCGGATTGTCTGCCGTTTTCAGCATCAGCGGCGGCACAGCACCGACGAGAACGACTTTGGCGACCCGGTCATTGCCATGCCGGCCGACATAATGGGCAACCTCGCCACCACCGGTGGAATGACCGATCAGGATCACGTTCTTCAAATCCAGATGCTCGATCAGTTCGGCAAGATCGTCCGCGTAGCGGTCCATGTTGTTGCCGTCCCAAGGCTGGCTGGAGCGGCCGTGGCCGCGGCGGTCATGGGCAATCACCCGAAAACCGTTCTGGCCGAAAAACAGCATTTGCGCGTCCCAGGCATCAGCCGACAGCGGCCAGCCGTGGGAGAAGACAATCGGCTGCCCCTGCCCCCAGTCCTTGTAGAAAAGCTCTGCACCATCGGATGTCGTGAAAGTCGTCATTTTCAGATTCTCCTGTTCAAGCAGTTGTTTTGCGGCACCGAACTTCGGTGCCATCACCAGACCGAGCCCAAGGACACCGCCGCCAATCAGCGCCTGGCGACGGTTGACCTGCGGCCCAACGATCTTGTTTCCCATGGGATGATCTTCATTTAACTCGTGCACGATTTAATCGTGTGCGATGTATATGTATCGGCAAGTTCGCTCTGTCAACGCTTGCCAAGAAAAAAAATGCTGCTTAGGAACGTTTCATGTCAGAACGCACTGAAAACAAAGGCGCCTCGAAGCCCTTGAAGAACGCCGGCCCGGACGCCTTGGGCGGAGATCTCGACGATTTTCTCTGTTTTGCCGTCTATGAGGCCAATCTGGCCTTCAATCACCTTTACCGGTCTTTGCTGGAAGAGCTCGGCCTCACCTATCCGCAGTATCTGGTGATGACCCTGCTTTGGCGCAGAAACGAGAGAACGGTCAAGGATATCGGCGACGCGCTCAGCCTGGAATACAACACGCTGACACCGATGATTAAGCGCCTGGAAGCAATGGAGCTTGTCTCCCGCGTCCGCGATCTGGAAGACCAGCGCGTCGTCAATGTCTGCCTGACAGCCAAGGGTAACGCGCTTCGGGAAAAGGCGGCTGCCGTGCCGCAATGTGTTGCCGAGGCATCCGGTCTTTCGGAACAGGCTTTCGAGGATTTGAAATCCGCCCTCGACACATTGCGGTCCAACCTGAAATCCACGGGAGACCGGACTTGAACAACCTCACAGGCAACATCACCGCCATCCTGTTTGACAAGGACGGCACCCTGCTGGATTTCGACGCGACATGGGCACCGGCCTATCGCGAAACCTCGCTCCATGCAGCCAGAGGCGACCGCGCCCTGGCCGACAGGCTCCTGGAACAGACCGGCATGGATCTGGTGACCGGAAAGTCCGCGGCCGGGTCTCTGCTTGCAGCCGGCAACTCTGCGGAAATCGCGGCTGCCTGGATTGCCTGCGGTGCTGATTTTCAGGAAGGCCCGCTGACCGCAGACCTCGACCGGGTGTTCATCGGCTGCATGCATGATGCTGCGCCCCTTACTGGCATTCCGGAAGCTGTCGAGACCTTGAGCGGAACCGGGTTCACTTTGGGTGTTGCCAGCAGCGACAGCGAAGCGGCCATAAGGGCCTTTCTCGCCGGCACCGGGCTTGCGCCCCGATTTGCTTTCGTCACGGGTTACGACACAGGTTTTGGCCCGAAGCCGGAACCGGGCATGGTTCGCGGCTTTGCCGAGGCAACAGGTCTTGCACTGGACCGGATCGCCGTTATCGGTGACAACACGCATGATCTGGAAATGGCCCGTTCGGCGGGCGCCGGACTTTGTATCGGTGTCCTGACGGGCACAAGCGCGCGCCACGACCTGGAAACCCTGGCAGATGCCGTTCTGGAGAGCGTTGCCGATCTGCCGGCCTATCTGGCCGCCAACTGATTCAAATCAGGCCGGCACTGACGCGCCTTGCCGTCGCACCTGTCCGGGTGTCTGGTTGAATTGACGCTTGAAGGCCCGGTTGAAGGCGGCTTCCGAGCTGTAGCCGATATTTTCGGCAATATCGATCAGGGGCAGATCCGTCTCCCGAATGTCGCGCCGTGCCCGTTCCATGCGCCAGTGGGTGACATAGGCCAGCGGCGTCATGCCGACGAGGTTCGTAAACCTGTCTGCAAAAACCGTCCGGGACATGCCGGCTTCCCGGGCAAGGCTCTCCACCGTCCAGGGCTTTTCCGGCGCCAGATGGATCTTGGACATGCTGCGCCCAAGCTTCGGATTGAGCACCGCCGCCAGGCATCCGGCCCTGTCCCCCTCCCTGTCGACGAACGTTCGCACCACCTGGATGAAGATGATCTCCGTCAATCGGTGGATGATCGCCTCGGACCCCGGCTGCCCGGCGCGCACCTCGCTGGCAACAAAACGCATCACTGCTTCCAGCCAGAAGGCGTTCATCGTCTGTGTGTTGGGCAGATGAATGACCGATGGCAAGGCATCGAGCAGCGGATGTACCGAGCCTTCCTCGAATTCGAAATGGCCACAGAACAGTTTGCAGGCCAGTTCCTCGTCCGGACCGCCGTAATAGAGCGCACCTTCCCCCGTATAACCGGATTGCCGCACGACCTCGTCCACTTCGGCGGCGGGACGGCCCGGTTCATCACTCAGGATATGAGCGGCCCCGTGCGGAATGACGGCCAGGTCACCGGTCGCAAGGCGGATCGGCTTGTCAACACCGTCCACCGCCAGCCAGCAGCCACCACGCATTGCCATGTGAAACCGCGCGACATTGCCGAAAGCCGGCACCCGCACGGCCCAGGGCGGCGAAAAGCAGGTATGGAAATAGACGGATCCCCGTAGCTTCAAGGCATCCAGGATCTGGGTCAGGGCGTCATGTTTCATGAAAGGCCGGTTCCGGTTGAAGTCTCATTCCCGCATTTTTGCCTCAACACCGCAAAGCGCAAGGCTCCCGGACGATTGGTCAATTTTCAGGGACTTTCGTGCATGGATGGAACCGAAGTCGACCAACATCTTTGGGCTCGTGGGCAATCCGCCCGCAGGAAACCAACCTGGAGCACCTGAAAGATGTCTGTTCGCTTCGTCACCAAGACCATGCACGCCTATCTCGATTATCCCGTCGCGATCGGCCTTATTGCCCTGCCCGTATTCCTTGATCTCGGCCAATCCAACCCGATCGCCTTCTGGCTATCCTTCCTGACAGGCTTTGCGGCCCTGGCCCTGACGATCCTGACGGATCACCAGACCGGCATCATCCGCATTCTGCCCTATTCGGTTCATCTGGCGGTCGATTTTGCCGTCGGCATCGTGTTCCTGGCAGCTCCCTTCGCACTCGGCTTCACCGGCCTCGACTTCGCCTATTACCTGGTCAACGCCATTGCCGTTCTGACAGTGGTCAGCCTTGCCAAACCGCAGGAAACGGTTGCACAGGCCGCTTGACAGCCCCCGTCAACGCACAATGACACCGGCCCTCACGCCGGTGTCTTTTTTTGAACTGCAATCCGGACGATCTGCAAATCCTCGGGAACTTACGAACATGGAGACGCCTGAGCTTCGGACGCAAGGTAGAGGCACCGGAGCAAATCCGGCCTTCAACCTTCATACCCTTTCAGGAGTAGAACATGTCCTTGATGAAATCCGCCATTGCCGCAACGCTGCTGTCTCTTGCCGCTCTCTCTGCCCCGGCAATGGCCGCGGACGAATACAACACCTCCAGCGGCCTGACGGCCGCCGGCAGCCCGCTCGGTCTTCATGGTGTCGATCCCGTGGCCTTTGTCAGCCTGGGCAACCGGATTGACGGAACCGCGCAATATACGGCCGTCCACGACGGTGTTGCCTATTACTTCGCATCCCAGGAAGCCATGGATGCCTTCACCGCGCATCCGGATCAGTACCTGCCGCAAAACGGCGGCTTCTGCACCTTCGGTGTTTCAGTCGGCAAGAAGTTCGACGGCGATCCGCAGTTCGCAGCTGTTGTGGACGGCAAGCTTTATCTGTTCCTGAACGAGGCCATCTTCCGCGAGTTCCAGAAAGACCAGTCCGGCACGATCACCAAGGCGGAAGCCAACTGGAAGAAGATCCGCTCCACCGAGGCAACGAAGCTCTGATTGTTCGTTGTCAAGGCGTCGGAACGACAAACAAAAAGGGCGGCCCCAGGGCCGCCCTTCGTCACTTGATTTCGGCAAAAGCCCGAAGACTTAAGCCGCGTTGTGCAGCCGATTTTCGAAAGCAAGGTTCCGGGTCAGCGGCGCCAGGGTCTTGGCAGCGGCCAGAACAGCCAGGTCAGCCAGCGGCTCGCCCAGGATCACCAGCATATAGGCAAAGCCGAAGGAACCGACGGAAGCCATGTTCTCGGCACCGAAGCCCTGGCCGTAGAATGCCCAGAAAGCAACCCAGCCAACGATACCAGCCTGGAACGTGGTGGAAAGAGCCAGTGCCTGAACGTAGGAAACGTCAACATAGGCGGTCTTTTCCGGAATGATGCGGTTTGCCAGCATGCTGACAGCCCACAGCGGCACGAGCAGCGTGGTGACGTTGATGCCGTACTGCGGCAGGTCGAAAGGAGCAACCAGCGTCCCCTGGAGCAGAAGGCCTGCAGCGAGGCCGATTGCTGCCGGACCAGCGCCGAACATCAGGAACAGGGTGGAGCCCAGGATAAAGTGCACTTCGGAAACACCGACCGGGTAATGCGGCAGGATTTCGAAGAAGCAGAATACGGCAACCGTCGTGATGACGGAACGGACGGCAAGGCTGAGCACGCCGCTTTTGCGGATTGTGTCGAGAGCCATTTTGCCCAGAAGGCCGAAGGAAGCAGCCGCGGTGCCGTAGCTGAGTACGATTTTGGCACCGTCGACGATGCCCGGTTCGATATGCATGTCATTTCTCCTTTGCGCACCCTCCGTGCGCGAGCAGATGGTGTGAACCGGCCCCGATGGGACCGCTGGATGGCAGGTTTCCTGGCTCGCGAGTCTCTGCGCTGCCCGCCTTCCCGGATCGCTCCAGTGGCTTGAAGGGCTTTGCTCGTCGCATACAGTTGCGGGGGCAGCCACGGTATTGGTCCCTGTTGGGTACGCCTCACCGTGTTCCCATTTCATCCGCCCTTACGCTTGTTCGGGCGAAACCATCGCATCGTCTAGATTTGCAAGGATTGGCGATATTCTGCAAGCGAATTTTCGCCATATTCGGTCTGAATGCGACATTGCACCGAAATTTTGCCGCCTGAAGACCGCCACCGAAATCAGCCGGATCAGCATCACCGACAAGCTTCAGATCTCAAAACACTTCTTCAGGAAATTGCGTCAGCCACCTGAAAATTCTGAACTTTGCAGAATCCAATCAAAGATGAAAATCAAAACCTTTGTTTATTAAACTTTTCTGTATTTAGGGTAATTGTGATTTTTACTTGCAGAAACCCTAACGAAAGATAACCTCACTCGAATACAAAGCACATCATGAGAGTTTGCAATGCCCTTTACCAAATTGGGAACGCTTATCGCTGGTGTCGTCTTTTTCCTTGGCTGCATTCAGCTGGCACTTCTGGCCGGCGTTACTCTTGGAGCAGTCACTGAACCAAGACCGGGTTTTTTCCTTGGCAATCTGACACGCGAACAGGCGCTCGACAGCGGACTATTGAAGATCATGGCCGCCGTCGCATTCGGCGTGATCACCGAGATTAGTCGCTCGGTTGAAAAGAAGTAGACCACAACCAAAGACTTGCCGCAGGCGGTGACCTGTGAAAGTCTTCGACCATGTTGAAATCGATCCCCCTGACCGCTCTTGCGGTATCTCTTCTTGCTTCCACCGTCACTCCTGGCTGGGCGGCACCTGACAAGCTTTTCGGCGCCATCAACGAACGTCTGTCGTTCATGCAGTCGGTTGCAGCCTGGAAAGCGGATAACGACAAACCTGTCGAGGATCTGCCGAGGGAAAAGGTGGTGCTGGATGCTGCCCGCGAAAAGGCAGTCGAAAACGGCCTGTCGGCTGACAATGTCACCTTGTTTTTCCAGGCGCAGATCGATGCGGCCAAGGACATTCAAACCTGCTGGATCGAACGCTGGGAGAGCGGTGAAGCTCGTCCGCAGAACGTACCCGACCTGATCAAGGATGTCCGTCCGGAGCTGTTGCGCCTCGGCAACGAGATCCTGACGCTACTCGCAGAAAGCCCCGTCGAAGCCTCTGACCAGCAGGCCTTCACGGAGGCGCTGACCGTGGAATGCCTGTCCGACGGATCAAAGAACGCTCTGTTTGAAGGTCTGGTCGACGTACACGACTAGACACATACGGCCATCAGGACATCCCTCATCGGAGTTCAGGAGGCTGCCTGCCTCCAGGGCTCGGCCGCATTCGCCTCTTCTTCCCGCTTCGTGACCATTCGCGAGAACTCGCCGAACGGCACTGCCGGGCTCCACAAGTAGCCCTGGCCGAGCGTCCCGCCCCACAGATTGATGTAATCCATCTGCAACTGGGTCTCGACCCCTTCGGAAACTGTGTTGAGATTGAGCTGCCTTGCCAGCATCAGGATCAGCTCGACGATGGTCCGGCGATCCTCGCAATTGGCAATGTCCATGATGAAGGACCGGTCGATCTTCAGCGTGTCGAACGGCATGCTCGCGAGACTGTGCAGCGAGGAATAGCCGGTGCCGAAGTCGTCGATTGCAAATTTGACGCCTTCTTTCTTGATCGGCAGGATCTGATCCAGAAGGTTCTGCGAATAGTCGACAAGACTCGATTCCGTCACTTCCAGTTCCAGCTTCTCCGTCGAAAACCCGCTCTCGCCGATGATCCCGAGCATTCTGCCGGTAAATCCCTTTGCCTGCAGCTGCGCCGGCGCAACGTTCACGGCGACAGATACATCGACGTTCTGCCGGTGTAGGGATTTCATGTCGGAGAGCGCGGATGCCAGCACGAATTCTCCGATCGGAACGATCAGACCGCATTCTTCTGCCACGGGAATGAACTTGTAGGGTGGTACGGACCCGAGTTCGGCATCGTTCCAGCGCAGCAGCGCTTCTGAACCGACAATCTTGCCGGACGAAATGTCGACCTTCGGCTGGTAGTGAACGGATAGCGTGCGGTCTCTCAGTGCGCTTTGCAGCCTGTGCCGGATCTGTTCGCGCTCGGTCATCCGTTCGCGAATGATATCGTTGTAGGCGATCGACTGAGCCCTGCCGGCACCCTTTGCTTCATACATGGCCATGTTGGCGTTTCGCAGGACTTCCTCGGCCGTTGTACCGTGCTCCGGGTATCTCGCGATTCCCGCGCTGACGGTCAGAGAAAGGGAAAGCCGGCCAATTCTGTAGGCCCCGCCCAGCCGCTCGACCATCGTTCTGGACAACTTGGCAAGCATCTGCAGATCATCGACGCCGGGTAACAGTACGACGAATTCGTCGCCGGAAAACCGGGCAACGCAGGGGGGTTTTGACGTCAGTGGCTTGGCCAGCTCGTCGACCAGGACGGCCAACCGGTTGCCGACCAGCCGCAACAGCTTGTCGCCTACGGCATGTCCGTGCATGTCGTTGATCAGTTTGAAGCGGTCCAGTCCGATGTAAAGAACACTGCCCGTTTCCTTGGGGCGCAGGTCGATCAGCGTCATCGCGACATTGTCCAGCTTGGCCCTGTTGGGCAAACCGGTAATGCGATCGGTGTAGGCGAGTTCCTCGATCCGCAGAATATTCTCGCGCAGCTTGACCATCATTCCGCGGAACGCGGTTTGCAGGTCACCCACCTCACCTGGTGCATCAGTTTCCAGATTGCAGTCGAGGTAACCGGCTGCAGCCTCATTGGCTGCCTGCGTCACGCGGCTGACACCTGCCGTTGCCCGGTACATCAGCGCAGCAATCACCGGAACGAAGGCAAGAAGAAGAACCGCCAGGATCAACACCACCTGAACAATCTTTTCCCTCAGAACACCCGCAAGCTCGTGCTTCGAAATGCGCACCAGCACGGACCCCACCACTTCCCCGCTGCGGGAAACCGGCAGGATGTATTCGATCATGTCGGCGGTTTCCGAATACTGAGCCTTGCCCGACTGCGCGACATTCAGGGCGCCTTCGTTGAACTGCACGGCGCTCGAAGGTTCTGCGGAGGTGAAATCGCTGGCGAACTCCTGACCGAAGCGGCTATAGGCCTTGGCTGCGATAATGTATTTGTCACCCGCAATCGCATTCAAAAGCCGCTCGACTTCACCATAGTTCTTGTTGGCGATTTCGCGCGCCGCAATATTGGTGACAAACAGCGCCTTGTCGTGAGCAGTCCGAGCAAGGCGTTCCTCGATCTTGTCCGTCTGGGTCAGATAATCGATGCCGATCAGAACCAGCGAAAAAGCCAGCAATCCGAACACGCCATAAAGCGTTGCCCGCACAAAGACGCGCTTGAACAGCGCGTTTCCTCTTGATCGAACGGTTTCGAGCACGAAACAAGCCCTTTCGGTCCATTGCGTTGCCCGGGTCGAAGTGCGACCCGATACCAGCAGTGTTTCGGCACCGGCCTCAACAAATTCTGAACCTGAAAGAGGAAACACGGCCCTATTCTGGAACTATTGAACCTACGAGCATCTATTTCTTTCACACCGGCCAAATTGCTCGTCAAATTTTCCTAGGCACTACTGAATTCACGAGAAACCTTGTGCGCGTAGAATTACCAAGCCGGACCGGCATCTACGGAAGATTTGAATCGATCACACTCTCAACTTGGCCCGATTTCTGTACCGAAAGGTGCGATTTTCAACCAACACCCCAAATCGACGCGCGTCTGAGTAGCTTCCGAACATACTGTTCTCGGCGTTGTTGGTTCGTGGGCAATTTTCGTGGTTTGTTGTCGAGCAAGGGCAACTATAAATAGTTTTCACTTTACCGGGACCGGATTCGGCATATTGGCACGGGCGCAGTGCAGGCGCGGCCCTACGTGGACACCTGGATTGCAGAAGCCCAGTTGCCGCGCGGTGAACCTGGTGCGGCCTTCAATCGCCAGATCGAAGTGCGCCGGTTCGCCCGCCGGTTAGGATCTGACCTGCAGCTCTCGAATGTCCTGCCCCATCTGAGCGGTTTTCTCGCGGTTTAGGTCCGGCGCTAGATAGATTGCCGTTGTCCAATTCCACTTTCAAAGGCACTATTTTCGTATCTGGAATATCAATCCTGGGCGGGAGGCCAAGGACATGTCCGGCAATGGGAAACACGATTCCTGGAGTGCAGGTCGCAGTTACGATCACTACATGGGCAGATGGAGCCGATTGATCGCAAGAGAGTTCGTGTCCTGGCTCAACGCGCCTCTTGATGCAGACTGGGCGGACATAGGGTGCGGCACCGGAGCCTTGACCGAAACCATACTCGATATGGCCAAGCCAAAATCGGTTGTCGGTCTCGATCTTTCGGAAGGCTTCGTGATGCATGCGCGGGAAGCGATCACCGACGAGAGAGCCCGCTTTGAAGTCGGGTCTGCACAGGACCTGCCGCTTCCCGACAACACCATTGACGTATCAACGTCCGCGCTCGCGCTCAACTTTGTGCCGGACAAGCTGCAGGCGCTGGCCGAGTTGCGTCGCATTACCCGCCCTGGTGGAACAATATCCTTCTATGTCTGGGACTACCCGGGAGGTGGCATGGGCTTCATTGACGCCTTCTGGAAAGCAGCCGCTTCAATCGACCCAGCTGCCGAAGATCTTGATGAGGCACTCCGGTTTCCATTCTGCACCCCGGAAGGGCTCCAGACACTCTGCACTGAAGCCCAGTTGCCGGGTGCAAGTATTCACGCCCTTGAAGTGGACACAGTTTTTCCGGGGTTTGAGGAATTCTGGCATCCCTTCACGCTCGGCGCAGGGCCGGCGCCCGGGTATTGCATGAACCTGACCGAGGAAAAACGGGATGAGCTGAAAGCAAAGCTCCGGGACCAACTCGACACCGGTGGAGAAATCCGCCTGCCCGCACGCGCCTTTGCTGTCCGCTACCAGCAGCCGTGAACACGCAGTTCATCCAGAGCGGAATTTACAGGCAAGACCAAAGGCAAGCACAGCAAGCGCGAAACACGAACTCGCAGGATAGAGCAACGCTGCAGCCGCAGCATCCCGGTACAGAGCCTCACTACGACCAGCCGCCAGAACCTGGAAGAAGATCTGGCCTTGCACAGCGATGCCAAGCGCCATGCCGATCTGCTGGAAGGCCTGGAGCACGCCGGACCCCGCACCGGCATCCGGCCCGGAGACCCGAGACAACACAAGCTGGAACAAGGCCGGGATCGCCGTTCCCGTTCCAAGGCCGACAATCAGGAACGGCATCGCCAGCAGGCTTGCGCTCATTCCATCGGAAACCAGCAGCCGAGCTGCAAGCAATCCGCAGAAGACCGCCAGCATGGCAAGGCAGACCCGCGCGCTCTGAAAGCGGGTTCCAAAACGGCCTGTCAGCGTGGACGCAAGCATCACACCGACCGGGTGCGGCGCCAGGATGAGCCCGGCAGTCATCGGCGACAACCCAAGGCCGGCCTGCAGGAAGAGTGCCATCATGAAGAACAGTCCGGCAAGACCGGAAAAGAACAGCGCGACAAATGCGACCCCGGCAACAAACACACGGTCCCGCGTCAACAGCACCGGCAGAAGCTGCGCCTTGCCGAGATGCGCCCTGCGCTGCTGCAGCCGGTAGAACAATACGGCCAGAACGACGCTCAGTCCCATCAGGGCAAAACACCAGGCAGGCCAGCCGAACTGCCTGCCCTCCACGAGAGGAAACACCAGCGCCAGCACTGCGAGGGTGAAAAGAAACGTTCCGGACCAGTCCGGCATCACCCGGCTCTCGTTTTCGATATGCGGCAGAAAGCGAAGAGCACCGGCAAGGGAGATCAGGCCCACGGGCAGATTGATCAGGAAGATCGGCCGCCAGCCCAGCCCGAAGACATCGGCAGCCACGATCACCCCGCCCACCAGCGGCCCCGCGACGGCCCCAAGCGCGCTGACGGAGCCGAACAGGCCGATGGCCTTGCCCTTTTCCTCTGCAGGAAAGATCACATGAACGATGGCAAGCACCTGTGGCACCATCATCGCCGCGCAGAGCCCCTGCAGCGCCCGGCTGGCAATCAGGAAGGTGATATCGGGCGCCAGTCCACACGCCAGCGAACTGGCGGTAAATCCGGCCACACCCCAGCGGAACATCCTCCCCCTGCCCGCAACATCTCCAAATCGGCCGAAAGGCAGCAATCCGGCGGCAAAGGCCAGCACATAGACCACCAGCACCCATTCGAGCTGGGTATCCGAAGCACCGAGCCCGTGACGGATGGAGGGCAGCGCCAGATTGACCACCGACACATCGAGAACATTCATGAACATGGCAAGATAAAGCGCGGCGAGTGCCGCCCAGCGATTGCGCCTTTCCCCGGCTGCGCCGACAAACAAAAGGGACATTCAGAACTCCTGGAAACGCGTAACCTAATTTTGTTACTTATAAAGTTACATATTTAGATCCGTCAATCTCATGTGCCTTGAATTGTCACGTAACTGAATCCGACATAAGGTTTTTCAAACGGAGACTTCCATGCGAACCGACAGCCGATTGCCGCGCGTGCTTCACGTGCTCCTACATCTGGACCAGACACAAGACCCGGTGACGTCCGACCAGATCGGGAAGATGCTCAACACCAACCCGTCCCTCGTCCGGCGAACCATGGCAGGGTTGCGCGAGGCCGGTTTCGTCGGGGCCACCAAGGGCCATGGCGGCGGCTGGGTGCTGGCCAAGCCCCTAGACAGCATCTCGCTTGCCGAGGTCTATTCCGCGCTCGGCTCACCGCAGCTCTTCGCCGTCGGCAAGTCCGCCGATGCTCCCACCTGCCTCCTGGAACAGGCGGCCAACCGGGCGACCTCGGCGGCCCTGGAGGCAACACGGGAGACGTTTCAGGAACAGCTCGGGCAAGTGACGGTGGCGGATCTGGTGCGGCCCCATGCACTGGAAATCCGGCAGCATCAGGAAAAGCTGGAAACCTGAAATTCGGGCGCAACCCTTGGGCAAGCTGCAAGTTATTTCTTGGAGGCAAAATTCCGGGCATTATCTGGAGCAAACCGAAGCGCCCCCTTGCCTAGCAGCGCAGCATTGTATACAAGCGCACACAATAGAAATCCGATACAACTCAAATCGTTTAGATTTCCGTTTCGCCCTCCCTTCTTCTAGACCCGCGAGGCAATGCGCATCATGGCAAAGATCAAAGTCGACAATCCGGTCGTCGAGATCGACGGCGATGAGATGACCCGGATCATCTGGGCCTTTATCAAGGACAAGCTGATCCACCCCTATCTCGACATCGACCTGCTCTACTACGATCTGTCGATCCAGAAACGCGACGAGACCGACGACCAGATCACGGTCGATGCCGCCAACGCCATCAAGGAACATGGCGTCGGCGTCAAATGCGCCACCATCACGCCGGATGAAGCGCGAGTTGAGGAATTCGGCCTGAAGCGCATGTACCGTTCGCCCAACGGCACGATCCGCAACATCCTCGGCGGCGTGATCTTCCGCGAACCGATCATCATGCAGAACGTGCCGCGCCTGGTGCCGGGCTGGACCCAGCCGATCATCGTCGGCCGCCATGCCTTTGGCGACCAGTATCGCGCCACCGACTTCCGCTTCCCCGGCAAGGGAAAGCTGACCATCACCTTCACCGGGGAAGACGGCCAGGTGATCGAACACGAAGTCTATGACGCGCCGTCCGCCGGCGTCGCGATGGCGATGTACAATCTCGACGACTCGATCCGCGATTTTGCCCGCGCTTCGCTGAACTACGCGCTCAACAGGAAGGTGCCCTGCTACCTCTCCACCAAGAACACGATCCTGAAAGCCTATGATGGCCGCTTCAAGGACCTGTTCCAGGAAATCTACGAAGCCGAATTCAAGGACCAGTACGCGGAAGCCGGCATCTGGTACGAACACCGGCTGATCGACGACATGGTCGCCTCCGCTCTGAAATGGTCCGGCGGGTACGTCTGGGCCTGCAAGAACTACGACGGTGACGTCCAGTCCGACACTGTTGCCCAGGGGTTCGGCTCGCTCGGCCTGATGACGTCCGTTCTGATGACACCGGACGGCAAGACCGTGGAAGCGGAAGCCGCCCACGGCACGGTCACACGCCACTATCGCCAGCACCAGAAGGGCGAGAGCACTTCGACCAACTCCATCGCCTCGATCTTCGCCTGGACCCGCGGGCTCGCGCACAGGGCCAAGCTCGACAACAACCAGGAGCTTGCCCGTTTCGCCCAGACGCTGGAAAAGGTCTGCATCGACACGGTGGAAGCCGGTCACATGACGAAGGATCTTGCCCTGCTCGTCGGCCCGGATCAGGCCTGGCTCACCACCACTGGCTTCCTGGACAAGATCGACGAGAACCTGGCCAAGGCCATGGCTGCGAACTGAAGAACTGGCTTTCCAGGCTGAGGTAGCGACACCGCGGACATTGTCCGCGGTGTTTTGCCTTTCGGCCTAACAACAACCTGCCGATTGTCCCTCTTCCCGGCCCGCGCTAGTCTCACCTGGCCGGTAGCCAGAGGAGAGGACGGTGTTGACGATCCGCGAATTGAAGACGCCTCTGATCGGCCCCCTGGGCCTTGCCTTGCAGGCGGGTGAAGCCGTTGCGATTTCAGGTCCCTCCGGCGCAGGCAAATCCCTGTTTCTCAGAGCAATTGCCGATCTCGATGAAAGCGCCGGCCATGTTGCCCTGGATGGCACGGTGCGCGACGCCATGCCGGCTCCTGAATGGCGCCGAAAGGTGGCTTATGTACCTGCCGAAAGCGGCTGGTGGGCGGACCGTGTTCAGGATCATTTTGCCGAAACTTCCGACCTTCCCAACCTGCTGAACCAGGTTGGTCTTGCCGATGCGCTTGCCTGGGAGGTCTCCCGACTTTCCACCGGTGAGCGCCAACGCCTTGCCCTTGTGCGCGCTCTCCAGACAGCACCGCAGGTTCTTCTGCTGGATGAACCCACCTCCGCGTTGGACCCGCCTTCCGTTGACCTGGTCGAAACTCTCCTGAAACACCAGCTTGCTGCCAACCGCGCCCTTCTGATCGTCACGCACGACCCCGGCCAGCCCGCACGGCTCGGGGCACGACGGCTTGTCATGGAAAAAGGCCAGCTGAAGGCAGGTGCTGGCCAAGGGGCGCCCGCGTGACCGGTTATCTCGCCCTCACCTATTGGGACCTCGTGGCCGCCTCGGTGTTCCTGCTGTTGAACGCGGTTTTTTCGATCGTGCTTGATCTCGGCCTCACCCGCACGCTCATCATTTCGGCCTTGAGAATGAGCGTGCAGTTGATCCTGGTTGGGCTTGTCCTCAAGGCAATCTTCTTTGCCGGATCCCTGTTGTGGACACTGCTGGCTGCTGCAGTGATGCTGGCTTTTGCAGGGCGCGAAATCTGGGCGCGGCAGGACCGTCGCCTGGCTGGCCTCTGGGGCCCGGGGCTGGGCGTTGCCGTCATGCTGGTCGCAGGCACCCTCGTCACGATCTACGCCCTGGCAGGGCTCATCCGCCCCGATCCGGTCTGGATGCCCCAATATGCACTGCCGCTTTTCGGCATGGTGCTCGGCAACACCATGACCGGCGTCAGCCTCGGCCTTGATACGCTTCACACGTCGCTTGCCCGCGGGCGGCGCGATGTGGAGGCCCAGTTGCTGCTGGGGCGCACCCGCTGGGAAGCGACACGCCCCTTCTCCCGTCAGGCACTGCGGTCAGGATTCACGCCGATCATCAACGCCATGGCGGCAACAGGCGTCGTGTCGCTTCCCGGAATGATGACAGGGCAGATCCTGTCCGGGGTCGATCCGCGTGAAGCAGTCAAATACCAGCTCATGATCATGTTTTTGCTAGGCGGCGCTACCGGCCTCGGCGTCCTTGGCGCTACCTTCGCCAGTGTGTGGCGCCTGACTGACAACCGTGACAGGCTGCGTCTCGACCGTTTGAACGGAGGGTCTCGATGATTGAACTTTATGGTGCGGACTATTCGGTCTATGTGCGCTCGGCCCGAATGGCACTTATCGAAAAGGGGATTGCTTACGAGCTTGTCCCGATCGATGTGTTTGCTCCGGGCGGATCGCCGGAAAGCTATCTTGAGCTGCAGCCTTTCGGCAAGATCCCCACACTGAAGCATGGCGACTTCACCCTGTTCGAAACAGCGGCCATCCTGCGCTACATCGATGAAGCCTTCGACGGCCCTCCGCTTCAGCCAGCCTCTCCGCAACCACGGGCGCGCATGGCTCAGCTTCTCTCCATCCTCGACAATTACGCCTACAAGACCCTCGTCTGGGACATCTTCGTCGAACGGGTGTCAAAGCCCTCTGGCGGCGCCCCCGCGGATGAAGTCAAGATCGCCTCGGCGCTCGGCCGGGCAAGAACGATCGTCAAAACACTGGAAACGCTTGTGACGGAAGGTCCGTTCCTGATGGGGGATCAGCTCACCCTCGCCGACTGCCATGCGGTCCCGATGCTTGCTCTCTTCGAGCTGTCAGAAGAAGGCCGGCTGCTGCTGCGTTCGGCGCCGAAGCTGTCTTCATGGCTACGGATGTTCAAGGAACGCGACAGTTTCAGAAAAACCGGATTGTCTGGTTGAGCGCGATTACGCGTCAGGCCTTTATCTTTTCCGCAGGTCAGATCCATTGCAAACATGTTAGTCTTTTGCCGTTCCACGACGCCCGTTGTTCCATTTATCTTCAGGCAGGCACAACATTGAATCATTTTATGAAGAAAGGGATTTTTTGATGAGGTTTCAAAAGCTTGCAATTGTTTTCTTGAGCAGCCTTTTGCTGATGTGTGCCGGTTTGGCAGCATCGGCACAAACCGTCCACGAGCCTTCCCGCGGCACTGCCGAGCGCAAGGACATACTCGATGCAATGCGTCCGATGATGGAGGCAAGGGTGGGACCGCCGGTCGAGTTCGTCGTCAACTGGATGCGTTCCGGCCATGGCTGGGCTTTCGTCCAGGTCTCGCCGCAGCGCCCAGGTGGTGGCGCCATTGACCTGTCCCGCACGACTTTCGCCTCGCAGGCGGACTATATGGATGGCCTCGTCACCTTCGCCTTGCTGCGGTACCAGTTCAACCGATGGAACCTGGTCGACTTTGTCGTCGGCCCGACAGATGTCTTCTGGCAGGGCGATCCGCTCTACGCCCAGGTACCCCGCGGCCTGACACCCTACTGAGCGCCTTTCTGACTGGCCTACTTTGCCGGATCCTTCTGCGTTCCGGCAACTTCCTCCATCATGTCATCTTCAGAGTCGGCTTCGTCCTTGGAATCGTCCCCCTGGAAGAGCTCCGGCTCCTGGTCGGTGTTCTCTGAAGATGCAAACACGCCCGACTGCTGAAGTTCCTCTTCCGCCAGCTCGCCCAGCACGCGTTTTCCCGCCGCCACACGGTCGCGCGCTTCATCCATGATCTTCTTGGCCAGCCCTTCATCCCTGTCCATCAGGTGTTTGAGGGCTTCCGCTTCCAGCACCAGAAGCTGGCAATCCTTGTAAGCGACCACTTTCGCGGTTCTGGGTGTCTGATTGATCAGCGCCAATTCGCCAAAGAAACTGCCTTCTCCCAGATAGACCGTGTCGTGCTGCAGCCGGATTTCGACTTCTCCGTCGGCGATGAAATACATCTTGTCCGCAACATCGCCCTGCTCGGCAATCGTGCCACCCTTGCGCACGCGAAGCGACTGCAGCAGCTTCGCAACTTCGGCAATCTCCGTCGCCTTCAAGTCTTCGAACAGAGGCACGCGCGCCACCATCGACCAGGTGACGACAAAATCCCGGCTATGGATTTCCCGGGCAAAGGCCGAAGCAATGATGCCGACCGGCAAGGCTATCAGCCCATAGCCCATCAGCATGACGATACCCCCAACCGTCTTGCCGAGATTGGTGACCGGCACGACATCGCCATAGCCGACGGTCGTCACAGTGGTAATTGCCCAATAGATGCCGTGCAGAATGCTGCGGAACTTTTCCGGCTGGTCGTCATGCTCGATCAGATACATCAAGGTGGCAGCCATCAGGATGACACCGCAGATGATCATGCTCGATCCGAGCAGCGCCCTGCGCTCGTTGCCGACAGCGGAAATCAACGAACGCAACGCCGGTGAATACCGAGCCAGCTTCAGGAAGCGCAGCAGCCTCAGGATGACGACCATCGTGACCGCCTGATTGGGCAGGAAAACCACGCACAACAGCGGCAGGGCCCCTATCAGGTCAATGATCGCGTCCGGCTGCATCGCATAGCGCAGCCTGGAAAACACCGGCCCGTAACGGCGCAGCGGCGGATGGAGATCGGCCACGTAAAGACGCATGACGTATTCGGCCAGAAAGACAAGTCCGCTGCCCAACTGGATCAGACGCAGATGCGTGCTCAGGATGTCGCGGATTTCCGGCACGGTTTCCAGCACCGCAAGCGCGATGTTGATCAGAATGAGGACGATCAGGAAATTCCGCAGCACGCGCGCGCCGATGCGGCGTTTGCCCGTGTCCTCAAGCACCTCATAGAGCGCCCGTTTGAATTCGTGGCCGGACACCGAGCCCCCCGTTTCTGATTTTGCTCGCGTTTTCATGAATAGCCGAAAGACAGGCTACGACAAAGCTCTCCACGCGGACAGCCCTCACCATGCCGCACGAAGCTGTGCATAGGGGTGAGCGGAACGTGATTGGGCAATTTTGTCGCAGGCCCCATCTCCATGGATAGCCAACCGAACGGAAGGAGGACACCATGACCATAGACACCGACAAGGTTCGCGCCGCAGAAACCACGCCTCACCATATCGTGCTGAAAATGTTGCTGGTCTCGACGTTCTTCGCAGCCGCCGCCCTGGCAGTGACTGCTTTGCTGAACTGAACCAACCGGCAGGCCGCCGGAGGCAGACCTGACCAGGCCACCTCAAACGACGCCCCCCCTCCATGGTCATCCCGGCGAAGCGCGAGCCGGGACCGGGGAGCGGCAAGCCTTGCAGGACCTCAAGGGGCCATGCCGAGAGCGATACCCCCCCGATCCCGGATCTTCGCTTCACTGCGTCCGGGATGACCAAAGAGGGGTTTGTTTGAACTCGGTAGCGAGGAAGAGACCTGATGCCTTCAGGCGAGCGGGAAAAGCGCCAGTAGGGCCGCCTTCCCCACAAAACAACCAATATCCCCTCCGTCGTCATCCCGGCCAAGCGAAGCGCGAGCCGGGACCGGGGAGCGACAAGCCTTGCAGGACCTCAAGAGGCGATACCGAGAGCGATAGGGCTCCCCAATCCCTGATCTTCGCTTTGCTGTGTCCGGGATGACCAAGGAGGGGCTTGCGTAATTTCGCCCTGGGACGTGCCCGAGCGCCTTAAACGAACAAGGGCGGCCCTGATGGGACCGCCCTTTTCAATTTTGATTGCCTGTAGAACCGTCAGAGCCCCGTGAGGTGTGCCTCGATTGCGGCAACGGCTGCGTCGGCCTTGGACCCATCCGGTCCACCGGCCTGCGCCATATCAGGCCGACCGCCACCACCGCGGCCGCCGAGCGCTTCCGAACCGATCCGCACCAGATCCACGGCGCTGACCTTGTCGGTCAGATCCTGCGTGACGGCAGTCACAATGGCAGCCTTGTCGTCTTCGGCAACGCTGATCAGAACGACCACGCCGGACCCGAGCTGGGTCTTGGCCTCGTCGGCCATGCCTTTCAGATCCTTCGGGTTGATCCCCTCGACGATACGCGCCATCAGCTTGAACGCGCCGGCGTCCTTCACCGGCGTGCCGCCTTCCGCTCCACCACCCATGGCGAGCTTCTTCTTGGCATCCGCCAGTTCGCGCTCCAGCTTCTTGCGATCTTCAACCAGCTGGGCCACGCGAGCCGGAACATCATCGGCGCTGATCTTCAGCAGGCTGGCCAGTTCGCGCATGCGCTTGTCCTGGGCATCCAGATATTCACGGGCTTCTGCGCCGGTCAGCGCCTCGATCCGGCGAACACCGGCAGCAACCGCACCTTCGGAAACCAGTGTCACCAGACCGATATCGCCGGTACGCTTCACATGTGTACCGCCGCACAGTTCAAGCGAATAAGGCTTGCCCTGCTTGGGGCCATGGAGAGCAGTCCCCATGGAAACGACGCGAACCTCATCACCATATTTTTCGCCGAACAGAGCCATGGCGCCAGCTTCAATTGCGTCGTCGACCGCCATCAGGCGGGTATCGACGGGCGCGTTCTGCAGCACGATCTCGTTGGCAAAGCTCTCGACCGTTGCCAGTTCCTCATCGCTCACCGGCTTGGGATGCGAGAAGTCGAACCGCAGGCGCTCCGGCGTTACCAGCGAGCCCTTCTGAGCGACGTGATTGCCAAGGACCTCGCGCAAGGCCTCATGCACAAGGTGCGTCGCCGAGTGGTTGGAACGGATCGACTTGCGGCGGGAATGGTCGACCTTCAGTTCCAGGGCAAGGCCCGGAACCAGCTCGCCTTCTTCCACGGTGACCGAATGAACGAAGAGACCTTCGGCCTTCTTCTGCGTATTGGTCACGGCAACCTTGACGCCAATGGCCAGCATCCAGCCGGTGTCGCCCACCTGACCGCCGCTTTCGCCGTAAAATGGCGTCTGGTTGAGAACCACGAAACCGCTTTCACCTGCAGACAGTTTGGCAACTTCCTTGTCGTCAGCAGCAAGACCGGCAACGACGCCTTCGGCCGTCTCGGTCTCATAGCCGAGGAAGTCCGTGGCACCGTGTTTTTCCTTCAGTGCGAACCAGACTGCTTCCGTCGCAGCGCTGCCTGACCCGGACCAGGCCGCACGGGCTTCCGCTTTCTGGCGCTCCATTGCAGCATCGAAGCCATCCGTATCAACGGAAATGTCGCGCGTTCTGAGCGCGTCCTGGGTCAGATCCAGCGGGAAGCCGTAAGTATCATAGAGCTTGAACGCGGTTTCCCCATCCAGACGCCCCCCAGCCTCAAGGCCTTCGGTTGCGGTGTCGAGCAGGCCGAGACCACGCTCCAGCGTCTTGCGGAAACGCGTTTCTTCCAGCTTCAGCGTTTCGGTGATCAGATCTTCAGCGCGGCTCAGCTCCGGATAGGCACGGCCCATTTCACGCACCAGCGCCGGAACCAGCTTGTGCATCAGCGGTTCGCTTGCCCCCAGAAGATGGGCATGGCGCATGCCGCGGCGCATGATCCGGCGCAGTACATAACCGCGGCCTTCGTTGGACGGTAGTACGCCATCGGCAATCAGGAAGCTCGTGGACCGCAAATGGTCGGCAATCACACGGTGGCTGCCGGTGGCGTCGCCTTCCGCTTCCACACCCGTGGCATTGACGGACGCCGCGATCAGCGCCTTGAAGAGGTCGATGTCGTAGTTGTTGTGGACGCCCTGCATGACAGCGGCGATCCGTTCGATGCCCATGCCGGTGTCGATGGACGGACGTGGCAGGTCGAGACGCTTTTCCGGCGTCTGTTCGTACTGCATGAAGACGAGGTTCCAGATCTCTATGAACCGGTCGCCATCTTCTTCCGCAGAGCCCGGAGGGCCGCCCCAGATGTGGTCGCCATGGTCGTAGAAGATTTCGGAACACGGGCCGCACGGACCGGTATCGCCCATGGACCAGAAATTGTCCGACGTCGCGATGCGGATGATCCGGTCTTCACTGAGACCTGCGATCTTCTTCCAAAGATCGAACGCCTGATCGTCTTCGGCAAAGACGGTTACCAGCAGCTTGTCCTTCGGCAGGCCGAATTCCTTGTTGACGAGGTTCCAGGCCAGTTCGATCGCACGGTCCTTGAAATAGTCACCAAAGGAGAAGTTGCCCAGCATCTCGAAGAAGGTGTGGTGGCGTGCGGTGTAACCGACGTTATCCAGGTCGTTATGCTTGCCGCCGGCGCGAACGCATTTCTGCGCCGTGACCGCACGGGAATAGTCACGCTTTTCCAGGCCGGTGAACACGTTCTTGAACTGGTTCATGCCCGCGTTCGCAAACATCAGGGTCGGATCGTTACGCGGCACCAGCGGCCCGGACTCGACCACTTCGTGGCCGTTGGTCTTGAAATAGTCCAGAAAGGCAGAGCGGATTTCATTTACGCCGGTCATTCGGATCTCGCATCGGTCACAGCCCCGCATATGAGGGCCTGTTGAAAATCTTGAAGGCGCTGGATCTGGGTCGCCGATCCGCGCCGGAACAGCCTTTTAACTTTCACCTCCAACCCTGTCCAGCGGTTGCACGGACCCGACCTAACGGAAAGCTGCCGGGAAACAGGCGATTTCCGGAATGAAGGCTGCCCTCACGCGCAGGACAACTGCTCCGACGGGATCTGACCTCTTCCAATTTCGCTTCGTTGCGGGACCCGAAAAGCAAAAGGCCCCCTTCCGGAGTGCGGAAGGAGGCCCTTGGAAGACCGGACAAACGTCCGGAGCTCTTGTAAGCGCTAACCGGAAGCTGAGGATCAGTCCTCGGCTTCTTCCGATGCAGCGTCCGGATCAATGATCGCATCGGCGATCAGGCCGGCGTTCTGGCGGATCGCCAGTTCGATTTCATCGGCAATTTCCGGATTGTCCTTCAGAAACTGCTTGGCGTTTTCCCGGCCCTGGCCAAGACGCTGGCTATTGTAGGAGAACCAGGCACCCGACTTTTCAACGATGTTGCCCTTGACGCCGAGGTCAATGAGTTCGCCGGTCTTGGAGACACCTTCACCATAGACGATGTCGAATTCCACCTGACGGAAAGGAGGCGCAAGCTTGTTCTTGACGACTTTCACGCGGGTCTGGTTGCCGACGACTTCGTCCCGGTCCTTGATCGCACCGATACGGCGGATATCCAGGCGGACGGAGGCATAGAACTTGAGCGCGTTACCGCCGGTCGTGGTTTCCGGAGAACCGAACATGACGCCGATCTTCATGCGGATCTGGTTGATGAAGATCACCATGCACTTCGACTTGGAAATCGACGCGGTCAGTTTGCGAAGAGCCTGGCTCATCAGACGGGCCTGCATGCCCGGCAGGCTGTCGCCCATCTCGCCTTCGAGTTCGGCCTTCGGCGTTAGTGCCGCAACCGAGTCGATGACCAGAACATCAATGGCGCCGGAGCGCACCAGCGTATCGGCAATTTCCAGCGCCTGTTCACCGGCGTCCGGCTGGGAGATCAGCAGATTGTCGATATCGACGCCAAGCTTGCGCGCATAGATCGGATCCAGCGCGTGCTCCGCATCGACAAAGGCGCAGATACCACCGGTCTTCTGGGCTTCGGCAACCGCATGCAGGGCAAGCGTAGTTTTACCTGAAGACTCCGGCCCGTAGATCTCGACGATACGGCCGCGCGGCAGACCGCCGATCCCGAGCGCAATATCAAGCCCGAGAGATCCGGTCGAGACGGCTTGCACCTCAACCACCTGGCCCTGACCCATCTTCATGATGGAACCTTTGCCGAAGGCGCGTTCGATTTGGCTGAGCGCTGCGTCCAGCGCTTTTGTCTTATCCATCTGGCTGCTTTCTACGAGACGAAGTGTACTTTGCGACATGGCTTACGCTCCTTATTCCACGATGGACGCGCCGTTTCAATGAGAGCCTTTGTACACATTTTGTTCTCATTTGACAAGTCGGCAAAACCGATTGGTATTAAAATGAAAATGGCTGTTTGTTTCCAATATGTTCTCACTTATCGATTTTAGAACTTACCTAGCGTAATCTATTGATCGGAACATCCCGTGATTCCGCGATCGGGCAGAATCACCAGCGCCTACACTGATAGCCGTAGACAAACGACGACCCATCACCAATTTGCGCTATGCACGCCGTCCCACAGCATACACTAGCTCCAAGGACGTATTTGAGTGCGACCCAACATGCCCCGGGACGGGCTAGGGTTTTCCGGATCAAATCAGAAACAAAGGCTGGTTTTGCAGGGAGAGCACGTGAATATCGGGTGGCAGTTAGCGCATCTTTCAACCATACCTTGAAAAACAGATTTGCAAAGAATTTCGGTTCGGCTAGGTCTACGCCACTTTCGTTTCACTCGGCGGGGAAGCTATTTACATGAAAACAAACAAACTGTTGTGCCTGGCGCTTGCGCTTGGCTTGTCGGCTTGCGCTACCGCGACACGCGGCACCAATGAGACCGTGAAGGTCTACGCTTCGCCGGAAGGAGCGCAGATCGCCACGTCCATCGGCCTCACCTGCAACACGTCCCCCTGCTCGCTCCAGGTGTCCCGCAAACAGGAATTCACCGTTACGGTTTCCAAGGAAGGCTACAAGACCCAGACCGTCGAGGTGAACACCAAGGTTGCCCCCGGCGGCGTCGCCGGCATGGCGGGCAACGTGCTGATCGGCGGCGTTATCGGCGTCGGTGTCGACAGCGTTTCGGGGGCTACGCTCGACCACTCGCCCAATCCGGTCCTCGTTGAGCTGGTCCCCAACAACCCCAGGAACCCGAAAACCCCCAAGGGTGATCTCTCCGAAATCAAGGAAAAGATCGCCGCAAAACAGCGTGCCCAGGAAGAAGCCGTGATGCGGAAGTCGGGTGGGGTCTAGATAGCCGAGACAACCTAGAGGCCTGAGATCTCCAGATCGCGAGATGTTGGGCCTCTAAAAACGAGATCCGATGCGAGACATAAACCAAGTTCCCGAAGACAAAAACCTTGTGAAAGGTAACGACCTATCTTCCAATCTCGCCGCTGCAGTCGGTCAGGCTCTGGCGACGCCCTTGCCTGGAACTGCATGACCTGTCTGGGGCAGATGAGCGCCAACTTTGTTGCCGAAGTCGCGATGCGACCAATGGTTCGGTTCAAGAACAACCGCCCGCTCAAAACAATTGCAGTTCAAGTTCCTGCGCAGAGCCCATTATGGATAAAGACCCATAATTAGCGTAGTATCTTCTTATGAATGACACGTCTCGAAGTGAAGAAGTTCAACACCACTACGCGACGCCCCGCCATCTCGCGACACGTGGTTCGTTTCAAGCGAAATATGCAACTGTAAGCTGGTTTGGCTGGCTGATTGGGCATTTGAACTTACAAACAAAAATGGATGTATTGGACGTCGGATGTGGTCCTGGCTGGATATGGCGTTCCCAGGCAGACCGTCTGCCGAACGAACTTCGTCTTTCTCTTATAGATTCCTCTCCCGGCATGATTGAGGAGGTCTCGGCGAACCTGGCAACGGTGGAGAAGATTGAGGTCGTCAGCGCAAAGGTGGCAGATGCAATCGACCTGCCGCACCTAGATCAAACCTTTGACACGGTGCTTCTTTTGCACGTCCTATACCACGTAGAGGATCCAAGATTAGCCTTGCATGAAGCGAGACGTGTCTTGCGCCCAGGCGGGCAGGTGTTCGTAAGCACAAACGCACTGGAAAATATGAGCGAACTGCATTCAATTGGCGCCAAGGCATTTGGAGGCAGGCCCGTTGATCCAGGGGCCGCAATGTTCTCGCTCGATGATGCCGAGCAGTTTGTGGGTGAGCTCTTCGACGATGTACGGCGATTTGATCTGACCGACACTATGACGTGCACCGATCCAGAAGATGCGGTGATGTTCCTGTTGTCCTGTCCACCAGGCATTTCTGCGCCCGAGGCACAACAGAGGCATCTTGCAAAGCTGATGCGCGAGGAAAGCGACAGCTTGCAAGGCAGATTAGTAACTACGCGCCGAAATGGCCTCATCGTCGGCACAAAAGCACAATGACTGCGAAAAGCGGCCCCGTTGGCCGCTGATCCGTCGTTTCATGTTATCAACGGATGCTTCTTACCGGTGCATACACAGAGCCCGTTGCCGCCCCCCGCTTAATCTGCTAGCCCGCGCTTTCAACGGTTGCCAGTACCGGCGCATCGAACGCTTCTGTTCTGATGCCGGCTTTTCATGAGACAGTCCAGAACGTGACTTCAGCCATCTCCTCCCCCGTCATCGCAATCGGTGCGATCCATTACGATACGATCGCCCATGCCAGCGAGCCGATCCGCCCCGAGACCTCGACCCCATCGAGGCTGAACGCAAAGCCTGGCGGCGTTGCCACGAACATTGCCCGTGCACTGGTTCGGCTCGGGGTTGGAACACGCCTCGTGGGAGCGGTTGGAGAAGACGGCGCTGCCGACATGCTTTCCCGCCAGCTCAGCCAGGAAGGGCTCGAGCTGCATGTGAAGGCCCGGAAAGGTTTCGCAACAGGCCAGTACCTCGCGCTGCATAATCCGGCAGGTGATCTTGCCGCCGCCTGCGTTGACGACCGTGTTCTGTCCCAAGCCCCCGAGGATCTCTTTGACGGTATCGTCGCGGATCTTGCAGCAAACGCGACGGACGATACGATCTGGTTTCTGGATGCCAACCTGACCGCTGCAATGCTGATCCGGCTGACGGGGCGTGCCTTGCCCGGGCGTCTTGTTGCCAATGCCGTTTCGGATGCCAAGGCAGTCCGGCTGCGTGGGGTTCTCGGCAAACTGGATTGCCTGATGCTGAACCGCGGCGAAGCGGTCACGCTTACCGGGCTTTCCCGTGACACGTCTTCCGAAGACCTGGCGGCGGCCTTGTCGCAGACCGGTCTCAAGAGTTTTGTCCTGACCAGTGCAGCATCTGATGTGCTGGTGCTCGAAAGCGGGAAACTTCACCGGTTCGCACCGCTTCAAACAGATATCGTCGATGTCACCGGAGCAGGCGATGCATTAACCGCCGGAACAGTCGCGGCGCTCGCCAGAGGCTATGGCCTGACGCAAGCAGTCCCTTTTGGCCTTGCAGCTGCAGCCCTGACCCTGCGCAGCACCGGCGCCCTAGCGGAAGAGCTCTCCTGGGATGCCCTCGCCAACTTTTGACCATATGGACAAATTCCAATCTTGGCGCTGCTCCGCCTTGCGCCTATAAGACCCGCAGAATTGACCCGGCCCGAGCTGCCGGACGAAAACAGAAAGGCACACGCCGTGACCACTCCGACAACGCCCTCCGCCATCAGGGATCTGATCGTTTACAGCGATGAAGTGCGCGAGGCACTTGCGAACGGCAAGCCGGTCGTTGCGCTGGAATCGACCATCATCACTCATGGCATGCCTTTTCCGAAGAACGTTGAGACCGCCCGTGAGGTGGAAGCCGATATTCGCGCGGAAGGCGCCGTTCCGGCCACCATCGCGCTGATGGACGGCAAGATCATGGTGGGCCTTTCCGATGAGGATCTCGACCGCCTGGCACAGGCCAAGGACGTGATGAAGTGTTCACGTGCCGACCTGACCTTCGCACTTGCCACCGGACGCTACGGCGCGACAACCGTCGCCGCCACGATGATGGCGGCGCATGCCGCTGGTCTGAAGGTCTTTGCCACGGGCGGCATCGGCGGCGTTCACAAGGGCGCGGAAGACAGCTTCGACATTTCCGCCGACCTTGATGAACTTGGCCGCACGCCGGTCTGTGTGGTGTCCGCCGGTGCCAAGGCATTGCTCGACATTCCCAAGACCCTGGAAGTTCTGGAAACCAAGGGCGTTCCCGTCATTGCTTTCGGCACGGAAGAACTACCGGCATTCTGGTCGCGGGCCAGTGGCCTCAAGGCCCCCTACTCCCTGAATTCGGCCGCCGAAATCGGTTCGCTCCTGAAGATGCGGTCCCGTTTCCCGGATCATGGCGGTGTCCTGATCGCCAACCCGGTACCGGAAGCCGACCAGATCCCGCGGGATGAAATGACTGGTTATATCGATGCCGCCATTGCGGATGCCACTGCGAAGGGTGTTCGCGGCAAGGACGTGACCCCGTTCGTTCTCGGCGCCATCCTGGAGCTGACCGGCGGCCGCAGCCTCGACACCAACATCGCGCTGGTGCGTAACAATGCCCGCCTGGCCGCGCGTATTGCTGCTGAACTGGTCTGACGGCACATTTTCTCGAGAAACCAACTGGACCCCAAAAATTCGTCGGGCTTTCACTTCAATCGGATTGAAAGCCCGGCAGACTTGTCAGGACGGTTTGTCTTCCACCGGTTGAGGCACTTCCGGCGCCTGACGGCGCTCAAGCGCCGCCGCCAACCGGTCGATATCCTTGAAATGCAGGTCCCGCTGCGGGAACGGTATCTCGATACCCGCCTTGCCAAGCTCGTTGTAGACCGTAAAGTAAAGGTCCGACTTGGTAATCATCACATTGCCGATGTCTTTCAGGAAACATCTCAGTTCGAAATTCAGAGAGCTGTCGCCCAGCCCGATGAAAAGAACCTGCGGCGTCGGATAACGCGCGATCGTGCTGTGCCCGCGCGCTGCATCGAACAGGATCGATTTCACCTTTTCCAGATCACTGCCATAAGCAACGCCAACCGGCAGGATAAGCCGGCCCGACTTGCTGGTCAGCGTCATGTTCTTGACCGTGCCGGCAATCAGCTCCGAATTCGGAATGATGACGTCATGGCGGTCGAAGGTTTCGATGCGCGTTGAACGGACAGAGATCTTGCGGACATATCCGGATTGCCCGGATACTTCTATCCAGTCCCCTTCCTTGATCGGCCGTTCGATGAGCAGGATGATGCCGGAAACGAAGTTGGAAACGATGGTCTGAAGACCAAAACCGATACCGACCGAAAGGGCACCGGCCACGACCGCAAGACTGGACAGGTTCAATCCGGCGGTGGAAATCGCAATCAAAGCCGCCAGCGTAAGCCCGACATAGCCTGTGCCCGTCACAACAGCATTCTGAGCGCCACTGTCCATCCGCGTTTGTGGCAGCACGGTCGCCTTCAGCAGGTTCTGCAGCCAACGCGTCACAACAACGCCAATGCCGAAAATGGCAACCAGGACGATGAAGGAGTCCAGCGACAGGTGAATGTCGCCCAGCTGTACCCCGTTTGTGAGCAGATACCAGACCTCGACGATATCCGTTCCGCGTGCGCCCCAAGTCATGGCGATCAGGGGCGCGAAAATCAGTGTCAGAACACAGATCAGCCCAAAGGCAACGAGGACCGGAGCGGGCTCGTCTTCCCGCTTGCCGATAGCCGTTTTCACGACAACGAGAATGAGATGGTAAAGCATGAAGCCGAAACCGAGCTCCGCAACCGTCATGATTACCGGCAGGATCGCAACCCGGGCAAGCTGGACATAACCGACCAGCGTTACGCAGACGGCAAGAACGGCGGATGTCTTCATGAGCAGCGACAAGAACAGCAGAAAGCCAGATTCCTGGGGTTTTACTGATGCCTCTTCGGGTTCTTCCGCTGTCTGCTCGCTCTCCACGGCATTGCTCTCAACGGACTTGTTGGATCTGATGACGCTGGCCAGAGACCAAAGCAGTACCGCCGCCATCGCAATGGGGGGAGCCGAAAGCACCGAAATCGCTGCCGTACCGAAGGCGTTATCGAGTTCGAATGCCTCGACCGCCACTTCAAGGGCCATGAAGACTCCCAGTCCCTGGCAGAGACGCAACCCGAGTTTTGCTTCCCGGTCCCCCAGCTCCAGCAGACGCCAACGATCCTGCCCGGGGGCAAAGATCGTGTGCCCCAGCCAGTTCGCTATGATCATCACGAGAGCCATCACCGGCACGGCGATCACTGCCGTGCGGACCGAGTTCGGATAGATGTCGAGAATGGGAAATATGGAGATCAGAGCGGCGGCACCGATGGTCGGCAGCACGATAAAGCTGGCATTGTAGAGCACCGCCAGCATCAACGCCTTTGCACCGGTGGCCGGCTTTTCGCAATAGAGCTTCAGTGCTCGCGAAATCGGATGCTGCAGAACCGTCAGGAACAAGATCCCGAAAATTGCCAGACCGAGGGAAAGCGGCACCGTCTCATGCAGTTTCTTCGAGACGCTTGGGCGGGCCAGCTCGTTCTGCACACCGCGTTCGAACCGCTTTATGAATTCCCCTATTTCCTGAAAGCCCGCGGCCCAGGTCGACGGCGCAAGCGGCGAAGGATACCTGTCCAGCAGTGTCGAAAGTTGCCGTGCGCGAAGCTGCCTGTCGACCTGGCGAATGTAGAAGATAGCCTGATTGTTGATTTCACCGGCCACTCGGACCGGTGCATTTGCGGCCGCCAGCGCATTGGTAAGCTCGAGACGTCTTGCGGCAACTTCGTCAGCTTCCTTCTGCCCGTCTGCGGGCGGTGCACCGAGGCTGTTCAGTTGGGCTTGCAGGGCGCTGGCCCGAATGTTCCCGCGATCGATGACCGCCGCACTGGCGTCCCGAACCTCGACGAGCTGAGACCTGAGCTGATCGAGGGTCTTTGGAGAAACGCTTCTTTCTTCGAGCGCCGTTGCCGCCCGGTTGAACAATTCGGTCGACCGCGCGATGGGCTCCGGCGGAACCTGCCCGGCCTCCTGGGCAAGCAGCGTTCCGGCCGGCATACCGCCGGAAAAAGTGATGGATAAGGCCAGAACCAGCAGGATACACTTGAGAAACTTCATGAAGACGCCATCACTTTTGGGACAAGGCCCCGGTTCCGGTTCGCAGTCCGATCGCTTCGCCAGGGAAGCCAGGTGGGCTTCAAGGCTTATGCATCCATCCGCGGTCCGATTCGAACAATCAGCTTATGCGCGAATTTCGGCAGATCTTTCACCATGGAAACACATTTGTCGCAAAACGGGCCTAAGGAAAGGCTCTGGCAGGTTTCAAGGCTGCCCGGCTTTGGCCCGAAATGCGTGCCAAGCCGTTGACAGAGCGGCGTAAGCCTGCCCTAACATGCGAAATTATGACGTTAACAGGACGTTGCGGCAAAATACCTGAAAACAAGCCGCGTCCTTCAAGGAGGTCAGACATGACAGACGCGGCAACCCCTGAAAACCCGCAGACTGCAACGGCTCCGGCGGGAAGCATTTCCCCGCTTCAGTACCTCGACCGAGCGCTGTCGACCCTCCGCGACATCGGCATCACGCCGGAAAGCGAGCAGGATGCACCGATCAACGCCCTTCTGGAACAGATCACCGATCTTTCTCCCGACAAGGTGCTGATCATCACCCGGACCCTGGCCCAGGCTTCCAATTTCAACGAGGTTGTTCGCTCGCAGGTGCAGCAGATGGATATCGGCGAACGCTACGAGCAGATCACCGAGGCGTTCAATTCCATCCGCGATGACGCGAAGGCGCTGGTCGATCAGCTTGCCGACGGCAAGATCTCCTTCACCGAGAACCTGTCCAACAAGTGGCGCGACTTCCGCCGCGGGACCATTTCCGATCGTTTCGATGATATCCGGGGTACCTACAAGGACGTTGCAAAGGCAACCAAGGACCAGATCGAGCGGGAACAGACCATTCTTGAAGCCTATCGCGATTTCCGCGGTGCCTTGAAACAGGCGGAAGTCACCGCACTGGAACTGCTGAATATCGCAACCGGCAAACTGGACGCTGCCAAGGGTGCCCTTGAAGCTGCCTCCGGCGAAGTCGAAGCCTACACCGGTGACGACCCGGCGCAGAAGGCACGCCTAGAACTGGCACGCGACGAGAAGCTGCGTGAAATGCAGGACGAGGAAAAGCGGTATCAGATCGCCAAGGACCTCTCCGACAACCTGACGATCGGCTACAACACGTCAGAGGTCATCATGGCGCGCCTGGTCCAGACAACCAACGCCAAGGAGCGCGTTTACGCCCAGTCGGTCAGTTTCTTCTCCACCAATGAATCCGTTCTCACCGCACTCAACGCCTCGTTCACCGGCCTGCAGGGCCTGCACGAAAGCACCGAGACGCTGAATGCCATGAAGGACGGCATCAACAAGAGCCTGGAAACGCTGGCGGACATCGGCGACGAAGTGCAGAAAAAGGCACTCGAAGCCGGCTATGGACCGACCGTTGCCGCAGCCTCGGTGAAAAAGCTGGTCGACTCCGTCGTCAACTTCCAGTTCCAGTCGCGTGAAATCATCGACGAAATGCGCGAGATGTCGACCAAGAATTCCGAGGAAATCCGCAACGCCGTGGAAGACGGCAAGCGGCGGCTTGCCAAGCTGACCGCCCAGGGCAAGGCCCTTTGATCTGACGATAATCCGGCAGGCCGGACCCTCCGGCCCGCCCTTTTTCAAGAAGACATGCATTCATGGCAAGCAAATCCGACGCCCCGCTTGACGATCTGATGATGGCGATGGACGTGGTCGACACGCTGCGTCATGAAGAAGGTCAGGTGGCCCGCGAGCTGAAGACCGATGAACGCGATGCCGCCATGGTCGAGCGGCTGCGTCAGGTCTATGCGTCCCAGGGCATCGATGTTCCGGACCATATCCTGAAGGCGGGTGTCGAGGACCTGAAGCGCGACCGCTTCGTCTATTCTCCACCTTCCGCAGGCTTCCAGCGCACGCTGGCGATGATCTACATCTCGCGCAGCACCTGGTCAAAATGGCTGGCGGCGGTCGTTGCAGTCGTCATCGTTTGCATTGCGGCCTGGTACTTCATCGTCAAGCTGCCGGCACAACGTGCGGAAGCGGACCTGCTGGCAAGGCTTCAGGCCCTGCCCGCGACCTACACCGAATTGGTCGGGCGGATCGATTCCCTGACCGAAAATACCGAAATCGAAGCCAACGCCGCACGTCTGGCCACCGACGGCAACCTTGCCCTTTCGGACGGCAACAACGAGGCAGCCTTCAAGGCGGAGGCCGACTTGCGCGATCTTGCCGGACGGCTGCAGGAAGTGTTCGAGGTTCGGATCATTTCCCGCGAAGGCGTGCCGACCGGCGTTTCCCGCATTCCCGAATCCAATCCAGACACCGAGAACTACTACATCGTTGTCGAAGCCGTGGACGCGGACGGCAAGATCCTGGAGCGCAGGATCGTGTCGGAGGAGAGCAGCAAGGTCGAACTTGTCGACAAATGGGGCCAGCGCGTTTCGGAAACCATCTACAACGCCGTTCGCCGCGACAAGATGGAAGACGGCATTGTGCAGAAAGGCGTCCTGGGGCAGAAGCGGCGCGGAGAGCTGGATATCAAATGGCGCAGCGGCGTTCAGGACGGAGCAATTACGAAATGGTAGCGGTTAGGATTGCACCGCCTCACCGGGAGGCTCCGGCATGCTGACGGGACGCCAGACCCTGGGCACCATCGAGCAGTCGCTTGCCGATTTGCGCCGTGAAGAAGCCGAGCTGAGCAAGCGGATCGAGCGTTCGACCCGCGCCCTGACAGACCTGCAGGAACGCCAGAGTGAAGCCTACCGGGACCTTGCCCGGTTCCGACTGGATACCGACAGTGCCGGAGCACTCAACACACGCCTCGACAGCGCCGCACGGGAAGCCCGCAAGCTTCTCGACAAGCGCAATGCGGACTACAAGGTCCTGACCGACCAGTTGCGCCAGTGCGAAAGCGACCGCAGCCAGTTGCAGAAGAAGCGCGTCGAGCTCGATAGCGCCCGTGATGCCGCCGAAAACCAGATGGACGAGTTGATGGAGGCTGTCGACGGCCGTCTGGAAGGCGATGCCGGTTATCAGGCACAGCGCGAGAAGACAGAAGCCGCTCTGGCGACTGCGGAGGCAGCCGCCTCCAAGGCGGCTACGTCCGAAAAGGACCGAAAGGAAAAAGGCAAGGCCTATGAGGCCGATCCGCTGTTCATGTATCTGTGGCAACGCGGTTTCGGAACACCGGCGTACGCGCACCGCGGTCTTGTGCGCTCGCTCGACAGATGGGTGGCCGGCCTTGTCGGCTTCAACGACGCCCGCGCCAATTTTGCCATGCTGACCAGCATTCCGGACCGTATGGCGCGCCATGCGGAGCGCTGTGCCGAAATCGCACTGGAAGAACAGGACAAGCTCGCGGAGTTCAGCCGCAATGCGATGACCGACGCTGCCGGAACGGATCTTGTCGGCACCATCGAAACCCTGAGCGCGGACATCGACCGTATCGACGGAGAACTCGACAATCTGGACAGGCGGATCGAAACGCTGTCTTCGGCCCTCGCCGAATTTTCCAGCGGGGAAGACACCGACTTCCAGAAGGCGGAGGAACACCTGTCCGTTTCTCTGCAGGCGGATGACCTCAAGGATTTGTGGCGCGCCGCGCTCGATACCCCCTCGCCCGAAGACGAGAAAATCGTTCAGCGGATCGAGGATCTGAAGGAGCGCATCGACCAGGTTACACGCGAGATCCGTCAGGACAGGGAACTGCAACGCGATATTGGCCGACGCCGTGCGGAACTTGCAGACGTCATCAAGCGTTTCCGTTCCAGCGGCTATGGCAGCTGGGAGTCCACCTTCTCCGACGAGAAGCTGACAACCGTCCTGTTGGGCGAGTTGGTCAAGGGTGCGATTACCGGTGCCGAATACTGGGCCCGCGCGGAGCGTTCGCACAAGCGCCGCAAACCGAAGGGACGCCAGGTCGCGTTCCCCAACGGTTCGGGTCTTCCCAAGTCCATGGGAGGCTTCGGTGGCGGCTTTGGCGGAAGTTCCGGCAAACGGTCCGGTAGCAGTGGCGGCTTCGGCGGTGGTGGTTTCAAAGGCGGTGGAAGTTTTGGTGGTGGCGGTTTCAAGACAGGCGATACATTCTGACCTTCACCGATTGAAATCCCTGCCCCCGTGAAGCCACAAGGCTTCGTTAGGAGTGTTATGTCAGTTTACTGGCAGAAGATGGTGGCGGTCACATGCAGTTTTCTTGTGCTTTGTGAAGACGTGTTCTAGACCGGCTCTTAAGTTGACCATTTTAACCTTGGGACTGCCCATGCGACGTATCGTTTTATCCGCTTTTTGCGCTCTTGCTCTTGCCGCCTGCCAGTCCGGGTCCTCTCAGCGCCCCACACAGCCGGACCAGCCAAGGCTGGACGTGCCGGCCGGCGCGCAATCGGTAAATATCGCAGCCGATCCGGCAAGCGTGCGGTCCGCACTGGTCTCCAGTGCCCAGGAACGCGGCACCGTCGTACTGCAGGACCAGCCGAACATGGTGGTTCTGGAACGGCCGATGACCGGCGCGAACCCGGCGCTCGATTCCGAATTCGGCCCATCCGACAACGGCCAGCGCGTGATCCGCATCCGGGTTCGCTTTACCGGAACGCCTTGCCAGACGCTGGCTGTTCAGGATCTTGCCGTGATCAACAACGTGCGCACGGCGCTTGAGCAGAGCTTCGTTCTGCCGGGCAACCCGAACACGATGCAGAGCCTCCAAGGTCTGAAATCGCGCGCTGAACAGGGTAGCTCCTGTCCGCCGGTTTCCTCCTGACGCATCAACAGTCAGTCTTGAAAATGACGAGGCGTGGCCGGGTTTCCGGCCACGCCTCTTTCATGCCGGCCTACTCCGAAGCGGATCACAGCAGTGGGAGACTTCCCTCACTCCGGACGCATTCACCAGCATGACTGCACCCCGTCAGGCAGGCACAGCTTCAGCGGCAAACTGCTTCAGGAACTCTTCGCTGGGCGGGATTGGCTTGATCACGTCGATCAGCACTCCGTTCGGATCACACGTGATGAAATGGCGCTGGCCAAAGGCCTCGTCCCGCAGCACCTGCAGAATGGGTAACCTGTTCGCCTGGGCGGCCTCATAAACCGCATCAACATCCTCAACCTCGAAATTCAGCAGAAGTCCTCCTGCGCCCCGGCCACGACCGGCTTCCGGAATGGTTTCGTGGTTCTGGTCGAGGATCGCGAGATTGACGCTTTCGTCCTCCTCCGACTGCAGGTGCACGTACCAGTCGGCTTCAAACATCGGCTTGAAGCGGAAATTTTCCGAATAGAACCGGGTAGTCTCCGCGACCTTGTCGGTCATGAGAACCGGATAATACTGGGTGCATTTCATCGTTTTTCTCCTGTTCCTCGCCAATTTCGGATGTGGATTGCCTGTTCCATCCGGCCTTCGGCTGTTTCCGAGACTTTCCAATCGCAACAAAAAGACATACAGTCTGTATGTATTTTTCAACTAACATACAGGCTGCATGTATGCAAGACAAAAACCCCGAGAAGTCAGGCGAACGCCGTACACAGGCGGAAAGGCGCGCGGAAACGCGCAAGGCCCTGCTGGATGCGGCAAGGGCGCTGATCGTTGAAAAGGGCTATGCGGAAACCGGAACACCTGAGATCGTCAAGGCGGCAGACGTCACCCGCGGCGCGCTCTATCATCACTTCGCCGACAAGGCAGACCTGATGCAGGCGCTGGTTCACCAGGAATCGGAAGCGATCGCGGCGGAAATCAACAGCCAGACGAACACGGGCCAGACACCGCTCGATGCCTTCATGTCCGGCGCCAGCGCCTATTTCTCGGCCATGTCCGTTGCGGGCCGGGCAAGGATCATGCTGCTGGAAGGACCGACAGTGCTCGGCCTGTCGGAAATGGCGGAGATCGATCGCCAGACCGGCGGTGCCACGCTTCTGGAAGGCCTGCGGCATGCAGCCAATCACGGTGCACTGAAAGATATTCCCCTGGAGCCTTTGGCGGACCTGCTCTCTTCCGCGTTCGACCGCGCGGCGCTGGCAATCGCAAATGGCGGCGACAGAAGAGCGTATGAAGCAGCGACCCGTAAGCTATTGGCCGGCATCCTGGCAGACTGACAATCGGCTCTGATGTCGTGATCCTTCAAGACGGCCTTGCACCAACCTTCTATGGCTGGCGCCAAACCAACCGACCGGGAGACCCAAGTGATTCTGAGATACACCATCCTCTACGTCGAGAATGTCGCCGCTGCTCTCGACTTTTACGAGAAGGCCTTCGGACTGGAACGTCTATTCCTTCATGAATCCGGAGACTACGGCGAACTCGCGACGGGCGAGACAAAGCTCGCGTTCTCATCCAAAGCACTGATGAACCAGCTCGGAAAGACACCCGGCACCCCCGAACCGAAGGCACCTGTGTTCGAACTGGCGTTCGAGACGGATGACGTTGCAGCCTCCCTTGCCCGTGCAGTCGCCGCCGGTGCAAACAAGTTGCAGGATGCACGCGAGGAACCCTGGGGGCAGATCACATCCTATGTGAGCGATCCTTTCGGCTACCTCGTGGAGATCTGCTCGCCGATCCAGTTGCCCAGTGCTGGTTGAGACAACAGCGACAGGTTATCGGGGTCCCGGCGCAATTGCGCCGGTGACCGTCCGAACCAGCGCCGCAGGTCGCGCGTCATATGGGCCTGATCGCTGAAACCGCACACAGCAGCGATCTCCACCAGCGGTACCTCCGTCGCCAGCAGTCCTGCAGCCCTGCGCGCTCGCGCGAGCAAGCGCCAGTATTCCGGTGGAGGCAGGCCCTGCTCCCGAAACCGCCTCTGCAACGTTCTCACCGACACGCCTGCCTGTTTCGATGCCCGCTCGACGGTCGACTGTGGCAACGTCAGGGCAACGATCACGTCATCCAGGTCATTGGTCTCGTCAAGTGCGTTGCCAAGGATGTCTTCCACTCGTTCGCAGTCGCGTTCAATGGCCTGAAGAACCTCGTCCTCAACGACGCCACCCGGGCGCAACCGGAACCCCGTGATATGCGTCCCGGCCGCGAGTTCGGCGATGCGCGGCTGGAAATCGAGGTCCGTCAGTAGAACCTTTTCCCGCTTGCCCTGCTCACGCACCACCAGCACATCCCGGCAACCATCCGGAAAGATCAGCGCATTTTCCGCTGCGTCGATCCGGTGATGCCATTTTTCAAATCTGACCGTGCCACTCATGGCCAACCTTTAGCAGGTGGCGGCAACGCAAGCGAGATTGTTCAACCTGGCGTGGGCAGCTGCGAGTAAACATCGATCGAAAATTCTGATTGAAAACACCACTTTCAATTCCCCTGGTCAAATGTCATGAAGCAAGGACCTACCCACTACTGACCGGTTCGGAGCCTTTGTGATGATCGAAAAGCTGGAGATGTTTCTTGCCGTGGCCCGGGAAGAACATTTCGGCCGTGCGGCC